>JANMJZ010000030.1:0-23757 GCA_031371635.1 Sphingomonadales bacterium | reverse complement strand
GGAACGGATAAACCCGCCCGTTCGGCACGGTGTAGCCGCCACGGTCGTTGGCGACGAGGATATCGCGGGCCTCCTGATCGAGATCCTGCTGTGTCTTCGTCGCCATTTACGCACCCATACTGAAGTTGCCGGATCAGAAGTTGAAGGTCACCCGGCCGGTTATCCGACGCGGCAGGACGGGACGTCCGACGAAATAGGCGCCGCCGACGGTCTGGTTGCTGTCCTGTCGCGGTGACCCTTCGGTCGTGGCGTCGGTATCGAGCAGGTTGAACACATTGACGCCGACGCGCAGGTTCTTTCGACCGCCGATGTCGAATTTGTAGCCTGCATCGAAATTCACGACATTCCAGCCCCTTAGCTCGATGGCGTTGGTCGCGGCGGTGTAGTTGTCGCCCGTGTAGTTGGTGAAGATCGACGCATCGAGCCGACTGTCGTCATAATAGAAACCCGCATTGTAGAGCAGGTTGGGCTGGCGCTCGAGGTCCTTGCCCACATTGCTCGGCGTGGTGTCGAATGAGGTGTAGTTCGACTGCTGCAACGTCAGATTGCCGTTGAAGTGCAGATGGTCGACGATCTTCAGGTCGAGCGTTGCCTCCGCCCCATAGGACCGGGTGCTGACCAGGTTGACCCGCTCAGTGAAGCCACCGGCACCATCATTGACGAAGAGCACCTGTCGACGGTTGTCGAGCTTCGTATAAAAGCCTGCGGCGGTGAAGGTGAAGGCCGGCTGGCTGACCTTGATGCCCAGTTCGGCCTGCTTGATGATCTCGGCCGAGAACGACTGGGGCACACCCAGCGCGTTGAACGTGACCGAGCGGATTTCCGGGAAGAAATAACCCCGAGAGGCGTTTGCATAGACACTGACGCGGTCGCTGACCTTGTACAGCGCGCCCACCGCCAGCGCCCATTCGCTCGTCGAGACTTTTCCAGTCAGGAAGGTGCCATTGCCCCAGATGACGTCGCGAAGGGCTGTCGACAAATTGGGGGTGGTCGCATCGGTGATAAACGTTGCCGTGCGTTCGCGCCGGATGTTGCCGGTGAACTGTTCGATCCGGAAACCGATATCGACGTTGAGCGGCCCGGCCTCTACCTGGTCGGCGATGTAAGCAGCATAACGTTCCGCCGTGTGCCGGTTGTTCACGTAACCGGCGCCTGCATTGAGCAGGCCGTTGCGCGAAACGATCGTCTGTGCGCCCGTAGTGGGATTGGTGATGACGAGGTTCACGAGCCGTGGCGTATTGTTGAACTCGGCGAGATAGGTCGTCGTGACGTTGACGTCGCTCGCCTTCGTGTTCGCGTAGAACCCACCCAGCGTAACCTTGTGATCGGCAATGCCTGTCTGGAACCCGGTGGTCAGGTTCAGTTCGGCGGTGAAGTCAGTGACAGGGCGCTCGCGGTCGGTGAAGCGGTTGGCGAAAACAATGTTGTTGCCCGGCACCGCGCCGCCGCCAACAAAGGTGAACTGCGCGTTTGCGGGCAAGCCAAGGCCGCGGTTCGTCAGGAAGCTGGTCAGCGTCTCGGGTACGTTGATGATCCCGTCGCCATCGGACCACAGGCCGAACCGATGCGAATATTCAGAATATTTTACTTTGCCGTTGACGCCGAAATTCTCGCCGAACTTCTTGTCGAATGCGAGCGCGACCTGACCACCCTTGGTCTTTACGCCGTCATTGATACGTGAGGTGAACTGGCCTGCAGGCGTTGCGAAACCGAGCGAAGGGCCGAAATTGTTCTGGACCGAATAGACCGTGCGGCCATCGTTGCCAGCCAAGCGGTCGCGGGTCGTGCCGTCGAGCGGGATCGGTAGGTAGAACTGGACCTTGTCGTCCATGTACTGGCCGTAAAGAGTGATCGACCCGCTGTCGTCGGGAAGGGCATATTTCAGGTTGGCGCGAACCTGATAGCCTTGCGACTTGAGGTTTGTCCGAACCGGCCCTTCGTCATAGCGGTAATAGCCGGACACCGCATAGAACAGGTTCGAACCGAGCGGACCGCTTACTGCCAGGTCGCCGCGATAGCGCCCCCGCTGCGCAGCCTCGAGCTGCGCGGTCCCCCGAAACTGGTCGTCGCCGGTGCGGCTGATGTAGTTGATCAGGCCCGCGACGGACCCCGGCCCGAACAGGTTGGAAACGCCCCCCCGGACGAATTCGAGCCGCTCGATCGACAAATCGTTGCGATAATAGACGTCGAACGCCGACGAGTTCAGGCCGAAGTTCGAAAGGACCGTGATCCCGTCGTACATAAGTGGCGTGAACTGATATTGTCCGCCTGAGGGCAGGCCGCGGACGAAGACGTTCGCAGCGGCTTCGCCACCGCCACCGTCGGCCTTGATCGACGGAACGCTGTTGAGAATGTCGGCCTGGCCCGACGCGGTGAGGCGAGCGATCGACTGTTCGTTGACCGATGTAACGGCCAGCGGCGTATCCAGCGCAATGCGGGCGCGACTGGTGCCAGTGACGATGATGTCGGGGCCGGTTTCCTCTGCGGCCGTTGGTGCCTGAGCGTGAGCGGCCGACGCGATCAAGGCAAGGCTGGCAACGCTCGTGGACAGAACCACCCCAAATCTGGGTGCTGTTGTGTTGCTTGTCATCGTATTCCTCCCCGTTCGGCGGGTTGTCCCGCGCTCAGCCGCCAATACGGCTTGGTTAGTGTATCTGGTGCGACCTCGTGCTGCGATGGGGAAGCCCATATGGCGGCAACAATCTGTTGCTGGATATGCAACGACGACGTAGCTAAAACGGCGCGAGGGGGAATGTGATGCTGGATCTGGGCGACCTGATGGTCTTCGTCAAAACGGTCGAAACGGAGAGCCTCACCAAAGCCGGGGTCCTGCTAGGACTTCCCAAATCGACCGTCAGCCGCCGCGTGTCGAGACTAGAGGAATCTCTGGGCGTCCAACTGCTCCACCGGAGCACGCGCGCGGTGACCGTGACCCAGGATGGCGCCCTGTTCTTCGAATATTGCCTTAGGTCCATCGGCGTGCTTCGCGATGGCGAGCGCGCGTTGCAGAGCCAGCAGCACCATCCACAAGGCGTCGTGCGCGTCGCAATCCCCTATGTGCTCGGTCAAAGCCTGATCGGTCCGCTGCTTGCGCGCTTTCTCGAACGCTACCCGGACGTCCGCCTCGTCAGCGTGCTCACGGATGACGCAGTCGGGCTGTTGCGCGCCGGATTCGATGTGGCGCTGGCGGTGGGACCTCTGGCAGATTCGGGCCTGATTGCCGTCAAGCTTGGTACGACCGAGTGCGGCGTGTTCGCCGCGCCGGGATATTTCGAGCGCAAGGGATTGCCGCAAAACCACGTCGAACTGCCACGGTTCGATCTGTTGGCAAGCGGCAACACAGACCGAAGACACAAATGGACCCTGCACAATGCCGAGCAGGAAGTGACGGTGGAGTTTGCTCCGAAGCTCGTTTGCAACGACCTGATCCTGCTGCGCCACGCTGCCCTGTCGGAACTCGGCATCGCCAGTCTGCCTGCGTTTCTTTGCAAGCATGATCTGGCGGAAGGTCGCCTCGTCGACGTTCTGCCGGGCTGGCAGACGCCTGACCTGAGCTTTTTCGCAGTGTTCGCCGATCCAAAGGGCGTACCCGTGCGGGTGCGAACGCTCATCGACTACCTGGTCGACACGTTGAGACCAACTCTCTCATGGGAAGTGGACATAGTTGCCGATATCGCAACACAGCGTTCCGGCATTTAGGCTAGGCGCTTCGGCTGAGAGGCGTCACTCTGAAGCTACGCCATCCGTTAGAGTGGCGAGCGAGAGGGAGGGCAGTATCAGCAGCGCCGCATCCGCGATGTCGAGCCGAACCATGTTGCGCCAGTTGTTTACGCGCGCGGTGGGTGCCGTGACGCCCGAGAGTGCCATGCCGCCAGCTTTGCCGATGTCGCCGCACGGGCGTACTGCCGTCATCGCCGTCGGCAAGGCCGCGGCCGAGATGATGCGGGTGGCGCAGCGCCGCGCTCCCGTACCGCTGGGCGGCATGGTCGTCACCCGGTACGATCATCTTCCTCCCGGGGGCGCTGCCTGGCCGGGGGTAGAGGTCATCGAGGCAGGCCATCCGTTTCCCGACGAGAACAGCGTTCGCGCTGCGGACCGCGCGCTGGAGATTGCGCGTGAATTGGAGGCGGGCGATCGACTTGTCGTGCTGTTGTCGGGGGGCGGTTCTGCCGTTCTAGCAGCGCCGGCGCCGGGCGTGACGCTTGCCGACAAGCAGGCGATGACGCGTGCCCTGCTGGCAAGCGGTGCCACCATCGCGGAAATCAACTGCGTCCGGAAGCATCTTTCGGCCGTAAAGGGCGGGCGACTGGCGGTGGCGGCGGGAGCCGCGCAGGTAACGACCTGGATCATTTCCGATATTCCCGGCGACGACCCGTCGTTCGTCTCGTCGGGACCCACCGTGGCGGACCACACGACGCTGGATCAGGCGCGCGACATCCTGACCAAATACGGCATACCCGTGCCAGCGCCTATCGCGCGCGCACTGGAGGACACCGCCAACGAAACGCCCGATCCCGATGCGCTCGGGCTTGCAGGCGGCGAAACAGTCATCATTGCCTGCGCGCGCGATGCGTTGGCCGCAGCTGGCGCTCTTGCACGAGACCATGGCTTTGCGGTGACCGATCTCGGGGACCAGTTGCAGGCCGAAGCCCGACACCTTGGTGCCAGTCATGCCGCACTCGCCCGCCGACTTTCGCGCGACGGCAAGCGCCGAGCCATTATTTCAGGCGGCGAAACGACGGTTACCGTTGTCAATCCAGCGGGCCGGGGAGGTCGCAACCTGGAATATCTGTTGGCCATGGCCATTGCGCTCGACGGGGCTCCGGGCATCTGTGCTCTTGCCTGCGATACTGACGGCATCGACGGGACCGAGGATGCGGCGGGAGCAATGGTATTACCCGACACGCTGGCTCGCGCTGCCGCGCTGGGGCTGGACCCTAGCGCCTATCTGGCCCGCAACGACGCCTATCTCTTTTTCGATAAGCTCGGCGATCTCGTCATCACCGGGCCTACGTTGACGAACGTCAATGATTTTCGCGTTATACTCATCGACGGGAGCGTGTCGGCATGACCCCCCCGGCGCAAAGCAAGTCGTCCAGCTATCCCTGGATATTGATCGGCCTGTTGTGGGTCGTGGCGTTTCTGAACGCTGCCGACCGGTCGATCATCATTGCAGTGATGCCGTCGATCAAGGCCGAATTCGGCCTTGGCAACACGCAGCTTGCCCTGCTCAACTCGCTGTTCTTCTGGGTTTACGCGGTGTTCGCCTTTCTGTCGGGCCGGCTGGGCGACACCGTTCGGCGGACGCGGATCATCATTTACGGCCTGATTTTCTGGAGCATGGCGACCGGCCTGACTGCGCTGTCGGCCGGCTTTGCGATGCTGCTCGCGTTTCGTGGCCTGGTGGCAATGGGGGAGGCGACCTATTACCCGACCGCCACGGCGCTTATTTCCGACTGGCATCAGCCGAAATGGCGCAGCCGTGCGCTGTCGCTGCACCAGACGGGCGTCTTCGCAGGCGCTGGCCTGGGCGCTCTTTTCGCCGGTTATCTGGCTGATCGCTTCAGCTGGCACACGCCCTTTGCGCTCTTTGCGATCGTGGGCGTGGTTCATGCCGTCGTGCTTTGGCGTTTCTTGCGCGACGCCCCCGTGACGACTGTAAGCAAGGCGAAGCGTGAGCCCCTGGGGCTGGTGCTCGCCAACCCGCCCGCGCTTATGCTTTGCGCGGTGTTCTTTCTTGCCAACGGAGCATCCACCGGGGTGACGGTATGGGCGCCGATGTACGTGCACGACGCGCTGAATCTGAACCTGGCGGGTTCTGCACTCGTGGGCTCGGCCACCATCAATATCGCCGGTTTCCTGACCGTGCCATTCGGCGGTTTCCTCGCCGACTGGATGGCGCGGCGTTCGCCGATCGGTCGCTTCTATACCCTCGCGATCGGCCTTTCGCTTGCGGCAGTCCTATTGCTGCCGCTCGCGACCATGACGACCGCGACGGGCGTGGGCATCGTGCTGATCGCGACAAGCTTCGGGAAGGGACTTTTCGACGGGTGCATCTATGCCGCGATGCACGATGTCGTACCGCCGCACGCCCGCGCGACGGCCGTCGGCGCCATGACGATGATCGGCTTTTTCGGTGCGGGACTGACGCCATTATTCGTGGCTCTGGCGGCCAGTACGCTGGGCATGGGCGGGGCAATGGTCGCGCTGGCCGTGCTCTACGCGCTCGCCGTCGTCCTGATCATGGCGATGCGTCCGTGGATCCGTCGCGCGGTTGCCGCCAATGCTGCGGAGGCCCACATATGAGATCGCTCATACTGACCGCGCCCCGCACGCTTGCGTTCGAGGATGCATGCGACGTGCCGCTCTGCGCTGACGAGGTGCGCTTGCAGACCCTGTTTTCCGGTGTGAGCGCGGGCACCGAACTGACTCAATATCGTGGCACGAGCCCATTCATGGACCGGCGCTTCGACGAGGCGACCCGGCTGTTCGTGCCGGGAGACGCCCCCAGCTGGCCCTATCCTGTCCGGACGCTCGGCTATGAGGAAGTCGGCGAAGTCGTCGAAGTCGGTGCCGAAGCCGGGGACATTTCCGTCGGTCAGCACGTCTATGGCACATGGAATCACCGTACCCACGCGGTAGTACCGGCGGCTTATGCCCGCGACCGCGCCATGCCGGCGGACGCCGACCCGCGGTTCGGTATCTTCAGCCATATCGGCGCTGTCGCGCTGAACGGTGTGCATGACGCGGGCATCCGGCTGGGAGACACGGTCGCGGTGTTCGGGCTCGGCGTGCCCGGCCAGATCGTCGTGCAGGCGGCGCGGGCATCGGGTGCGCGCGTGATTGCGGTGGACCCTGATCCTGCGCGGCGCGCGATGGCTGTCGAGAGGGGTGCGGCGCATGCACTCTCTTCAAACGCCGCCAATGAAATTAAGGAGATGACGGCCGGCAAAGGCGCCGATGTCTGCATCGAGGTTTCGGGAGCGGCGGCGGCCCTTACCGACGCGATCCGCGCCGTCGCCTATGCGTCGCGGGTCGTCGCCATGGGATTTTATCAGGGCGAGGTCGCAGGGCTGCGGCTGGGCGACGAGTTTCACCACAATCGGGTGGAGCTGATCAGCTCGCAGATTTCGGGTGTCGCGCCCGCTGCCAGCCATCGATGGTCGAAGCCGCGCCTGTGGCGCACGGCCGTCGAGCTTCAGGCCGAGGGAAGGCTCGACCTGTTGCCGCTGATCACGCATTCGGTGCCTTTCGACAGCGCTCCAGACCTATTCGCACGTCTCGATGCCGGTGAACCGGGCATCATGCAGGCTGTGCTGACATTCGACCGATGAGCTTGCTTCGGGTTGGCATTCTCGGCTGCGGCGGCATCGCGGCGCGCCATGCCGGGGCCATCGCCGCACTTCCCGGCGCGATGACGCTAGCCGCATGTTGTGGTCGTGACGCGGCCAGAACCACCGCGTTTGCTGCGCAACATGGCGGACGTCCCTATACCGACATGGACGCCATGATCGACGACGGGATCGACCTGGTGGTTGTCACCATTCCACCTTTTGCCCGCAATGGCGAAGTCGAGCATCTCGCGGCGCGCGGGGTTCATCTGCTGGTCGAAAAGCCCGTCGCGCTCGAAATGGCGGCTGCCGATCGCATGGTTGAAGCTGTGGCGGCAAGCGGCGTCGTTGCGGCGATCGGCTTCATGTACCGGTTTGGCGATGCAGTGCGACGCTGGCGCGAGGTCGATACCGGTCGCGCCGCACTTTACGCCGGCAGTTATCACTGCAACGCGCTGCATGCGGACTGGTGGCGAACGCGCGCCAAGTCGGGCGGGCAGGTGGTCGAGCAGGTACTCCACCAGATCGATCTGATCCGCCACCTGATCGGCGAACCCGATACGGTCTATGCGCGCATGGCGACCCTGTTCCACGCCGACACGCCGGGCTACGATGTAGAGGATGTCTCGGCGATTGTGTTCGGCTGGGATGACGGGCGCATCGCGACGCTCAATGCCTCGAACGTCGCGGTACCGGGTCTTTGGTACAAGGACTGGAACATTTTTGCCGAGCGTATGACGGGGCGCTTCACCAGCTGGAACGATGCCGTCCTCACGCGCACGGACGGGTCCGGCAGCGGCGAAACGATCGTCGGACCGACAGACCCTTTCGTCGCGCAACTTGCCGATGTTGCGGACGCGATCGCCACCGGCCGTGCACCTTATGTGCCTCTGAGCGAAGGCGCCAGGTCTTTGCGCCTGGCGCTGGCCGCCGCGCAATCGGCGCGTGAAGCTCGCGAGGTGAGGCTGAGCGATGTTCGACGCTAAGACCGCGAGCTTCCGGGCTAAGGGACTGGTGCTTGGCGCGATACAGCCCCTGATCGACGGGCAAGTGCCGCAGCATGACAATCCCGAAGCGACGGAAACGTCGCTGATCTGGTCGCTGGCCAGCGGCCGGTTCGTCGTCGAGGTCGAGTCGGGCGAACCGCTGAGGCTCCAATGCCGGGCCGAGGGTGTGGGTGGGCCCCTCGACAGCATCGGCCTTCGCTTTGGCACAGTGACCGGCGTCTCGCGCTATCTGCGCCATGGGTACCAAAGCTGGGACGGAAGCTTCTTTGTGCCGCCCGGCACCCCAGCGGGTGACGGACCGCCGCTCAAAGCGCCGACGCTGGGCTACGCGGCAACCGCCTTGCTTCCGGAAACAAGCGGCGTGCTGGTTCTCGGATTTGTCAGGCACGACCGGTTCCAGACCCGCTTTCGCTTTGGCGGAACTGCCGATGCAATGACGCTCGATGCCGAAACGCTGCTCGATCGGACGGGCGCTACGTCGGGAGAGCCCATGATCGTGTTCGAGGGTGACGAGGTGGAGCCATCGCTGCGACGCTGGGCTGAAATCGTTGCTGCCAGTTCTCCGCTACCTCCCCGTATACCCCACCGCCGGATCACGGGATGGTGCAGCTGGTACAACCATTATGCGATGATCGACGCGGCAACGATCCGTGCCGAGCTCGACAGCTGCCGCACCTTTCGGGACACGCACCATGTCCCCCTTGAGGTCTTCCAGATCGACGACGGCTTCACGCCGGAAATGGGCGACTGGCTCGACGTGAAGCCGCAATTCCCGGATGGCATGAAGCCGTTGCTGGCGGAGATCGCCGACGCCGGTTTCACCCCCGGCCTATGGATCGCGCCGTTCATGGTCGGCAACCGCAGCCGCCTGTATGCGGACCACCCGGACTGGGTCGTGCAGGATGCAGTGGGGGGTCCGCTCGTCCAGATGGACTTTTACGGCGAGTTCCGCTGGCACAAGCGGAGCGAGGAATATTACATCCTCGACGTTACCCACCCCGAGGCAGCACAGTACATTGCCGGGGTCTTCCGGACCTGGCGCAAGGAATGGGGCGTCGGCTATTTCAAGACCGATTTCATGCTGTTCGGCAGCGAACACGGCCCCGACCGAGCCGTCTGGCACCAGCCGGGCCTTTCACGGATAGCGATCTGGCGGCGCATGGCGGCCCTCATCCGCGAAGCAATAGACGATGCGTTATGGCTGGGCTGCGGTTGCCCGCTCTGGGCTTCGGTCGGCTATGTCGACGCGGTACGTATCGGGCGGGATATCGGCGTTTCATGGGAGGGCGAATATTCGGCAGAGAGCCTGCTGCGCGATCGCGCCAGCCGCAATCATGCAGCGGGCGTCCTGTGGCAGGCCGATCCCGACTGCGTCCTGCTTCGCGATCGCTTCCACCATCTGGACGACGCACAGGTAGAGTTTCTCGCCCGTTATGCGGCGGCAGGCGACGGCGTGCTCATGACCAGCGACACCCTTGCCACCCTTTCCGATGGCCGCGCGACGCTGTTTGCCCAACTTTTGAAACAGCCGGGAGTGCAGCTTCGCTTTCCCGCGCTCGGCGCGATCAACCCCGGCGCCTTCGAAATGCCCGTCGGTTCATAAGCCGAACATCGCTGTTGTCGGTGGAGCGGGCCGCCCTTAATCAGTCGTCACCCACTTCTGGCTCGGCCCCAGGGAAACGCACCCGTGCATATCGTACCAGACCCCCACGCAGAACCTACCCCGGCGATCTCCTTCGACGATTTCATGCGCGTCGACATTCGGGTCGGGACCATCGTCGCCGCCGAGCCCTTTCCCGAGGCGCGCAAGCCCGCCTTCAAGCTGACGATCGATTTCGGGGCCGCGATCGGCACCCGTCGCTCGAGCGCCCAGATCACCGAGCATTACGCGCTGGCAGATCTTATCGGGCGTCAGGTCGCGGCCGTCGTCAATTTCCCGCCACGCCAGATCGGCAAGTTCATGTCGCAAGTCCTCATGCTTGGCTTCCCCGACAAGCAGGGGCGCGTTGTCCTGTTTGCCCCGGACCAGTCCGTACCCAATGGCGCGCGCCTTTTCTGACGGCAGGAGCGCGGAACCGGGCGTGTAGTGGGCAGGCGCTTCGCAACATGGCTTGCCGCCAAAGCCATTCTCCCTTTAGGGTCCGGGCCAGGGGAGTTTCATGACAGATATCGCTGCCGAACAGATCGACGCGCCGGGAACCCTTGATCCTCAGCGCGATCGCCTCGTCATCGTGGCCTCTTCGCTCGGTACCGTGTTCGAATGGTACGACTTTTTTGTCTACGGGATATTGGCGCCCCTGCTCGGCGCGCTGTTCTTTCCGTCGAGCAACCCCACTGCCGCGACCCTTGCCAGCCTTGCCGTGTTCGGGGCCGGCTTCGGCGTGCGGCCAGTCGGCGCGCTGGTGTTCGGCTATTTCGGCGATCTGGTCGGGCGCAAATACACGTTCCTCGTCACGATCACCCTGATGGGCGGGGCGACGGCCGCGATTGGCTTCCTTCCCACATTCGCGTCGGCCGGTATTTGGGCCACGGTCATGCTGGTCGGATTGCGGCTGTTGCAGGGGCTTGCGCTCGGCGGCGAATATGGTGGCGCGGCGATCTACGTCGCCGAACACGCGCCTGCCAAAAAGCGCGGGCAATATACCAGCTGGATCCAGGTTTCTGTCGTTGGCGGGTTCCTGCTCAGCCTCATCGTCGTGCTGACCTGCCGGCGCATGCTGGCCAAGGAAGAGTTCGAGGCATGGGGCTGGAGAATCCCCTTCCTTGCGTCGCTCGTCATGTTGGCGATCTCGCTCTACATCCGCATGAAGCTGAGCGAGAGCCCCGTTTTCAAGGCTATGAAAGCGGCCGGGACGACGTCTCGCAACCCGATCATGGATTCCATTCGTGAGCCGGGCAATCTCGGACGGGTTCTCGTCGCCCTGTTCGGCGTCGCCGCCGGCCTCACGGTCGTCTACTACACGTCGCAATTCGCAACGCTGGCATTCCTTCGCGATACGACGCGGCTCGCCGAGGAAGACGCGCTGCTCTACATGGCAGCGGGCGCCTGCATTGCGGCACCGCTCTACGTGCTCTGCGGCGCGCTCAGCGATCGTTTCGGACGCAAGAAGCTGTTGCTGGCTGGCTATGCGCTCTCCGCAATCTTTGTGTTTCCCATCTTTCACATGATGGCCGACGCCGCCAACCCGGCGCTGGCGCGTGCCAATGCGACGTCTCCCGTGCGGCTCGAACTGCCGGAATGCGACTTCAGCGTCTTTGCGGCAAAGCAGGAGACACCGTGCGCCAAGGCACTCGGCTATCTCGCAAAACGTGGGATCGGCTATGCGAAGGTGTCTCCTTACGACCCCGGCCATGTTGCACTCGTCGTCGGCGATACGCGGATCCCCGGTTTTGACGACAAGGCCTATACAGCCGCGCTGATCGCTGCAGGCTATCCGGACAAGGCCGACCCACGTGAAAAACAGCCGTGGAAGATCATCCTTGCCGTCGCCCTGATGGTGGGTCTGTCGGCCATGACCTATGGGCAGGTTGCGGCGATCCTTGTCGAAATGTTTCCGGCGCGGATCCGCTACACGTCCATGTCCGTGCCGTATCACATCGGATCGGGCTATTTCGGTGGCTTCCTGCCCTTCATTTCGCAACTTATCGTCATCAGGAGCGGTGACCCTTATGCAGGCCTGTGGTATACCGTCATCGTTGTCGTCATGGCCTTTTTCGTGAGCCTGTTCTTCCTCAAGGAGCGCGCGGGCGAGCCGCTCGACTAGACTGCCGATCATGACTGCTCCTCTCAGATTGCAGCTCGATGGCGCCGCACTCGCGGCCAACTGGCGGTGGCTGGCGACCCAAAGCGGACCCGCAGCCTGTGGTGCCGCGGTCAAGGCCGACGGCTATGGACTTGGGGCGCACGCTGTCGTGAAATTGCTTGCCCAAGCCGGCTGTCGGGACTTCTTCGTCGCGACATGGGACGAGGCCGAACGACTGGGCCCGCTCCCTTCGGAATGCGCTTTATCGGTCCTGCACGGACCTCGCGCCGCGGACATGCGGACGGCGATCGCTTCGCCCGCCCGGCCGGTACTGAATTCAGCAGAACAGGTCGCGAGGTGGAAGCCTACGCAGCAGCCGTGTGACGTCATGGTCGATACGGGCATGAACCGCCTCGGTATTTCCGCCCGGGATGTCGCCGACGGGCTGCTCGCGGGACTCCGCATCGACACGCTGATGAGTCACCTCGCCTGCGCGGACGAGGACAGCGCGATGAACGCCCGGCAGAGGAAGTCGTTCGCCGCACTCGATGTGCCTGCCAAACGGCGCAGCCTGGCGAATTCGGCGGGCATCTGCCTTGGATCCGATTTCGCTTTCGACCTCACCCGGCCGGGCCTGGCGCTTTATGGCGGCATCCCCCGGCGCGAGGCCCTGGGGCATATTAGTCAGGTCGTCTATCCGGAAGCCGAAGTCATCCAGCGCCGCCATGTCAGCGCCGGTGACAGCGTCGGCTATGGCGCGACCTTCGTAGCCGAACGGGACATCGATGTGGCAATCCTCAACATCGGCTATGCCGATGGCTATCTGCGCCGCTTTTCGGGGAGAGGCAGCTGCGGGGGAGGACGCTTACCGGTCATTGGACGGGTGTCGATGGACCTGATCGCGATCGACGTTTCAGCCAGTGAAGTCGGGGAGGGCGACTGGGTCGCTCTCGATTACGCCTTACCCGCCGCGAGCGAAGCCTCGGGCCTGTCGCAATATGAACTGCTGACCGGGCTAGGCGTACGAGCCGAGCGCCGCTGGCATTAGCTCAGGCCCATGGGTCATAGGGTTCGGCCCTGATCCAGCGCGTCGCCAGCCATTTAACGCCGTGACGCACCGGCAGGCCTGCATGGAGCGAGTCCTTCTTTATCCGTCCGTCCGGCCAGCAGTTGTCAAAGACGATCGCGTCCCCGGCGCGTCCGGCAACCTGCAGATCGCTGGAGGCAAAGCGGGTCTCTCCCCCGACATACCCCTGATTGAGGTAGACGAGCACCGTCTTGATGCGCTGATTGGTCACGCCGGGCAGGGCATCGAGATGGGGATGATATTGCTGTCCCGACGAATAGTGGAGCACGGACAGGGGCTCACCTTGCGCGACAGCGGTGCCCGTGACGTCGGCGATGCGTCGGTTGATGGCGCGCACGACCAGATCTTCCCGGGCGGGTCCGATGACACCGCCGTGCGACGTGCGCACAGGATCGGCAACGTGGCGCCCGGTAGCAGGGTCGACGACATACGAGGGTTCCAGCAGGTCGCTCGCGGCGTGGGCGATATGGGCACATTCCTCTGCAGTAAGGAACTTCGTATAACGGAAGACATCGGGTTGCGACCCGATCTGCTCCGAAGCCGGGAGGTGCTTTGTTCCGCCGTCGTCGGCGAGGTTCATCGCTTCAAGCAGGCGGGTTTGCTGAGCCGCTACCGGATCGGTGCGTGCCGCATCCTCCAGCAGTTTCAGGGCCCCGGACCAGTCTGCTTCGCCGCCGCTGCCGTTTGCCGTCAGCGCGATTTCCATCAGCGCGGCATCCACGTGCCCGATGGCGCGTGCCCGCGCCAACAGCTCTCGCCCGCGGGGCAGATCGCGGTGCCCGATCGCGCCGCTCAGGCACCAGTTCGCAAGCAGGGCCAGGGCGTCGACGTCGCCCCTGTTGCCGGCTTCGTCGAGGATGCGGATGGCAGGCGCCAACTGCCCTTCGCGCATCAGGCGTAAGGCATGATCAACAGGCGCTACAGTCATTTCTGCCATCTATCATGTTGTTCGACCATACAAAAAGGGCCGGTGCAAAGACCGGCCCTTCTCATCTTGTCGCTGTTCTTCAGAACTTGGCGACGACGCCCAAGTACATGTAGCGTCCGCGGTTATCGTAAATCGCCGAGCCCGAACCGACACCCGTCAAGCCATAGGGAGGCTTCGTGTCACCAATATTGGTGACGCCGCCATAAAGATTGAATCGCGTCGTGATGTCGTACGACGCCCGAATGTCGTGATAGGTCACGATCGGATACTGGATGATCTCCGCATAATCGGTGTTCTGCGGTGGCAAACCGTTGAGAGCGTTGTAATCCTCGAACGTGTTCAGATACATCTTGTCGATCCAGCGCAGGCTGTAGCCCAGCGTAAGCTTGCCGATCTTCAGGTCGGTGCTCACGTTGAACTGGTTTTCCGGATCGCCCAGTTCACCCAGCAACGTGTCAACGAACGTCCGGTCTGCAGGGTTAGTGTAGTTGTCGCGCTTGAGCACCCGGGTGTAGACGCCCTTCACCGCGATCGAACCCCAGTCGAAGCTGTGATTGTACGACGCATTGAAGTCGATGCCACGTGCAACGCGCTTGGCAAAGTTGGCGCCCGACTGGAGCAGCGACCCCTCGAGCACGCAGAACTGCTGTTCGCCGCGCGGACCGCCAGCGGCACCCGCACGCTGGAACAGGCCACAGAAGGGATTGTTCAGCGTGGCCGAGTCATAGCAAAGGTTGAGGATGTTCTGCGCCGAAACGGACGAGATGACGTTGTCCACCGTAATGTCGTAATAGTCGGCCGACAGCGACAGGCCCGGGACGAACCTGGGCTGGAAGACGCCGCCGATCGTCAAGGACTTGGACGTTTCTGCCTTCAGGTTCGGGTTGCCGCCGCTGACGATTTCCAGCGACGAGGTGTAAACGAAGTCATAGGTCGCCGGACGACCCGCCGCGTTGCAGTTTGCGACGCGCGTTGCCGAACCCGTAGCAAGGTTGCGCGCCGAGCAGGGATCGTTCGGGGCTGGTGCGAAGTTCTGGCCGGACGGCGAGTACAGATCGCCCAGGTAAGGTGCGCGAACCGACCGCGAATACGCCGCGCGGAACTTGAGGTCACGAACCGGCGCCCATTCCACGCCACCGCTATAGGCGTACACCGTTCCCGTGGCGCCCTTGTAGTTGGCGACCCGGCCCGATGCCGCGAACGTCAATTCATGGAACAGGGGAACGTCCCTCAACAACGGGATCGAAAGTTCGCCAAAGGCTTCCTTCACCTCGAACGCAGGAGCCGTGAACGAGGGGATGGCGTTGTAGAAGGCATAGCCAGCCTGGGTCACCGGATCCAACTTGTACGACAGCGTCTCGCGCCGGTATTCCGCGCCGACCGAGAAGCCGATGGGGCCGCCGGGAAGCTCGAAAAGCTGGCTGAGATCGCCTGAGACAAAGCCCGAAGCCACGAACTGTGTCGCCCGTCCGTTGGCCGTCGTCGGCACGGTCAGGTAATTGCGCGCCGCATCGCTGACGCTTCCCTGTCCGAACGGGTTGAGCGGAACGCAAGCCGCGATATCGGCGGCAAGCACGGCCGGGTTACCGGCACGGTCCGCACCGGCATAGGCGGGATCGATCTGCGAACGACAGACGATCTGGCCTGCAGAGTTGCGAACCGCGTCGTTCGCGAGCAGGAACCGCTGGCGATTGACGTTTCCGGTGATGACGTTGTTCTCGTCATGCTGGCCGTAGTTGACCGAGACTTCGTAGCGCCAGTCGTCGTTGAAATCGCCACGTACGCCGGCCACGATGCGATAAGTATCGCGCTTGATCTGTTCGTCACGGAACCCGAGATCGACATAGTTACGCCGATTGCTGAAGCGGAAGGACCCGTTGGTAACCTGTGCCAGGGCGATCGCCTGGTTGGCCGCCGTGAAGGTGCCTCCCGTGTTGGGATTGACGCCCGCCGTAATCGCAGCGGTCAGCTGCTGGGTGAGGGTCGTCCGCGCCGACGCCGACAAATAGGGATTGTCGAGGCGAATGCCTTCGCGGTTCACGGCACCGTTCGCCGTGCCCGTGGGCAGGAACGAGCGGTCGTTGACGCCGGTAACCTGAATGCCGTCGGCCAGGGTCTGCCCCTGCGAGAAGAACGGTCCGCTCTGTGAGCCGAAAGCCTCGGTGCGGACATATTTCGCTTCTACGAAGGGCGCGAATGCCGGCGTGATCTCATAATGACCGATCAGGTTGATCGCGTAGCGCGTCACTTCCGGCGATAGCACAAGGAATTCGCCCTCGCGGCTGTTCGCGCCGTTTCCGCCAACGAAGTTGCCGTTCGGGCCGAGGCCGACGCGAAGGCCCGTTTGCGGAACCAGCGTGCCGTCCGGCTGGAACAGGTAGGCGCAGGTGAAGGCAGCGCCGACACCGTCGAGCCCGCAAGGGCCTGCCGCCGGCTGGCGAATGCCGATCTGCCCGCCGTTCGAAATCGTCGTCGAACGGAGGTCCCGATAATAGATGCGATCGGGGATACCGTCGCTGCCGTTCACGGAACCGGCGGGATCGGTATCGACCACGACAAAGGCATCGTTCTGGGCAAGGTTGGGACGTCCGCCACCATAATAGCGCGACTGGTGAGCATATTCGGCGTTGATGGCGATGTTGCCGCGTCCATCGTCGAAGTTACGTCCGGCAACCGCCGAGATGTACTGATTGCCCGCATCGCCATATTTGCTGATGCCGGACTGGCCGCGCAGCTGGAGACCGTCGTAATTGTTCTTGAGGACGAAGTTCACGACACCGGCGACGGCATCCGAACCATAGATCGACGAATTACCGCCCGTCACGATGTCGACGCGCTCGATAAGGTCCGTCGGGAAAGTGTTGATGTCGGGCGAGTTGCCGTTGTTGATGATTTCCGAGGAAACGTGGCGGCGACCGTTGACGAGCACGAGTGTGCGCGACGTTCCAAGCCCGCGAAGTTCGAGCAGGTTCAGACCACGAACGCCAAGACCGGACGTCGAGTTCTGGGACGTCACAGTGCTGCGCAGCTGCGGCAGGTCGTTCAGAGTGTCGGCTACCGAAATGCGGCCGCTCTGAAAGATCTCGGCTGCTGTCACTGTCGTGACAGGAACGGGCGAATCATCGTTCGGGCGGCGGATGCGCGAACCGGTGACGACGATCTGGTCTTCACTTGTCTCTTCGGCGACCGGTGTTTGAGTTGTCGTCGCTGCGGTCTGCGCGAGGGCGAGGGTGGGAAATACCAGTGCAGCACTGGCAAGCGCTGTCGCGCTGAGGAAACGAACTGCGATCATGTGGCTGTGCCCCGTGTCAAAATTGGCGTGCGCGGGATTGGCGCAATAGTCGCCTGAAACGGGTTTTTCGCGCGCGGAACAAGCCTCTTGTTAATCTGACGTTAAAAACTCAGGGCACTGTCACTTAACTGCAACAGGCAGACGGCCTCAGCTTCGCTCCACCGCCAGCGCAATCCCCATCCCGCCCCCGATGCACAGCGTCGCAAGGCCCTTTTTAGCGCTACGGCGACCCATTTCGTGAAGCAGGGTCGTCAGCACGCGCGCGCCGCTCGCACCGATCGGGTGGCCGATGGCGATCGCCCCGCCGTTCACGTTGACCTTCTCGGGATCCCAGCCGAGTTCCTTGCCGACTGCCAGCGCCTGTGCGGCGAATGCCTCGTTCGCTTCAATAAGGTCGAGGTCGGCGACACTCCAGCCAGCCCGCTCGAGCGCCTTGCGCGTGGCCGGGACAGGTCCGATACCCATGATCGACGGATCGACGCCCGACGTTGCCCAGCCTGCGATCCGGGCGAGCACCGGACTGCCGCGGCGCGCGGCTTCGTCGGCCGACATCAGCACCAGCACGGCGGCGCCGTCGTTCAGGCCGCTCGCATTGGCGGCGGTGACCGTGCCGTCCTTCTTGAATGCCGGACGCAGACCGGCCAGCGACTCGGCGGTCACGCCGTCGCGAATGAACTCATCGGTATCGACGAGCGTATCGCCCTTGCGACCCTTCACCGTGACCGGGGCGATCTCGGCGGCAAATGTGCCGTTCGCACGTGCAGCAGAAGCGAGGTTTTGCGACCGGGCCGCGAAGGCGTCCTGCATCTCGCGCGTGATCTGGTGCTGCTCGGCCAAATTCTCGGCCGTGATCCCCATGTGATAACCGTTGAACACGTCGGTCAGGCCATCGCGGATCATGGTATCGACGAGCTCGAGATTTCCCATCTTGGTCCCCGGGCGTAGCGATTGGGCATGGGGGCTGAGCGACATGCTTTCCTGACCGCCCGCGACCACGATGGACGCGTCGCCGGCCTTGATCGCCTGTGTGGCAAGCGCCACGGCGCGCAGTCCGGAACCGCAGACCTGGTTGATACCGAAAGCCGGAATTTCCTTTGGAATTCCGGCTGCCATCGCTGCCTGTCGGGCAGGATTCTGCCCCTGGGCGGCCGTCAGGACCTGCCCCAGTATCACGTCCGAAACTTCCCCGGGCGCGACACCGGCACTTTCGAGAGCGGCCATGATCGCAACCCGCCCGAGCTCGTGCGCGGGCACGGTTGCAAAGCTGCCGAGGAAGCTGCCGACAGGCGTTCGGCGGGCGGCGGTGATGACGACGTCGGTCATGAATCTTTCCTTCGGCGATGCGCGTTTTGCGGCTTCTTATGTCAGTGGGGCGACCGTGTCACCGGTACATGCGCTGCACGTGTTGCTGTGCAGCATGAATTGATGATAGGGACAGGCTTTCGGCGGCGGGACACCCTTTGAATGGCCAAGATACTTACCCAGGGCGAGGGCGGCGCACGCCCCGCCGTGATCGTCAAGAAATATGCGAACCGCCGTCTCTATAATACCGAGACGTCGAGTTACATCACGCTCGAGCACCTCGCGCAGCTCACGCGCGAGGGGCGCGACTTCAAGGTCCTCGATGCGAAGTCGGACGAAGACATCACGCACAGCGTCCTCACCCAGATCATCATGGACGAGGAAAGCCGCGGCGAGACTTTGCTGCCGCCGACCTTCTTGCGTCAGCTGATCTCCATGTATGGCGACTCGATGCAGTCGATGGTGCCACAATATCTCGAAGCGTCCATGGACGCCTTCCGGCTCAACCAGTCGAAGTTCAACGACGCCATGAAGACAGCGTTCTCAGGCGGTCCCTTTGCCGAAATGGCCAAGCGTAACATGGCCATGTTCGAGGCTGCGGCAAGCGCCTTCGTACCCGGCACCAAGGCCGAGAACGCTTCGGAAATCAGCGCGCTCAAGGCCCAGATTGCGGAACTTCAGGCAAAGGTCGACAAGCTCGACAGCTGAGGATCAGCGTGGCTTGACGAACTTCAGGGTCATCCGGTCGCTTTCGCCGATTGCCGCATATTTCGCGCGATCCGTGTCCCCCTCGGCGTATGAGGGCGGCAGCGTCCAGACGCCTTTGGGGTAATCGTGCGTGTCGCGCGGGTTGGCATTCACCTCGCTCGATCCTGCAAAGCGGAAGCCCGCCTTTTGCGCAAGCGCCTTGATGGTGGACATCTTCATGTAACCGCTCGACCGTTCGCGCGCCGTATCCATGTTTTCCGGCAGGCGATGGTCCTCGATGCCCAGCACGCCGCCGGGCTTCAGCATTGCGAAGATCTCGGCGAAGGCCGCCTCGCTGTAATCGGCGTCCTTGTTGTACGCGCCCATGCGCCAGTTGTGGACATTGCGGAACGTCAGCACCGCGTCCGCCGTGCCAGGCGCGACTCCGGTGCCGCCAAGCACCGAAGGGAAGTTCGCCTTCACGACCTTGTCATAGGTAGTGCTGTCCGCCGCAAGCTTCTTCGCGATGCTGTCCGCTGCACGGCCGGGGGGCGTCACGACGGTCAGCTGCCCCTTGTCCCGAAGATAGGGAGCCAGGATCTCGGTATACCAGCCGCCACCTGGCCAGACCTCGACGACATGGTCGGTCGGCTTGATGCCGAAGAAGGTCAGCGTGTCGGCTGGCCTCCGGTACTTATCGCGCGCAACATTGACTGCCGTGCGGGTCGGGGCTGCAACGGCCGCTTCCAGAGGGGCAGCTGCATAGGTTTTCGCGGTCAGCGCGGCGCCCGACATGCCAAGGGTAGCCAGTGCCAGCGCCGAAAGCTGGATGGTCAGGAACGAGCGACGCATATCATTCTCCACAAAATTGATACTTTTCTCGCGACACGGTGGCCGGTCCGCATGTCAACTTCAAGACTGTTGCGCATGTGCAACGCCGACCCGATTTTGTCACCGAAGCGCAACCATCTCGCCGCCCTTCGCTTGACCCGACTCGGCTCGTTCGTCACCCGCTGCGTCCCGGGGGCCCCGGACCAGCCGGGACGATATCATGCCAGAGGCGGTATCTTCATGACCTACACAAACTTTTCGCGCGTGGTCGCCGTGCTGCTCGCGGGAACGGCGACGCCGGTCTTCGCACAGTCGGCGCCGTCCACCGACGGCGGACTGACCGACATCGTGGTGACCGCCCAGCGGCGGTCGGAAAATCTGCAGAATGTGCCTCTGTCGGTCGCCACCGTTTCGGGCGACGCACTGACTGCGATCCAGTCGAGCGGTGCCGACATCCGCGCCCTGTCGGCGCGCGTGCCCAGCCTCAACATCGAGAGCTCGTTCGGCCGTACCTTCCCGCGTTTCTACATTCGCGGCCTTGGTAACACCGACTTCGACCTGAACGCCTCGCAGCCGGTCAGCCTGGTGTACGACGACGTCGTGCTGGAAAACCCTATCCTAAAGGGCTTCCCGATCTTCGACCTCGACCGCGTCGAAGTGCTCCGCGGTCCACAGGGCACGCTGTTCGGACGCAACACGCCGGCCGGCATCGTCAAGTTCGATACCGTCAAGCCCGATGCAAAGGGCAACTACGCCCGGGCCAGCTACGGGACGTACAACACCCTCAATCTCGAAGGTGCAGCCGGCGGCGAACTCGGCAATGGTTTCGCGGTCCGCCTGTCGGGCCTCTACCAGCGGCGCAGCAACTGGCTGGACAATCTCGCGAACGGCGCCGGCAACGACCTGGAAGGCTATGAGGACCTCGCGGCCCGTCTGCAGCTGCAGTACAAGAACGACGGCCTGACCGTCCGCCTGGTCGGGCAGATCCGCAAGGAAGACGGCACGGCGCGAGTCTTCCGTGCCAATGCTTTCGCCAAGGGCAGCAACAAGCTGATCGGCCTCGGCGGGGCCACGACGCCCTTCAACATCCGTCAGATCCGCACCGATGGCCTGAACTTCCAGCGGCTGCGCAATTACAACCTTGGCGGCACGGTCGAATATGATGCAGGACCCGTCACGGTCACTTCGGTCACGTCGTGGTGGAGCGGCAATCTCAGCAGCCGGGGCGACATCGACGGCGGGGCAGGGACGGCAGTGCCGTTCTCGGCCAACAGTCAGGACGACGTCCCTGCGCTCGACCAATTCACGCAAGAATTGCGGCTAGCGAGCAACGGCGATGGTGCGCTTGGCTATCAGGCCGGCGTTTTCTACTTCGACGAGCGTATCCGAATCGGCTCGCTCAACTTCCCCACACCTACATCCACGACGCCCGACGTCACGGTGCTCCAGCGCCAGAAATCCACGGCATTCGGTTTGTTCGGTTCGCTCACCTACAAGCTGTCGGATCAGTTTTCGATTGGGGGCGGGCTTCGGTACAACAAGGACAAGCGCGATTATTCGAACAGCCGGACGGGCTTTTTCGGGGCCATCGGGGCCGGCGCCGCAAAGGTGGACGAAGACAACGTCACCTGGGATGCCAATGTCCGCTACACGCCGTCCGACGATCTGAACGTCTATGCCCGCGTAGCACGCGGGTATCGTGCACCCAGCATTCAGGGGCGCGCCCTGTTCGAGTTCGTGTCGGTGCAGAACAGCATCAGCACGGCGAAGTCGGAAACCATCAATTCCTACGAGGTCGGCCTGAAGTCGAAGCTGGCCGACAACCGCGTGCGTTTCAACCTCGCCGGCTTTTATTATCGTCTGAACAACGCGCAACTCACCGCCGTCGGCGGCGCCAGCAACGCTGCCAAGCTGCTCAATGCTGCGGCGGTCGACGGCTATGGCTTCGAGGCGGAGCTCGAAGCGCGGCCGACTGCAGGGCTCGCTCTGACCGCAGGCGTTTCGTACAACCATACCGAGATCAAGGATCCCAATCTGTTCGTCGCGGGCTGCGGTTCGGGCTGCACGGTGCTCAACACCCAGCGCGCCGGCTCGCCCGGGATTTTCTCGATCAACGGTAACAGCCTGCCGCAGGCGCCCGAATGGTCGGCGAACTGGACGGCGCGCTACGGCGTGCCCGTCGGCGCGGGTGAGGTCTATGCCTTCACAGACTGGGCCTATCGCTCGAAGATCGAATTCTTCCTGTATCGGTCGGCCGAGTACAACAGCTCGAAGCTGCTCGAGGGCGGACTGCGCATCGGGTACAAGACCGACCGCTATGACGTCGCCGGCTTCGTTCGCAACCTCACCAATGACATTCAGGCGGTGAGCGGCATCGACTTCAACAACCTGACCGCCATGGTCAACGAACCGCGCACCTTCGGTGTCGAGGTCGGCGTGAAGTTCTAGGCGGCTGGGCCGCCGGACCTGAATGTCCGGCGGCCCACGCGCGATTTAAAGGCAAGCCTCGAGATAGGGCTGGTCGAAGCCGTACTGCTTCGCCTTGTCGAGCGTGTACGGGCGCAGGCCCATCGGGCGATATTCGCCGATGATCTTGCCCTCGGCGGTTTCGTCGAGATACTCGAACTTGAACAGCTGCTGGGTCACGATCACCGGGCCTTCCATGCCGACGACTTCGGTGATGTCGGTCACGCGGCGGCTGCCGTCGCGCAGACGCTTCACCTGCACGATCAGGTCGACCGAATCGGCGATCTGCCGCGAAATCGCTTCCTTCGGCATCTTGATGTCGCCCATCATCACCATGTTCTCCATACGCGCGATGGCTTCGCGCGGGGAGTTGGAGTGGAGCGTACACATCGAACCGTCGTGACCGGTGTTCATGGCGGCCAAGAGGTCGAAACACTCCTGGCCACGAATTTCGCCGAGGATGATGCGGTCAGGGCGCATACGCAGGGCGTTCTTGACCAGGTCGCGGATCGAGATTTCGCCCTGTCCCTCGAGGTTCGCCGGCCGCGTTTCCAGCGGCAGCCAGTGCGGCTGCTGCAGGCGAAGTTCGGCGGCGTCCTCGATCGTCAGCACGCGTTCGCCCGGGTCGATCATCTTCGACAGGGCGTTGAGCATCGTCGTCTTGCCCGAGCCGGTACCGCCCGAGATGACGATGTTGAAGCGGCAGGCACCCGCAATCTTCAGCGCGGTCGCCATCTTGTACGACATCGACCCGCCCTTGGCCATCATGTCGAGCGTGATCGGCTTGGCGGAGAATTTACGGATCGAGATCGCCGTGCCGCGCAGTGACAGAGGCGGCACGATGACGTTGACGCGGCTGCCATCCTTAAGACGGGCATCAGCGAGCGGCGTGGTCTGGTCAACGCGGCGGCCGACCTGGTTGACGATGCGCTGGGCGATCTGGAACAGGTGCTGTTCATCGCGGAAACGGATCGTGGCAAGCACCAGCTTGCCCTTCTTTTCGATGTACGTCTGGTCGGGGCCGTTGACCATGATATCGGAAATGTCAGGATCGTTGAGCAGTTCTTCGAGTGGGCCGAAGCC
>JANMJZ010000356.1:0-4995 GCA_031371635.1 Sphingomonadales bacterium | reverse complement strand
GCTCGGCCATATCGACGTGGTCAATGCACGGCGGGAGGACTGGGTGCGCGATCCGTTCAAGTTCATCGAGGAGGACGGCTATTTCTATGGCCGCGGCGTCGCCGACATGAAGGCGCTTGCCGCGATCTGGATCGACACGCTGATCCGCTACAGGGCCGAGGGCTATCGACCCAAGCGGACAATCAAGCTGGCGCTGACATGCGGCGAGGAATCGGGCGCCCGGATGAACGGGGCGCAGTGGCTGGCCGAAAACAAGCCCGCGCTCATCGCCGCAGACTTTGCGCTCAACGAAGGCGGCGGGGGCGACACCGACGGAAAGGGAAAGCTGGTCAGCCAGAGCATGCAGATCGGGGAAAAATCCAACCGCAGTTTCGAAATAGAAGCAACCAATCCGGGCGGGCACAGCTCTATCCCGATCGATGACAATGCGATCTACGAGCTGTCCGACGCGCTGGTGCGGGTGCGCGGCCACAAATTCCCGATCCGCTTCAACGGCACGACCCGCGCCTTCTTCGCCAAAGCGGGGGCGGCGCGCGGCGACGGGCTGGGGGCGGCAATGGTGCGGCTTGCGGACGATCCGACCGACAAGGGGGCCGAGGCAATCGTCTCGACCGACCGCACCTTCAATTCGATGCTGCGCACGACCTGCGTGGCGACAATGCTGGAGGGCGGGCATGCCTCCAATGCCCTGCCGCAGCGGGCGAAGGCGACAATCAATTGCCGCATCATTCCCGGTGAGGACGCCGATACGACACGGGGCGCCCTCATCAAGGCGATAGGCGATCCCAAGGTTAGCGTGAAGCTGGTAGGGCGCTTGCGGCCAATCGCCGTAACGCCGCCACTCGACCCGAAGATCGTCGGGCCGGCCGAAACACTGGTCGCACGCTATTTCCCCGGCGTGCCGTTCCTGCCCAGCATGTCTACCGGGGCGACCGACGCGACGTACCTCGCGCCCGTCGGCATTCCCACCTATGGCGTGCCGGGCCCCTGGGGTGACCCCGATGGCAACGGCGCGCACGGCCTGAACGAACGGCTCGCGGTGCGATCCGCCTATGTCGGGCGCGATCTGCTCTATGATCTGGTCAAGGCCTATGCCGATCAGGAGTAGCTAGACCGCCGAATTGATGCTGCCCGCAAGGCGGCACAATGATAGGCGGGCCCCATGAAGCTCAACAACTTCGACGTCGATCATTTCCTGCGCGACTATTGGCAAAAGAGGCCGCTGCTGGTGCGCGGCGCGTTCGAGGCCTGGTCGAACCCGCTCGACCCAGACGAGTTGGCAGGCCTCGCCTGCGAGGACGAGGTCGAATCGCGCCTGATCACGTTGAAGCGCACGGACTGGAAGGTCGAGCCGGGCCCCCTGCCGGAGGACCGCTTCGGCAAACTGGGCAAGGCGCCCTGGACATTGCTGGTGCAGGCCGTCGATCAGCATATACCGGCCGTCGCGGCGCTGGTCTCGCCGTTCCGCTTCGTACCCAACTGGCGCGTCGACGATGTCATGGTCAGCTATGCGACCGACGGCGGCGGCGTGGGGCCGCATTTCGACCAGTATGACGTGTTTCTGATACAGGGGCTGGGACGGCGGCGCTGGCAGGTCGGCGGCCTGTGCGACGACGATAGCCCACTGTTGCCGCACGACGACCTGCGGCTGCTCGCCGATTTCGAGGCGGTCGAGGAATGGGTGCTGGAGCCCGGCGACATGCTCTACGTCCCGCCGCGCTTAGCGCATAACGGCGTCGCGGTCGGCAAGGATTGCATGACCTATTCCATTGGCTTTCGCGCGCCTGCCCGCAGCGAGATGATCGCACATTTCGCCGATCATCTGCTGGCCGACCTCGACGATGACGACCGCTACGCCGACCCGGACCTGCAGGCGCAGGACAACCCGGGAGAGATCACGCCCGAAGCGCTGTCGCGGTTGCACGCGATGGTGACCGAAAAGCTGGCCGACCGGGCGGCGTTCGCGCACTGGTTCGGCGCGTACAGCTCCACCCCGAAATACCCCGAAGTCGACTGGGCGCCCGAAGATCCGGTGTCGGCGGAAGACGTGCAGGGGATGCTCGCGGCCGGAGCAATGCTCCGGCGCAATCCCGCCAGCCGCTTTTCATTCGTGCGCGAGGGCGACGGGGTCGTGCTGTTCGTCGATGGCGAGAGCCATGAATGTGCGGGGGACGCAGCGCGCTTTGCCGAACGGATGTGCGCTGTCGATCAGCTGACTACCCAGTCTGCTCTCGCCGCCAGCGCGGCAACCGTGGACCTGATCGCCGCCCTGCTGAACGGCGGCAGTATCGAGTTCGATCAAGCCGACTGAGCGCGCCACTTCCCCGGCGCCAGATCCCCGATTGTCCAGTCGCCTATACTCCAGCGGACCAGCCTGAGTGTCGGATGCCCCACCGCTGCCGTCATGCGGCGCACCTGTCGGTTGCGGCCTTCGCGGATCGTGAGTTCCAGCCAGCAGTCGGGAATGGTCTGCCGCACGCGGATGGGCGGGGTGCGCGGCCAGAGTTCGGGGTCGGTGATGCGCTCGACCACGGCGGGCAAGGTCGGGCCGTCCTTCAATTTCACGCCGCTTCGCAGGGCGGCGAGTGCCCCTTCGCCGACATCGCCTTCGACCTGGACCAGATAGGTCTTGGCCAGCTTGAATTTCGGGTCAGCGACACGCGCCTGCAGCCGCCCGTCGTCGGTGAGCAGCAACAGCCCCTCGCTGTCGAAGTCGAGACGGCCTGCGGGGTAGACACCGGGGACATCGATGTAATCAGCAAGCGTCGGCCGAGGCGCGGCGGTGCGTTCGTCGGTGAACTGGCAGAGCACGCCATAGGGTTTGTTGAAGAGGATCAGTCGCGACACCGGTCAGGTCTTCAGGGGCCGGGGCATGCGCCTGCCTTTTGTACGGCTGGTCAAATGGAAGCAGCGGCACCGGTCGCAGGCATAGGGGTGGAGACGGCCTGTCGCGAGGGACGCTGCCAACTGCGCTTCCTCCGCCGACGCAAACCGACGCTTTCGCGCGCAGGTGCTCAGTTTCGTCCGGGATGTCATCGATATCTCCATTGCCGCAGCGACGGCGTGCCGCATAGTGTGGCGATGCAAATACGATTCGCTGCAACCATGCTTATGGCGCTCGTGGCTTCAGGTCTTGCCAGCGCCGCCCCACGCAAGCCCGCGCCAAAGCCCGCCCCCGTCGTCCAGCCGCTGCCCGACACAGTCCGCGTTGCCCTGGCGACCGAGTTGGGAACGATCACGCTCGACCTCGACGGCAAGCACGCGCCGGTCTCCACGCGCAATTTCCTGCGTTATGTAAACAGCAAAAGGTTCGACGGGATCGTGTTCTATCGCGTGATGCGGCTGGCGTGGGGGGAGCAGCCCAACGGCCTGATCCAGGCAGGACTACGTGGAGATCCCAAGCGCGTACTGCCGCCGATTGCGCATGAAAGCACGACGCAGACCGGGCTCAAGCATCTGGCAGGCGCGATCTCGATGGCGCGGCTTGCGCCGGGAACGGCGACCGCCGATTTTTCGATCCTGGTGTCGGATATTCCCGGGCTCGATGCCGGGCGGAATCCGAGCGACCCCGAAGGCTATGCGGTGTTCGGCAAGATCGTCGAGGGCATGGAGGTGGCGCGCAAGATCTATGACGTGCCGCTGTCTCCGACGGCGGGGTCGGGCGTGCTGAAAGGCCAGATGATCGAGAAGCCGGTGAAGATCCTGACCGTACGCCGCGTTGCGATCCCGAAGGACCCGGCGCCACCAGTAGTAACGCCTTAGGGTACGGCGCCGGGGTACCGTACCCTGTGCATGATCAACGGCAGCGGGCGCCGTTGCTGTCAATCGCCGCACCTGCGGCTGCGCCACCGGCACCGCCGAGAAGCGTTCCCAATGTCTTCGATCCGCCCGGGGCAATGATGTTGCCCAGCACGCCGCCGGCAATGCCGCCAACGATCAGGCCCGTGGTGCCGTCCGAGCGGCGGCAATAATATTGGCCGTTTTCGCCGCGGTAGACGCGCTCGTTGCGCGACAGGCGACGCTCCCGATAGGTCGGCGCGTCACGATAATAGCGATCGGCATAATAGCCGCCATATGCGGGGTCCGGCCGGTTGTAGTCATAGTTGCGCCAGCCGGCATAAGCGGGGCGCTCGCCATAGGTGCTGGCACAGCCAGACGCCAGCGTGGCTACGGACAACAGGACAAAAAAGGGGGTACGCATAAACTCGTTCCTTTCGGTCGCCGCCCCCGTCCATCAATGTCCGGTACGTCATTTGGTTGCGCGCACGTACCGTTCGGCGTGGCGGAGACAAAAAAAGGGCCGCACCCGAGGATGCGGCCCAGCCATATTCCCAGGGAAGGGACGAAGGCGGTAATTACATCGCGTTCTTTGCCTGCGCGTTGGCAGTCGCCAGGTTGCCGTCGGCGGCATTGTCGGCGGCTTCATCCATCGCATCGGCCTTGTTCGACATCACGTCGGCGGCGTTGCCCGACATGTTGTCGGCCATGGCATCCATGTTGTCGGCGGTTGCTTCCATGTTGTTCGACGCAGCTTCCTGCGTGTTGTTCATGCTGGTGCAGCCACCGAGGACGGCGAGGCTCACGATGGCGGCACTCGCCAGAATACGGTTCTTCATGTCAATCTCCTGTCAGGGGCCCCCTTTTGGTGCACCCATGCGACGGCAATAACTGACGTCATTCATTTCGGTTCCCGAATGGGGCAAGAAAGTGGCGAGGCAAGTCAACGACTTGCAGCCTCGTAGCGCGCGCGGGAAGAAAAGTGAGGGGTTTCTGTTGCCCGGCACCCCTCGGCCGCTGGTTTCCACTTCTGTTGCCCGGTGTGGTCCCTACCGCGCTAAAGCCGAACTAACTTCATCCACGAAGGACTCAGTTAGGCAGCAATCGCGAGCGCCTCGTTATCGTTGGCACTTGTCGTTTTGAACGGTTTTACGACTCATTCAGGTCGGGCGACGACAACCGATTTTAACACACGTCGATCCTAGTTCGGCCCCGTCA
>JANMJZ010000354.1:0-2088 GCA_031371635.1 Sphingomonadales bacterium | reverse complement strand
GCCGACCCCGGGGTCGATCCTACCGCTGCGCCTGTCCGACTTCGGCGGTACGCTCATCTGCCAGAAGGACGCGTTCCTTGCCGCCGCCAAGGGTGTGTCGATCGGCATCCACTTTCAGCGTCGCATGATGACCGGCCTGTTCGGCGGTGAAGGCTTCATCATGCAAAAGCTGGAGGGCGACGGTTGGATATTCGTCCAGATGGGCGGGACCGTCGTGCAGCGCGATCTCGGCCCCGGCGAGCAGCTTCATGTCGATACCGGCTGCCTCGCTGCCTACACCCCATCGGTCGAGTTCGACCTCGTCGCCGCAGGCGGCGTCAAGAGCATGGTCTTCGGCGGTGAAGGCGTATTCTTCGCACGGCTGACAGGGCCGGGCCATGTCTGGATCCAGTCGCTGCCCTTCTCACGCCTTGCAGGGCGGATCGCGGCGCAGATCGGACCCACGGGTGGCCAGAATGCGGGCGAGGGAAGCTTGCTGGGACCGCTCGGCGACCTGATCGGCGGAAATCGCTAGGGTCTCGACGACCGCTGGCTATTTCCCGACGAGTGCGACTGCGCGTGCCATCAGCGCCGAGAAAGTCGGCGGATCGACCGGCTGGGTGGTGTCGTTCCATGCCCCGGCAACGACATACCATTCGCCCGATCTGGTCTTGAGCAACCAGCTCAAAGCGATCACGCCGGTCTCTGATCCGCCCTTGTAGCCGACGAAATCGAACCTGGCCCGCTCGACCGATGTTAACGCAGGATTGACGCCCAGCACGTCCAGTGCCGTCGTGCTTCCGGACCGGCGCAAGCTGTCGAACACGCCTGCGATCTCGTTCACCGTGGCCGGCCATTCGACCGTATCGATATGAAGCGGTGGCCCTGCCAGCGCCGCCGCGTCGATCGTCGACGCCGTGGGTTCCAGCTCGTTCAGCACCTGCCGCCGGTCGGAAAGGCCACCGGCGATCCAGCGCTTCCTGAGTGAATCCGCCGCCGGCATCTTGAGCGCAAAGGCGTCAAGCGTCGTCAGCACCGGCAGCGATCCTGGCGTCGTACCGATCGATGCCCGCATCGCATCCACTTTCGGCCGCCCGAGGGAGGCGATCAGCGTGTCCGTAGCGGTATTGTCGCTGATCGAAATCATCTGCGTGGCAAGCGTTGCCAGCGTCACCGGCAGGGCTTTCGGCCAGTTCTGGGTGACGCCCGACGGCAGCGAAGGCGGCCCCAGCGGGATCACGTCCTGCCAGCTGCGCTCCCGGGCCTGGGTCGCCCGAGCCAGCTCGGCCAAGACGAACAGCTTGAACATCGATCCTGTCGCGAGCGGAAGGTCGGCGTTGTAGCCGGCGAAGGCCACCGGGTTGGTCTCGCCCAGCTTGGCGACGAGCAGCGATGACTTGCCGGACAGCTTCCTGAGGTCGCCGGTCACTGCTTCGAAACTGTCGCCGCGACGCTCGACCCCTGCGACGAGCAGGCCGATGAAACGATGGGGCTCGGGTCCCTCCAGCGCGATCCGGACCGTCACCACGGCCTTGCTGTATTCGACCGCGACGACGGCCTGAAGCGCGGTTTCGGCAGTTACCGACGCGATCCCGATGACCGTACCGTTGGTGTTCCGCAGGTCGCGGGCGATCGCCTCGACCTGTGCCACAGGGACCTGCGCCAGGAAGGCGGGCGCGAACATCGCTTCATCGGCTTTCGCATCACGTAGCATAGACACGAGCTGCTCGGCCCCGGTACGTAACGCAGGTGACGCGACGGGTTGAGCGGCGGCGGGCAGCGCTAGAGCCAGAAGCACGACGGCCACCAGCCATCGGATCATGCGTCGATGGCCTCTTCGTCGACACGTGCGGCATTTTGCTGAATGAAGTTGAACCGGTGCTCCGGATTCTTGCCCATCAGCCGCTCGACCAAATCGCGCACGCCGGCGCGTTCCTCATATTCCTGGGGCAGGGTGACGCGCAGCAACGTGCGCGACTTTGGATCCATCGTCGTTTCGCGCAGCTGGATCGGGTTCATTTCACCCAGCCCCTTGAAGCGTGCGACCTCGACCTTCTTGCCTGCAAAAGCGGTAGCTTCTAGCTCGGCGCGGTGCGCGTCGTCGCGCGC
>JANMJZ010000353.1:0-8059 GCA_031371635.1 Sphingomonadales bacterium | reverse complement strand
GTATTCCCGGTCAGCACTTGCGACCAGACGATGTTGAACTGCCAAGCACCGCGGGCCGGAATCCTGAAAGTCGCACGGCCCGAGGCATCGGTGCGTGCGGTTGCGACAGGCTTTGCGTCGTCATCGAGATTAGTAAGCTTTACCATGGCTCCAGCAAGGGGACGACGATCAAACAGGACGTGGACCGGCAGCTGGTCGCCCGGATTGAGAGTATTCGGATGCCGGCCTGGTACGATTTCGAGTTGAAGCCCCACGGGCCGCGTGACCCGCGCAATATCTGCCGGCGTCACCGGCCCAACTTGAACGATGGCCTTGGCCCGCCGACTATAAAGCTCGCGTCCGTTGGCCTTTTCGGTGCCAGTCTGCCGACGGTTCAGCGCGATCGGCGTGATGCCCTCTTGGGCAACATAGTCGTTGAACCTCAGGTATGGCAGATCACTGATCGTCGGCGTCGACTGGAATGCGAGGACGTAGGCACCATTTTGTTTGAACTGGACGAGGGCGTCGAAAGGTCCGTTGTTAAGTGTCATCCTATCCTTGCGGTCGACCAGTCCGTCCGGCCCGATCGAGTTGAACTGGACAACTCGATCGATCGACAGACCCCAACGTTCGCGAGCAGCGCCATGACCCACGAAAATTCGCACGGGAGCCGCTTGCGGCGCAACGGGGTAGGCGAACTTGAGAGGCTGGACCCAGAAGTCATGAGCAACCAAGGGAGCAGCTGCGCCCAAAAGGATAGCCGCTGCCACATACCGTCCGCGCATACTCAAACTCCCGCTGCGAAGTCCGTTGAGCATGTTCCATGTCATCAACCCAAGCAAGCGCCAACGCCTCAGAAAATGCTGCGGTACTTGACCGCTTTTGCCCCGTTGGCGAGCGGCGCATCGCCTGCCTGGGCCCATGACGGCGCGGCGATGGGCGGGGGCTTCCTCACCGGATTTGCCCACCCGTTTTCCGGACCTGATCATCTGCTCGCGATGGTTGCCGTGGGACTTTGGGGCGCGTTTCTCGGAAGGCCGCTGATCGCGCTGTTTCCCATTATCTTTCCGTGCGTGATGACGTTCGGGGCCATCCTGGGCATGCTCGGCACGCCGATGCTGCCGATCGAGCTCGGCATCGCGCTCTCCGTGCTCGCGCTCGGCGTCGCCGTCGCCTACGCCTGGCGTGCGCCGCTTTGGTTGGCCGTCATCGCCGTCGGCGTTTTCGCCCTCTGCCATGGCTATGCGCACGGTCGCGAACTGCCTTCGATGGTCGATCCCGTAGCGTTCAGCCTTGGCTTCGTCTTAGCAACGGGTAGCCTGCATGTGGTCGGCATCGCCATCGGGTCCTGCGCGCGAACGGTGCGAGGCGCTGTCGCGGTCCGTGTCTCGGGCGGGGCAATTGCATTGGCGGGGTGCTTCTATCTCGCAGCATCGCTGGGGATTGCCGCATGAGGGACGCCGTGCTTCCCGCTGCGATGACGCTGATGATGATTGGCCTTATGTTGGGGTCCCAGTCTGCGAAAAACGCCGTCGCTGCAGCATTGATTACCGGCGGACTGGCCGTGTTGTTCAGCTTTGCCGCGATCCCGGTAAGCGGAGAAGCGGGCATTGTTGCGTGCTGCGTGACGACAATACTCCTCAGCTTTGCCGTTTACTGGCCGCGCATCCTCCCGCCATGGGCGGTGATCGGCACGGCGCTGCTCGCGGGAACAATCGCCGGGCTTGCGCTGAGTGTCTCGGCCGAAACTTCACGCGCTTATCCGGCAATCATCGGTTTGATGACGGCCTTGCCAGCGTCGATCGCTGAGCGGAACAAATTTGGCATTGCGTCCCGCGTCGTGGCGAGCTGGCTCGTCGCCGTCGCGGTCCTCGCAGCCATTCTGCCGCTCGTTATTGCCCACCCCGGCTACATTCCTGACCACCGAGGTTGATGTGACGACTACGTCGCCGTGACGAGATTGGTCTCCCAGCTGCGATCTCATCGCTGGCGAGAAACCTAATGGTATGATCGCTTAGGCACACTTCATGGCCTAAACACACTGCGAAAATTGCGTTTTTGGTTTGTCGAATGTTTGGTGCAGCCTAGTAACACGTGAGCAAATTGCACGGATGTCCGCCATAGTAAAAACGGCGGCCTAATGGTGATCACCGGTAAAAAGCCGATACTCCGTGCGTCCCATCTTTGCCCGCTGACCAATTCTTCTCATCTATTATGAATGAACAACCGCTATTAGGATCTTACACTTGTTCGCTGGACAGCTGAAAGCGGGGCTCGCTGCTGCATCGCTTCGTCCGGATCAATGGCGGCTATCGCATCTGAACTTCCCGAAAGCCGTCAGGCAGGTAGCCACCAAAAGTCGGTTCTTCAGACAGTCTTGAACTCTTCCATGAATGAATGGCCGCTTTCGGGCACGCGGATCCGGCTGCTTAACGACTGGAAAGGGGCGCTTAGCTGCTGATACGCATCGCGTCACGCATTGCCATGTTTAGCCGACAAAACCTTGGGGAAGGAGCTTCCTCCCCCAGGAGCCTGGTCAATAAGTCGACACTCGCGACCGCGCCGAATTGTGGCCGCCGTTGCGGTACAGGATTTCGCTCACATCTTCCGTCGACAGGGTCGAAGCCTGCTTGTCAACGGCGAGCAATACGCCGCCCAGCCCAATTCGCTCTCCGTAATAGCCGGCATCTTGCTCCGCGATGCCATGGCCGACGAGCGTCTCGTTAAGCGTCCCTGCGGCCGCGCCAGCGGCCGCGCCGACGGCCGCTGCCGTTGGAATGGCCGAGGCGGCGATCGCACCAGCCGCGACAAGCGGTCCCACGCCTGGGATGGCGAGCGCCGCTATGCCGAGCCCCGCGCCGAGCGCCCCGCCGCCAAGGATGCCGCGAAGGACACTGCCGTGACCGTCTGTGGCAGCGTTGTCGCCGAGGCCGGTGACGTTACCACCGTCGCCGTCTTTGGCGACTAAGGAGAGGGCGTTGTCGGAAACGCCGGCGGCGCGGAGTTCGGCGACTGCGCGCTCCGCTTCTGCATGCGTATCGAAAAGGGCTGAAGCCGATTGTGATTGGGTCTGCATGATGTGATCTCCTATGATTAGCGAACCGAACCGCGACGGGTAAGGTTGATGATGGCAAGCAGTACGACGGCTCCCAGCAAGGAAACGAGGATCGTCTGGATGTTGATTGCGCCGCTCGTGATGGGCGCGCCGCCGATCAGCGGCGTCAGGACGAAGCCCGCCAACAGGGCCCCAACGATGCCGACCACGACATTCAGGATGATGCCCTGCTGGGCGTCCGTCCGCATGATAAGACTGGCGACCCAGCCGATGAGGCCGCCGACGACTAGAAGGATCAAGATGCCCATGACTGTTCCTTTGATGGACGTTGCGAAGGCTGCTTGAACGGAAGCCGAGGTGGATTGTTCAAAGACTGCCGCTCATAGTCGGGTCACCAGTTAGTGCGGCAGCACCATGTCGGTTGGTGTTAGCCAGCGGAACGATGCCAAGCCTCGAGCGCTGAGCTCGTATGACTGACGTGCCAGACTTACCCGGCGGTTCGCCGACACTGCGCCACCTCGAGCAACTCATGAGTGGGTTGCTCGACGGCGTGATCTTGATGGATCCCACCGGCATGATCCTCAGTGCCAATTCGGCCGCACTACACATGCATGGGGTCGAAACCGTTGCCGGTCTGGGCGCAAGCGCTGAAGACTATGCGGCGCGCTTTGCAATGTGGGATGCCTACGGAAAGGCGCTCAGGCATCGGGACTACCCCCTGTTTCGCTTGCTCGCAGGCGACAGTTTTCCTGACCTGATTGTCGAGGTCGCACCTGCAGGAGAAGGCGAAGCTCGCTGGGTGCATCAGGTGCGCGACGTCGTCATGGACGAAGATGGTGGCGAGCCCGACTGCCTCGCGCTGGTGCTTTGCGATGTTTCGGCCCGTTTCGACGCCGAGGCCAGGTTCAACGCAATGTTCCAGGCCAATCCTGCTCCGGCGCTGGTATTGCGTTTGCAGGATCAGCAAATCATGCAGGCGAACCCGGGTTTCCTTGCGCTAACCGGTTTCATCGCCGAGCGGCTTATCGGCAAAACACTGTTCGGGCTTGATCTATTAGCTGGCCTCGCAAATCCGTCGGCCGCAAGGGCGGCGATAGAAGAAGGACGAGTTGTTCCCCAGACCGAAGCGGATCTATTGACTACCGACGGCAGCAGGCGGCTCGTGATCTTTGCAGGCCAGCCGATCGACGTGACGCAGGAAGATGCGCTGCTCCTGACCTTTGCGGATCTAGAGCCGCGCCGCCAGGCCGAGCGCGCGCTCGCAGCAAGCGAGCAACACTTCGCGACGCTGTTCGAAATGGCGCCGGTCGCGATGATGGTGACGCGCAGCACGGACCATATTGCCCGCGTTAATGCGGCCTTTCTGCAGCTAACGGGACGCGGACCGGATGAAGCTTACGGCCGTACCGCCGACGAATTACAGCTTTGGGCCAGCGCTGCCGATCGTGCTGCGGCCGAGCAAGAAGTGAACGAGCACGGCGGCTTTCGCAACTGGGACGGCCGGCTGGCGGCAAGTGACGGTACGACTGTGGACTGCCTCGTCTCGACCCAGACCATTAGTGTCCATGGCGCGCCAAGCGTGCTCTGGCTTTATCAAGACATAACCGCCCGGCGCCGCACCGAACTTGAGCTTGTCGAGGCAATCGATGCCGTCATGAGTGACGCGAACTGGCTGAGCCGCTCCATCATCGACAAACTAGCAACGCTCCGAAGTCCTCGGCCCTCTTCGCCCTCCGTCGAACTAAGCCCACGCGAACGGGAGATATTGGCGCTGATCTGCGAAGACATCGACGATGCTGATATCGCTGCCCGGCTCGGCCTGTCACGCAACACGGTTCGCAATCATGTTGCCCGCATCTACGCCAAGATTGGCGTGAACCGTCGTAGCGGGGCCGTCATCTGGGGACGTGAACGAGGCATTGGCGGGCTGCCGAATCATGGCCACACCCCCGGTGGAAAGATGCCATGACATTCCTACCGCCCGAGACTTCGATATGAACATCGCCACGTGCAACGTAAACGAGAGCAACTGGAGCGCCCCGAACGCGCACACCCTGCACGCCTTCACGTTATTAGCGGCGCAAGGCAGCTGCGCAGGACCGCGCCGCACAGTCCGAAACCGGCGGGCAGACCCTCCAGGTCGGGAATAAAAAGGTGCGATCCATGACTGAGCCAACCATCAACACGGCCTATCTCTACGACGCCGAGGGACGCGACCACGAGCTGGCGCTTGGGGAAGTCAGTGTCGATGCATTGGAGGAAAATCAGCTCCTTTGGATCGACGCCGTGCGTTCCGACCAAACGGCCGAACAGGCACGAGCGATTCTGGGCGTTTCGGAAGAGGCGGCGCGCCTTATAAGAGGGCCAGCAGTACCCGCGCGCCTGGACAATTTTGAAGGCCACTTTCAGTTCAGCCTGCCGATGCCAGATGTCAAAGGCGCAGACCGCGCGCGCCTGGACTTTCTGGTGGGAGCGAACTGGCTCATGACCGTACGCGATCGCGACGTGCCGCTTTTTGAGCAATATCGTCAGCAGGATCGCGGAGAGTCGCTGAAAGGAAAGCTGTCGTCGTCCGCGATTGTGTCCGCGCTGTTCGACTGGCACCTCGAGACATTTGCTGCCGAGATCGGGTTTGTCGACAAGGCCGTCGACGAAGTCGACGAGCAAGTTCTTGCCCCTCGCGCACCCAAACCACCGCTCGCCACGCTGGGACGATTGAGACGTCGTGTAGCGGCACTGAGGGATATGATCGAAGAGCACGGTCCAATTCTGCGTGCGCTGCTGCGGCCGGATTTTGAACCTATCGCCGATAAGCCGGAGGCCGACCTTTTTCGCGGCGTCGAGGCGCATTTCAACATGGTGTCAAACAACGTCGGGAAGGCCCGTGAGACCGTAATCGGCAGTTTCGAGCTCTACGCTACGCGAACTGCGCAGGACACCAACGATCTCGTAAAGGCACTTACCGTTGTCACTGTGATTATCGGCGCGGCCGGCGCGATCGCCGGGATTTTCGGCATGAATTTCGACACAGCTTTTGCTCACTGGGGAACGACCGGGTTCGTCATCTCGGTCGGCGTGATGGCACTTTTGGCTGTCATGATACTTGTCTGGGCCCGGGCTCGCGCATGGCTTTGAAGGCTGATCCTTTCCGGCTTAAATGCAGGAAAGCAGACCAAATTAAACTGGGACGCTTACCGTTGGTAGGGCTTCGCATAGATGAACGGGCGGCCGCTTTATGGATCAAGCTAAACGGACCTGAACGGCCGGAATTGGGCGCGTTGGAGCTTGGCGGCTTTTGGTCTCGAAACCTGCCGGTCGGCTACCGCCCCAGATGTCGCCGTTCGAGTGCCACGTCCGCGTTCCTGAAAGCCGACCGGCAGCTTACCTGCAGTCTTTAAGGTTTCCATCGGGCACGACAAAGGCCGAGAGCAGGCGGTTATCATCGAGAAAAGGAAACGCGCCGACCATCGCATTGTTTTACTACTGCTCCAACGGCGCCGCTCCGTTGGCGCAATTTGACACTCCTTTGACATATTTGCCAACCGGCGTTTGGCTTAGTTTGCCGCCACGTCAATTTCAAAGGGCACAACGAACGTGGCTGACACCAAGAAATTTGCAATGATCGCACTTTCGGCATTTGCACTGACTGCTGCCGGAATGCTGACAGCAATAGTAATACTACCGGCGCCAGCTCAGGCCCGTCCGCGAAATCTGAACCTGTCGCTCGAGAGGCCTACCGATCACGACGTGTTCAAGATTCAGCTGAAAAGCGGGCTTGATCCGATTCAGATTTCCAAAGTTCACCAGTGGTCGTTGCACATGTCCGGCGCGGACGGCATTCCTGTCACCGGCGCCAATATCGCTGTCGATGGCGGCATGCCCGAGCACGGCCATGGCCTGCCGACTGCGCCAAGAGTGGCTGCGGCTGACGGTCACGGCAACTATGTCATCAACGGCATGAAGTTTTCCATGACCGGGTGGTGGGTGCTTAAGCTAGACGTCAAAGCCACCGATGGGCGGACGGACACTATCACGTTTAATTTGGTGCTGTGATGCGGGGGCAATTGGCCGTCGCGCTGGCGGCAGTCCTGGCAACAGGCGCCTCAAGCGCAACACCACGATGGTCCGCAGATGAGTTAAAGGTCATGCGCAGCCTCTGGATTGGCATGCTGCCGCCTGCCCCTATTAATCCGTCGAACCGATATGCCGACAATCCGGCTGCGGCCGCGCTTGGCCGTTCGCTGTTTTCGGATACGAGGCTGAGCGTCAACAATCTGGTATCGTGCGCGACATGCCATAAGGCGTCCCACGGTTTCACTGACACTTTGCCAACGGGCAGAGGTGTCGGTGTTGGCACCCGGCGCACGATGCCGATTGCCCAAGCGGTCTATTCACCGTGGCAGTTCTGGGATGGTCGGGCCGACAGCCTTTGGGCGCAGGCCTTGGGCCCCGTTGAAAATCCGCTCGAACATGGCTCGACGCGGATGGAAGTGGCTCGGGTGCTGGCAACCCATTATCGCCGTCCATACGAACGAGTGTTCGGGCCGCTACCTAATCTGTCGGATTCCCATAAATTTCCGACGCGCGCCAGCCCGATGGGGGATGGCGCTGCCAAGATGGCATGGGGCGGAATGGCGCTTGCAGACAGGCATGCGATCAATCGCGTTTACGCAAATTTCGGGAAATCGATCGAGGCATTCGAGCGAACGCTAAAATTGAGACCGACGCGATTCGATGGATATGTCGCCGGGCTTATCAGAGCACCTGTGCGTCATACGTCCCTATCGAGCTCGGAGATCGCGGGCCTGCGCCTATTCATCGGCAAGGCGCAGTGCGTCACCTGCCATAACGGACCAATGTTTTCGAACGCAGGGTTTGCAAACACCGGCGTGCCAGCGCGTCGTGGGGCGCCGCTCGATATGGGTCGCATCGACGGTGCGCGTAAAGCGGTCGCCGATCCTTTCAACTGCAAGGGTGCATATAGCGATGCTGGCGGTCGTCATTGCGACGAACTTGAGTTTATGG
>JANMJZ010000342.1:0-22160 GCA_031371635.1 Sphingomonadales bacterium | reverse complement strand
GTCGTCGAGGTTGCCGTCATCGGCGGCACCGGCTCTGCGGCGATCAGTCCATGTGGCCGGTGTCGCCAGTTACTGAACGAGGCCGCGCAACTGAGCGGGCGGGACCTGATCGTGCATTGCGCGTCGGGCGATGGTTCGGTGCTCGAGAGCCATGCGCTGTCTTACCTGCTACCAAAGGCCTTTGGCCCGGCCGACCTGATTTGAAGGGGGAACAATGAGCGTCCAATCCGATCGCTGGATCCGCGAACAGGCCGAGGCGCACGGCATGATCGAACCGTTCGTTGAGGCACAGCGACGCGACGGCTGCATCAGCTACGGCCTGTCCTCCTACGGCTATGATGCGCGCGTGGCCGACGAATTCAAGATCTTCACGAACGTCGACTCCGCAATCGTGACCCCAAGGATTTCGCCGCCAACAGCTTCGTCGATCGCAAGACCGATTGCTGCATCATCCCGCCCAACAGTTTTGCCCTGGCGCGAACGGTCGAGTATTTCCGTGTGCCCCGCGACGTGCTGGTGATCTGCCTGGGCAAATCAACCTATGCCCGATGCGGGATCATCGTGAACGTCACGCCGCTCGAGCCCGGCTGGGAGGGGCATGTAACGCTGGAGTTCTCGAACACTACGCCCTTACCCGCACGGATCTACGCGAACGAAGGCGCGTGCCAATTTCTTTTCCTCAAAGGCAACGAGCCCTGCGAAGTCAGCTATGCCGACCGCGCTGGCAAGTACATGGGTCAACGCGGCGTCACGTTGCCCAAACTATAGCACCCGGCCGCGGCTCAGCGCGACGCAAAGGTGACCATGGTGCCTAGGCCGGCACGAGCGACGTCATGGGCCCAACGCGGCGTGCCGTCGGTCGTGTCGAGCAGGACATTATCGTGCGCCAGTACGCGACGATAAAGCTTGGTGGCGTCGGAAGCGCGCCCCTTGTGACGATAGACCAGCGCAAGGTTGAGGAGCGCGGTTTCATCGAGCGCGTCTTCACGCACCACGCGTTCCAGCTTCGCCATCGCAACGTCATATTTTGCCGCCACAATCGGCTGTGTTGCATAGTTATCCACAGGGGTCGCCACTGCCGCAAAGGGCAGTGACGCCGCAACAAGCAACGGAGTAACAAGGAATTTCATCATCGGTCATCCTTCCAGTTTCGTTTCATGACAGTTAGATGACATCAAAGTTTCAATTTTGTGAAGTGAATTATCTGCAATCTCGCCGCTGAGGGACAAGTCCGACCCTTGCCGCTCGGCAACGAGCAGGGCATCGAGGGCAAAAGTACAGGCAGGGGAGCGGATAATGGCTAAGGAATTCGATGTCGTCGTGTACGGCGCGACGGGCTTCACGGGACGACTGGTCGCGGAATATCTCGTCGCGAACGCGCGTGGAAAACGCTGGGCAATGGCGGGACGAAGTGCTGAGAAGCTCGCCGAAGTTCGCGATCTGATCGCTGCGCCTGCTGCTACCCCGCTGATTGTTGCCGATGCGACCGACGAGGCGTCGCTGGCGGCGATGTGTGCGCGGACCGAAGTCGTGCTGACGACGGTCGGTCCTTATCAGCTCTACGGCAACGAACTTGTCGCTGCCTGCGCCAAGGCCGGTACAGCTTACGTCGACCTCTGCGGCGAGCCCGCCTGGATGCGGCACATGATCGACGCGCATGCCGAAACAGCCAAGGCCAGCGGGGCGCGGATCGTGTTCAGTTGCGGGTTCGACTCCATTCCGTTCGACCTTGGCGTTCTGTACTTGCAGGACATCGTCACGGCCGAGGCCGGAGCTCCGGCGCCGCGCATCAAGGGGCGCGTTCGCAAGATGCAGGGGACTTTCTCGGGCGGAACGGCCGCCAGCATGAAGGCGACGATGGCGGCCGCCGCCAAGGATTTCTCGGTCGTCGGGCTGCTCAAGAATCCGTTCGCGCTGACCCCGGGGTTCGAGGGACCCTCGCAACCGATGGGCCTCATGCCCGAATATGACAAGGCGACCGGCATGTGGGCGGCTCCCTTCATCATGGCGCCAATCAACACGAAGAACGTCCACCGGACCAATGCCCTGCTGGGTCATCCCTATGGCGAGGACTTCAAGTACGACGAGATGCTGTTCACGAGTATCGGCGACGCGGGCAAGGCGATGGCCGAAGCTATCTCCAAAATGAACCCGATGAGTGATTCCAAGGGGCCAAAGCCGGGCGAAGGCCCGTCGAAGGAAGAACGCGACAACGGCTTTTACGAGATCGTGTTCATCGCCGAAGGACCTGACGGCAAGACCCGCAAGGCCGTGGTTAAGGGCGATCGCGATCCCGGCTATGGGTCGACGAGCAAGATGATTGCAGAGGCCGCGATGCTCCTGTCGGAAACTCGTTCTGAAGGAGGATTTTGGACGCCCGGCGCAATCATGGGTCGGCCACTCGTCCAGAGGCTCATCGAGCATGCCGGGCTGCAATTCAGCCAGGAAGACTGAATATTTTTATAGCGCTGAAAAGGCGACAGAGTTTCTAAACATGCTCGAGAGAATGCCGAACCGGAAGCTTGTTCGATTCGATTGCACGGTCGGAGGAGAGTCCAAGTGACCGAATAAAATATTCGAGTTGGACAATGCGCGATTCCATATCCGCCACTTTGGCAGCAGCAAGATAACCCCCGAAAAGAAACCCTAAATTGGCACAAAGAAAGCCGGTGCCGACACTTGCTGCTACAATATGCCACAATTGATAGGGCATTGACGCGAGTCCCTTAACGCTTGATTAGTTATCTTCGATACTGTTACATCCAATATGCACCGACTTCTCTGTCTGGGCAACCGCTGGACTGTGGGTCGGGTCTCCGGTTTGACACTTACTGGACCCTCAACAGAATGGGTCGCCCGCAATACCCTCGTCAACTGTACTAAATCTTGGGCTGGCATGAATCTGCCCCAAAAAAAATAAATTTAAGGCCCGCTCGGGCACTGGCTCTGAAATCTCCGACCTGCTCGCCGTCAGCGTCGCCGCCCCTGATGGCGGATATTGGCTGGCCGTCCCCGCCGGCCCATCACGGGCTTTTGCGGTCGTTGCGGTCGCGCGCTACCGTTCGACCCACCATCGACCAGTTCGAACCGCAGGGCGCCGCTGATCGGGCTTGCCTCGGCCAGCCGGAGCTGGATGGTCTGTCCCGCCGCATAGACCGTGCCGGTGGCGTCGCCGGTCAGCGTGCGCGCCCCTTCGTCGAAGCGGTAATAGTCATCGCCCAGGGTGGAAACGGGGACAAGACCGTCGCCACCGATCCCTTCGACGGTGGCGAAAAACCCGAAACTCGCGACGCCGGTGATCCGCGTATCGAGTATCTCACCCACCCGCGTGGACAGGAACGCCGCCACATAACGGTCGATGGTTTCGCGTTCGGCCTCCATCGCGCGCCTTTCGGCCTGGCTGATCGCCTCGCCCAGCACCGACATGCGGCCGGCCTCGTCCTCGGTAAGCCCGCCCTCGCCCAGCCCGAACGACCGCACAAGCGCACGGTGGACGATCAGGTCGGCATAGCGGCGGATCGGCGAGGTAAAATGAGCATAGCTACCGAGCGACAGGCCGAAATGCCCCGCGTTGGCCGGGCCGTAATAAGCCTGTGTCTGGGTACGCAGGATCTGCTCCATCACCTGCGCCTTGTGCTCGGCGTCCCCGACAAGCTTGATCAGGCGGTTGAACGTCGCAGGGGTGATGACCTGGCCCAGGGCGAACTCCACGCCGAAGGTCTTGAGATAGTCCTTCAGCGCGACGAGCTTCTCGCGGCCCGGCACTTCATGGACGCGGTACATGACGGGCGATTTTTTCGCTTCCAGCGCCTTCGCCGCCGCGACGTTCGCCGCGATCATGAAGTCCTCGATCAACCGATGCGCGTCGAGACGTTCGCGGACAGCAACGCTCATGATGCGGCCTGCCTCGTCGAGGATGACGCGCCGTTCCGGCAGGTCGAGGGCGAGCGGTTCGCGCGCGTCGCGGGCCTTGGCAAGCAGCGCCCAGGCCGACCACAAATGGCGCAGATGTTCGGGTTCATCGCCGCTGTCGATCGCCGCCTGCGCCTCCTCATAGGCGATGTTTGCCGCGACCCGGATCACGGCGCGCGTGAAGCGCCAGCCTGAAATCTTGCCGTTCGCCTCGATCTTCATGTGACAGGCCAGCGCTGCGCGGTCCTGACCTTCCTTCAGCGAACAGATATCCGCCGACAGTTCTTCGGGCAGCATCGGCACCACACGGTCCGGAAAATAGACGCTGTTGCCGCGCTTCTTCGCCTCGCGGTCGAGCTGCGAGCCCGGGCGGACGTAAAACGACACATCGGCAATCGCGACGATGGCATCGAACCCGCCCTCGTCGTTCGGCGCTGCCCACACGGCATCGTCATGATCGCGCGCGTCGGCAGGGTCGATGGCGACGATCGGCAGGTGGTGCAGGTCCTCGCGGTCGCCAAGTGGCGTTTTGGCCACCTTATGGGCCTCGGCAATCGTCTCCTCGGTGAAGCGGTCCGGAATGCAGTGCTTGTGGATGGCGATCAGGCTGAATGCACGCGGCGCAAAGGGGTCGCCGAGTACCTCGGTGATCCGCGCGACGATCCGTGGGGGACGGCCGGATTTCTCGGCGAGGACCAGGTCGCCATCCTGTGCATTGCCAAGATCGGCGATCATCGTGTCGCGGCGTTCGCGCTTGTCGACGGGCTTCAGGAAATGGCGGTCCCCCTCACGACGCACGACGCCCAGCAGCAGTTCCTCTCCGCGGGCCAGCTTCTTCATGGGGTGGACGACATGCCCTGCCCCGCGCTCCTCGGTTCGCCCGAGGAACCTGTCGCCGATGCCGAGCGCCGACCGCTTGCCGCGCTCGATGACCCGCAGGCGCGGTGCCGTCACCCCTTCGGCCTGCCAGTTGTCGGGCGTGGCGATCACGCTGTCGCCGTCGATATCCACGACGCGCATGACGGTGACCTTCGGCACGCCGCCCATCTTGTGGAAGGCGCGGCCCGGCGCGCTGTCGATCAGGCCCTCGTCGGCCATGTCGCGTAACAGGGCCTTGAGCGCGACCTTGTCCGAACCGTGCAAGCCAAACGCCTTGGCGATCTCACGCTTTCCCGCAGGCACGTCGGACGTCGTGATGAACTCGAGAATCTGTTCCCGCGTCGGCAGGCTCTGAACGCGTACAGCCATCAATAATCGTCCCGAAATGACACAAAGTTGACACGGTCCAAATGGCGCATTTCGGGGCCGGGTTTCATGCTTGTGCGGATGGCGAAAAGGAAAGGTATCGTGCGGTCCATAGGTCACGCTTTGCACCAGACGGGAAAAGTAGGACAGCCCCGAACGCAAACAGGTGACTTGCGCCTATGACAGCGTTAGCAGATCGGCCGTGATCCACGACCTTCTCATCATCGGCGGCGGCATCAACGGCACCGCGATTGCGCGTGAGGCAGCACTCAACGGCCTGTCGGTGCTGCTGGTCGAGAAAGACGACCTGGCGGGGCATACGTCCTCTGCCTCGACGAAGCTCATCCATGGCGGGCTGCGCTACCTCGAATATTACGAGTTCAAGCTGGTACGCGAGGCGCTGCAGGAGCGAGAGCGGCTGCTGCGCGCTGCACCGCATCTGATCTACCCCATGCATTTCGTCCTGCCGCACGAGAATGCCGTGCGCCCCTGGTGGCTCGTGCGCCTGGGCCTGCTGCTCTACGATACAATTGGCGGGGGGTTCACCCTGCCCGGTTCGCTATCCCTGCTAACGAGCGACACCGGCTATCTGGCGCCACTCAAGCGACCCGGCAAAGGCTTTGTCTATTCCGACGCCTGGGTGGACGACGCGCGGCTGGTCGTGCTCAACGCGCTCGACGCACAGCGCCACGGCGGGGAGATCGCGACGCGCACGGCGCTGACGTCCGCCCGGCGGGAGGGTGACCTATGGACCGCTGCGCTGTCCGACGGACGCACCGTCGAGGCAAGGGCACTGGTCAATGCGGCAGGACCATGGGTCGCGCAGGCGCTGGCCCTGACCGGCGCCAACGCCCGCAGCGGCGTCCGGCTGATCAAGGGCAGCCACATCGTCGTGCCGAAGATTTTCGACGGCGATCAGGCCTATATGCTGCAACAACCCGACCGGCGCATCGTCTTCGCCATTGCCTATGCCAATGACACGACGCTTATCGGCACGACCGACGTGCCGGTCGAACAGCCCGAGGACGCCAGGATTTCGGGAGAGGAGATCGATTATCTCTGCGCCGCGACGAACCGCTATTTCAAGCGGCAGGTCGGCCCGGCCGATGTCGTCCGCACCTATTCGGGCGTCCGCCCGCTCTACGACGACGGGGCGAGCGAAGCGAAGGCAGTCACGCGCGACTATGTGCTCGAGCTCGACGAGAACGGCCCGCCGCTGCTCAGCATATTCGGCGGCAAGATCACGACGGCGCGGCATCTGGCCGAGGAGGCGCTGGGCAAGCTCGGCCATGTCTCCACTGCCAGCCGGGACGCCCGCTTTCCCGGCGGCGACATGCGCGATTTCGAGAGCTTTCTGGTCGAGCTGCGCCGGAGCTATCCGTTCCTGGGCGAGGAACAGTCGCTGCGGATGGCGCGTGCCTATGGTACGATGGTCTATGACATGATCGGCACCGCCGAAGGCATGGGCGAAGACTTCGGCGGCGGCCTGACGGCACGCGAAGTCGAATGGATGACCGGCCATGAATGGGCGCGTACCGTCGACGATGTGATCTGGCGGCGAAGCAAGACAGGGCTCGCCATGGACGACGTGCAGAAAGCACGGGTTGCGGCCTATCTGGAGGGGAAATGACGAAAACCTTGCTGGCAATAGACCAGGGCACGACATCGACCCGCGCCATCCGCTTTTCGCCGGACGGGGTTCCGTTACAGGTTGCTCAACAGGAGTTTCCCCAGATTTATCCACAGGCCGGCTGGGTCGAACATGATGCCGAGACGATCTGGTCGACGACGCTGGCCGTCACCCGCGAGGTCGTCGGCGACGATCCGCCTGACGCCATCGGCATTACCAACCAGCGCGAGACGGTCGTCATCTGGGATCGGGAGACGGGGGCCCCGATCCACAATGCGGTCGTGTGGCAGGACCGGCGCACAGCGGACCTTTGCGCCGCCATGAAGGCAGACGGTGTCGAGCCGATGGTACAAGCGAAGACCGGGCTGTTGCTCGACCCCTATTTCTCCGCGACCAAGATCAAGTGGCTGCTCGACAGCGTGCCGGGCGCAAGGGGCCGCGCCGAGGCGGGCGAGCTGGCCGCAGGCACCATCGACAGCTTCCTGCTCTGGCGGCTGACCGGGGGACGGGTCCATGCGACCGACTGGACCAATGCCGGCCGTACGATGCTTTACGACATCCACCAGCGGCAATGGGACGCAGAACTCCTGCGGCTGTTCGATATTCCGGCAGGGCTGCTGCCCGACGTCCATCCCAATGCGCATCACTTCGGCGATACGGATGCGGCGCTGTTCGGGAAGGCGATCCCGATCTTGGGCATGGCCGGCGACCAGCAGGCCGCGCTGATCGGGCAGGCATGCTTCAGCCCCGGCATGGTCAAGTCGACTTATGGCACCGGCTGCTTCATGCTGATGAATACCGGCGCGCCCTGCGCGTCGACGCATCGCCTGCTGACGACGCCCGGGTACGAGATCGGCAGCGAGCGCGCCTATGCGCTCGAAGGGTCGATCTTTGTCGCCGGTGCGGCAGTCAAATGGCTGCGCGACAAGCTCTGTCTCGTCGACAGCGCGGCCGGGACGGAGTCGCTGGCACGCGCGGCCCATGCCGATCACGGCGTCACCGTCATTCCGGCGTTCGTCGGGCTCGGGGCGCCGCACTGGCGCGCCGATGTGCGGGGATCGGTGCACGGGCTGACACTCGATACGACGGCAGCCGATCTTGTCCGCGCGACGCTGGAAAGCATTGCCTTTCAGACCCGCGACCTGACCGACGCGATGGCGGCGGACGGCGCGTCGAAGCCGGCCGCCCTCCGCATCGACGGCGGCATGGCGCAGAACAGCTGGTTCGCGCAGTTCCTGAGCGACACATTGGAAACGCCGGTCGAAATGCCAGCGAGCCACGAAACGACCGCGTTGGGCGCTGCGGCGCTTGCGGGAATCGGCACTGGCATTTTCGCCGATGCGGCGGACTTTGGCTCGCGCTGGCGGGCTGCCCAGCGCTGGACACCCGTCGCGGGGGACTCCGGGTCGCGCCTGGCAGCCTGGCACAGCGTGCTGCGTCAGGCGCTCGCCGCCTGATGCTGCGTCCGCCGAAGCGCGGCGGCGAACAGGGCATCGGTCTGCCGGTCCAGTGCCGCCGCCACCGGAATCGGGCCGAACGGATCGCGCCCCGCAAGTGCGACATCCATGTCGAGCGCGGACAGCTGCAACAATGTCCTGAGGCGGCGTTGAAGCGCGCGAACGGCCGCGTGCTGGTCGCGCAGACCGACATTGCGCCGGACGATATCCTGACGCAGCCCATCCAGCGCACCGACGACTACTTCGCTTTAGCCCAGATGCGGGCCGCGATGGAGAGGCAGATGCGCGTGCCTGGCGATGCGTTCTTCGGACGGCAGGAACATGCCGTTGGTCTCGAAATCGCCCAGGCCAGCGCCGGTCTGACCGAGCAGTTCGGTAAACTTGCGCAAATCGGGGTAACGCCTCAAGTGATTCGGCAATAGATGGTGCCGGCGCCAGCCGCTCGCGCAGGCATTTTGAATGCATGTACATTTCTGTATCGAATAACCTCACCCATTGCTGCTCCCAGGCGGGTTCTGTTACGCATCCGGAATGACCTAAATTCGGCCAGAATTGGTAATCGTCGAATAAGGAAAACAGTGTTCTTGATTTGTTTCTTGGACGTGATACGAAATTGGAATGCAACCCCGAGCCACGTCCAGAGGTGCAACGAGCAATCTTGAGAGCCTGAGGTTCGCCTCAATCGAACGCGTGACCGACGGCGACTGGCTGGACGAGGTCGACGAGCTCGATGGCGCCTCCGCTCCCCTGCGCACGACCGTGACGGTGGAGAAGGCAAGGACGATCATCGCACGCAACACGTCTCCGGACATTCCGTTCGACCGGTCGATCAACGCCTATCGCGGCTGCGAGCACGGCTGCATCTATTGCTTCGCCCGGCCGACGCACGCCTTTCACGACCTGTCGCCGGGCCTCGATTTCGAGACAAAGCTGTTTGCCAAGCCCGACGCCGCCGCCTTGCTGCGGTCGGAACTCTCGAAGCCAGCCTATCGCTGCGCACCGATCGCGATGGGCACCAACACCGATCCCTACCAACCGGTCGAGCGTGACTGGCGGATTACGCGCCAGTGCATCGAAGTGCTCGCCGAGTGCGACCACCCGCTGATGATCACCACGAAGTCGGACCGGGTCGTGCGCGACATCGACCTGCTCGGGCCGATGGCGGCGAAGGAGCTGTGCTCCGTGATGATCTCGGTAACGTCGCTCGACCCGCAGATCGCCATGACGCTGGAACCCCGCGCGCCTTCGCCGCACAAGCGCATAGCCGCGATCCGCACGCTGGCTGCGGCAGGCATTCCGGTGCAGGTCTCCGTGTCGCCGCTGATACCCGCGATCACCGATCATGAGACCGAAGCGATTTTGAAGGCCGCGGCGGAGGCGGGCGCAACCCGCTGCTCCTTCATCCCGGTGCGGCTGCCCCATGAGGTTGCCCCGCTCTTCCGCGCCTGGCTCGACGCCTGTTATCCCGACCGCGCGGGCAAGGTCATGTCGATGATCCAGTCGATCCGTGGCGGAGACCGCGACAACGACCCGCGCTTTGGCGAGCGCATGCGCGGATCGGGGCCGTGGTACGACCTGATGCTGACGCGCTTCAAGCTGGCGCGGCGGCGCTTTGGGCTGGACGGGCCGCGCGTGGAACTGCGATGCGACCTTTTCCGCCCCCCTTCCGGCGCACAGGGAAGACTGTTCTAGACGGTCGCCAGCCGGTAATCCTTGTATTCGTCGCGCAGAGCCGTCTTCAGCAGCTTGCCCGTGCCCGTGTGCGGCAGGCTGTCGACGAAGATGACTTCGTCGGGCAGCCACCATTTCGCGACCTTGTCGGCCAGGTGCGCGGTGACGTCGGCGGCGGTTACGGTCGCGCCTTCCTTGCGGATGACGAGCAGGACCGGGCGTTCGTCCCATTTGGGGTGCGCGACGCCGATGGCCGCCGCCTCCTGTACGCCGGGGCAGCCCACGGCGGCATTTTCCAGCTCGACCGACGAGATCCACTCGCCACCCGACTTGATCACGTCCTTCGACCGGTCCGTGATCTGCATCGTGCCGTCGGGGTGGAGGATCGCGACGTCGCCCGTGTCGAACCACTGGCCTTCGGTTGTGGCATCCGCCTCCATCTTGAAATAGCGCTTCACGACCCACGGGCCCCGGATTTCCAGCCGCCCCGACGCCTGCCCGTCGCGGGGCAGGACTTCGCCAACGTCGCTGACGATCCGCAGTTCGACACCGAAGGGAACCCGCCCCTGACGCGCCGTGACGAGCACCTTGTCGTCGAAGCTGAGATCGTCCCAGTCCGCCGAAGGCGCACCCATCGTGCCGATCGGGCTCGTCTCGGTCATGCCCCAGGCGTGGTTCACGCGGATGCCCATCCGCATCAGCCGCTCGATCATGGCGCGCGGCGCCGCAGAGCCGCCGATGGTGACGATGCGCAATTTGCCCAGGTCGGCGGCCTGATCGCTGTCGGCGAGCATGTCCAGATGCTGGAACATCGCGAGCCAGACCGTCGGCACGCCCGCCGAGTGCGTCACCCCCTCATCGATGAACAGGTTGCAAAGGACCGGTGCTTCATTGGTGACCGAGAAGACGAACTTCACGCCCGCTGCCGCCCCGGCAAAAGGCAGGCCCCAGCTTGCCGCATGGAACATCGGCACGATGGGCAGCAGCACGGCCTGCGGGCTGAGGTCGAACACTGACGGCGCGATTTCGGCCATGGCATGCAGCATCGTCGAGCGGTGCTCGTACAGCACACCTTTCGGGTTCCCCGTGGTCCCGCTGGTGTAACACAGCATGCACGGGTCGCGCTCGTCGCCCATCGCCCAGTCGTATTTGCCATCCTGGGCGGCCAGCAACGGCAGATAATCGGTGTCGAAGCAGATGAATTGTTGAACAGTCGTCAGATGCGGCTTCAGCCGCTCGATCACAGGCGCAAATACCGCATCGTACATCAGTACCCGGTCTTCAGCGTGATTGATGATGTAGATCAGCTGCTCGTCGAACAGGCGGACGTTGATCGTGTGGATGACGCCGCCGAAGCCGATGGCACCGTACCAGGCGGCAAGGTGGCGGTGATGGTTCATGGCAAAAGTTGCCACGCGATCGCCCGGTTGCAGGCCCCAGCCGGCGAAGGCCTGCGCCAGTTTGCGCGCATCGAGCGCGACGCCGGCCCAATCGGTCCGCTCGACCCGGCCATCGCCCCAGCGCGTTACGATCTCGCGCGTGCCGCACTCGCGTGCCGCATGGTCGATCAGGTGCGTTACCCGCAGCGACCAGTCCTGCATGCCCCCCAAATGGCCCATTTTCTCGTCCCTCTCCCTTGCGCCCTGCCGGCGCAGCTTATCCAACGAGCGCCAGTCGCGGCGCTTCTTGTGCTTTTAACCCGACCTCGGTCACGCCGGGCAGGCGACCCATCAAGGTTGCCAGCTCGCCGTCGATCAGGAAGTCCCGTCCGAGCCGCACGTGCGCAGTCTGCCCCGCCGAAAGCAAGGCATGCAAGACCAGTTCGCACCGCCCCCCGCGCGCATTGGAAAGCAGCTCAGCAAGCGCGGCAACGGCTTCGACCCCGTCGACCGACACCACGGCGTTAAGGCGGGCAGAACCCGCAAGGGCATCGAGCCGCTGCGCCCCGCGCACCGTCACCCGCGGCGTCTCCTCCCCCGGCTGGCGTTCGAGTTCGACCTTCAGCAGCGCGCAGCCGCCGTTGCGGCCAAGTTCCTCGAGCGCGACACATGCGTCGTCGTCAAAGCAATTCGCCTGAAACTGCCCGCTTTCATCGCTGAGCGTCGCCGACAGGAAGCGATTGCCCTTTTTCGAGGTCCGCCAGCGCGCGTCCTCGATCAGGGCCGCCATCGTCGCTGAAGTACGCCCCTCGCCGCCCGACCCGGATAATGCAACGAAGCTACGCGCGCCATGCGCACCGGCAACGTGCTTGTAGCGATCCACTGGATGCGCCGAGAAATAAAAACCGAAAGCCTCTTTCTCCGCCGTCATTCGCTCGGCCATCGACCATTTCGCGCTGCCGGGCAGCTGGATTGCGACGACCGACGCCTCTCCCTCGCCGAACAGGCCGCCTTGCCCGCTCGTCCGCCCATGTTCTGCCTGCGACGCAACCGCGAGCACGGTTTCCGCCACCGCGAAACACCCCGCACGATTGTCGTTCAGCCCGTCGAGTGCACCCGAACCGGCAAGGCTTTCGATCTGGCGCTTGTTGAGCAGGCGCGGGTTGATGCGGTTGGCGAAGTCGTCGAGCGTGGCAAACGCGCCTTTTTCGGCCCGCTCGGCGCACAGCATCTCCATCGCACCTTCACCTACGCCCTTGAGCGCCCCAAGCGCGAAACGCACCGCCAGCCCTTCGCCGTGCGACTCGACCGTGAAATCGGACCCGCTGCCGTTGATGCAGGGCGGCAGGCAAGCAACGCCCATGCGGCGCATGTCGTCGACGAAGATCGCAAGCTTGTCGGTGTTACCCAGATCGAATGCCATGGATGCGGCGTAGAAATCCTCCGGGTAATGCGTCTTCACCCAGGCTGTCTGGTAGGTCAGCACCGCATAGGCGGCGGCGTGACTCTTATTGAAGCCATAGTTGGCGAACTTGTCGATCAGGTCGAACAGCTCGTTCGCCTTTTTCCGGTCGATATTATTCCGCCCGCAGCCGTCGACGAACCCCGCGCGCTGCGCGTCCATCTCCGACTGGATCTTCTTGCCCATTGCTCGGCGCAACAGGTCGGCGTCGCCTAGGCTGTAGCCGGCCAGCACCTGCGCCGCCTTCATCACCTGTTCCTGGTAGACGATGATGCCATAGGTTTCGGAGAGCACGTCCTCGAGCAGGGGGTGCGGATATTCGATCGGCACCCGCCCGTTCTTTCGGTCGGCGAACAGCGGGATGTTGTCCATCGGACCCGGTCGATAGAGTGCACCGATGGCGATGATGTCGCCGAAATTGCTGGGCCTGACCGATCCGAGCGCGCGGCGCATGCCTTCAGATTCCATCTGGAACACCCCGACCGTGTCGCCCTTTTGGAGCAGCGAATAGACTGCCTCGTCATCCCAGCCGAGCGTGTCGAGATCGGGCCGGTGCCCTTCGCGCGCCTCGATCAGGTCAAGCGCGCGCTGCAGCACCGACAGCGTTTTAAGCCCGAGGAAATCGAACTTCACGAGGCCCGCGGCTTCGGCATATTTCATGTCGAACTGCGTGACCGGCATGTCCGAGCGCGGGTCGCGATAGAGCGGCACGAGCTGGTCGAGCGGGCGATCGCCGATGACGACGCCGGCAGCGTGCGTCGATGAATGGCGCGGCAACCCTTCCAGCTTCATCGCAAGGTCGAACAGGCGCCGGATGTCGGGGTCGTTCTTGTAATCGCTCGCCAGCTCCGACACGCCGTTGAGCGCGCGCTTCAGGTCCCACGGGTCGGTCGGATGGTTGGGCACCAGCTTGGCAAGCCGGTCGATCTGGCCGTAGCTCATCTGCAGCACCCGGCCCGTGTCCTTCAGCACTGCGCGCGATTTGAGCCGCCCGAACGTAATGATCTGCGCGACGGTATCGTGCCCGTATTTCGACTGGACGTAGCGGATGACCTCGCCGCGCCGGGTTTCGCAGAAATCGATGTCGAAGTCGGGCATCGACACGCGCGAGGGGTTGAGGAAACGTTCGAACAACAGCCCGAGCTTCAGCGGATCGAGATCGGTGATCGTCAGAGCCCAGGCCACGACCGATCCCGCACCGGACCCACGCCCAGGCCCGACGGGAATCCCGTTGGTCTTTGCCCATTTGATGAAGTCGGCAACGATCAGGAAATAGCCGGGAAATCCCATGCCGGCGATGACGTCGAGCTCGAAATCGAGCCGCGTCCGGTAGTCCTCGGGATTAGCGACGGGCACCTTTTCAAGCCGCGCCTCTAGGCCGGCATGGGCATCACGCCGCAACTGCTCGGTCTCTGCCTCGCGGTCCCCCGCAAGGCTTGGCAGGATGGGCTTGCGTGAGGGCGCGGCAACGGCGCAACGCTGTGCCACGACCAGCGTGTTTTCGAGCGCGTCGGGCAGGTCGGCAAACAACGTGCGCATATCATGCGCCGGCTTGATCCAGGCATCGGGATTCGATTTCGTCCGGTCGTCGCTTTCAACATAGGTCGAAGCCGCAATGCACAGCATGATGTCGTGCGCGCGGTGGAAATCGGCATCGGCGTAGCAAGCGGGATTGGTCGCGACGAGCGGCAGCCCGCGACCGTCGGCCATGGCGATCAGATGCGGCTCGGCGGCCGTCTCGACGGCATCGCCACGCCGCGAAATCTCGACATAGAGCTTGTCGGGAAACAGCGCGACCAGCCGGTCGGCATAGGCATCCGCGGCCGCCTGCTGCCGGTCGGCCAGCAGCTTGGCAATGGCCCCCTCCCCGCCCGCAGTGAGGCAGATCAGCCCGTCGGCATGCCGCGCCAGCCGGTCGAAATCGACATGCGCCTGCTCCTCCACGGGTCGCGCCAGATGCGCTGCCGACACAAGCGCACAGAGATTCTGGTAGCCTGCCTCATCCTGCGCATAGAGCGCCAGCCAGTCATAGGCTGTTGGAGCTCCCTGCGGAACGTCGGGGCGCGCGACGCACAGCATCGTCGCGATGATCGGCTGCACGCCTTTTTTCTTTGCGGCCTCGCTGAACGGCATGACGCCGTACAGCCCGTTGCGGTCGCAAATCGCAGCCGCCGGAAAGCCCATCTCGCGGGCCTTGGCGGCAATATCCTTGGGGTCGATCGCCCCTTCCAGCATGGTAAAAGCAGAGAAGATACGAAGCGGAACGAACTGCGCGTGGGCCATGCGCCACTGTGGGGGAGCGCTGCGCGATTCGCAAACGGCTAGAGCAGTTTCTCGATCGCTGGCTTCATGCTTTCCGGCTTGTCGGTCGGGGCGAACCGTTCGACGACATTGCCGTCCTTATCGATCAGGAATTTGGTGAAATTCCACTTGATCGACGAGCCGAGCAGGCCGCCCTGTTCCTTCTTGAGATGCTTGTAGAGCGGGTCGGCGCCATTGCCGTTGACCTCTATCTTGGCGAGGATCGGGAAGCTGACGTCATAGGTCAGCGAACAGAAACTCGCGATTTCCTCGGCCGTGCCCGGCTCCTGGCCCATGAACTGGTTGCATGGAAAGCCGAGGATCGTCAGGCCACGAGGGCCATATTCGCGGTTCAGCGCTTCCAGCCCCTCGTACTGCGGGGTCAGACCGCATTTCGACGCGACATTGACCGCCAGGATCGGACCTTCGATCTCTGACAGCTTCATCTCGCTGCCATCGGCCTTGCGTACGGTAAAGTCCTTGGTGTTCATCGTGCGTCCCCCGTTATTCGACCACCCTGATCCCAAGCTCGCGCAGTTGTTTCATCGTCGCGGGCGCTGGCGCGTTCATCATCAGGTCTTCGGCCTTCTGGTTCATGGGGAAGACGATGACTTCGCGAATATTCGGCTCGTCGGCCAGCAGCATCACTATGCGGTCGATCCCCGGTGCCGAGCCGCCGTGCGGCGGTGCGCCGAGTTTGAACGCCCCGATCATGCCGGCGAAGTTCGTGTCGACCTGTTCCTGCGTATAGCCGGCGATCTCGAACGCCTTGTACATGATGTCGGGCCGGTGGTTCCGGATCGCGCCCGACGACAGCTCGATGCCGTTGCAGACGATGTCGTACTGGTACGCCAGGATATCGAGCGGGTTCATCGTCTCCAACGCTTCCATCTCGCCCTACGGCATCGAGAAGGGATTCTGGCTGAAGTCGACTTTCATTGCGTCCTCGTCATATTCGAACATCGGGAAATCGACGATCCAGCAGAACTCGAAACGGTTCTTGTCGATCAGGTTCAGCTCATTGCCGATCCGCGTCCGCGCGGCCCCCGCAAGCTTGGCAGCCGTTGCCTCGGGCCCCGCCGCAAAGAAAATACCGTCATCGGGGCCGAGGCCGAGAGCGGCGACCAGCTTGCGCGTCGCTTCCTCGCCGTGGTTCTTGGCAATGGGCCCGCCCAACTCTCCGCCTTTTTGCGTGATATAGCCGAGCCCTGCATAGCCCTCGCCCTGAGCCCAGGCGTTCATGTCGTCGAAGAATTTGCGGCTCTTCTCCGCCGTGCCCGGCGCCGGAATCGCGCGGACGACGTCGCCGGCCTCGACCATCGACGCGAACCGGCCGAAGCCCGAGCCGGTGAAATGGTCGGACACGTCGGTGATGACGACGGGATTGCGCAGGTCGGGCTTGTCCGACCCGTATTTCAGCATCGATTCGCGATAGGGAATACGCGGGAACGGCGCGGCGCTGACCGAGCGGCCATTGGCAAATTCCTCGAACACGCCGTGCAGCACGGGCTCGATCGCCGCGAACACATCGTCCTGTGTGACGAAGCTCATCTCGAAATCGAGCTGGTAGAATTCGCCGGGCGAGCGATCAGCCCGCGCATCCTCGTCGCGGAAACACGGCGCGATCTGGAAATACCGGTCGAATCCCGCGACCATCAGAAGCTGCTTGAACATCTGCGGCGCCTGCGGCAGCGCGTAGAACTTGCCCGGATGGACCCGGCTCGGCACGAGGTAATCACGCGCACCCTCGGGGCTCGACGCGGTCAGGATCGGCGTCTGGAATTCGGTGAAGCCCTGCCCGATCATGCGCTGGCGGATCGATGAGATGACGTTCGAGCGCAGCACGATATTGGCGTGCAACCGCTCGCGCCGCAGGTCGAGATAGCGGTACTTCAGGCGGATTTCTTCAGGATACTCGGCGTCGCCGAATACCGGCATCGGCAGTTCCGCGGCAGACGACTGGACCGCAACCTCCCGCGCCCGGACCTCGATCGCGCCCGTTGCCAGGCCGGCGTTTACTGTCTCGGCAGAGCGTGCCACGACATCACCCGTGATCGTCACCACGCTTTCGGCCCGCAACCGGTCGAGAACGGCATGCGCCGAGCTGTCGGTATCGGTGACGATCTGGGTGATGCCATAATGGTCGCGCAGGTCGACGAACAGCAGGTTGCCGTGGTCACGCTTGCGATGGACCCAGCCCGAGAGGCGGACCGTTGCGCCGACGTCGGTATCGCGCAACTGGGCGCAGCTATGCGAACGATATGCATGGAGTGTCATGTGCGCGGCTAGGGCAGTCGTAACGGGCGTTTGTCAACCCGCCACACGCCGCTATGGAGTGCGAATGAAGATTCATCCCATGATCGAGGACACATCGACCCTCGCCGCCATGTGCGAGCGCCTCGCCAAATCGAGCTTCGTCGCCATCGACACCGAGTTCATGCGCGAAAACACCTTCTGGCCCGAGCTTTGCCTCATCCAGATCGCCGACGAGCATGAGGCGGCGGCGGTAGATCCCAAGGCCGAGGGACTCGACCTGAAGCCGCTGCTCGACCTGATGACCGAGAACGACGAGGTGCTGAAGGTTTTTCATGCGGGCGGCCAGGACATCGAGATCGTCTACAATCTCACCGGCAAGACGCCCTTCCCCTTGTTCGACACGCAGGTGGCGGCGATGGCGCTCGGCCAGGGCGAGCAGGTCGGCTATTCGAACCTCGTCGACCAGTGGCTGGGCATCACGCTCGACAAGGGTGCGCGGTTTACCGACTGGGCGCGCCGCCCGCTCGACAAACGCCAGATCGATTATGCGATCGGCGACGTCACGCATCTGTCGAAGATCTTTCCGATGATGCTCGACAAGCTGGTGAAGACGGGCCGCGGCGCGTGGCTCGACCAGGAGATGGAGCGCCTCGCCAACCCCGCCAATTACGCGCTGGAACCCGGCGAAGCGTGGAAGCGGGTCAAGATCGCCAGCCGCAAGCCGGACGTGCTCGGTCGCCTGCGCGCGCTCGCGGCTTGGCGAGAGCACGAGGCGCGGACGAAGAACCTGCCGCGTGGCCGCATCGTCAAGGACGAGACATTGGGCGACCTCGCGCTGCATCCGCCGCGCATCCAGGGCGATTTGTCGAAGGTGCGGGGCCTGTCGGCGAGCTGGGCGGGCAACGACATCGGCGCGCGGATGATGGCAGCGCTGAACAACGCCACCGCGCTGTCGGCCGAACTGATGCCGGCGCGCGACGACCGCAAGCCCGGCCTGGGCAAGGACGGCGCGCTTGTCGCCGACCTGCTGAAGCTGCTGCTCAAGATCCGCGCGAAGGAATCGAATGTCGCGCCGCGCCTGCTGGCGCGCACCGACGACCTCGACATGCTGGCTGCGGGGGTGCGCGAAGACTTGTCGATCCTCACCGGCTGGCGCTTCGACCAGTTCGGCCGCGATGCGCTCGACCTGGTCGAGGGGCGGCTGGCGTTCGCGGTCGTGAACGGCAAGCTCAAGATGACGCGGACGGAAAAGGTCGAGATCGACGAAGCTGCCTAACTTGATCCTCTCGACCGGCTAAAGTCCGCTGATGCGCGTTCCAGTTCAGGGAAGTTGTTTCATGCCCAAGTCCATCTTCCTCCTCCCGCTTGCTTTGCTCACCGCATGCGAAACTGTTCCCATGGCAGGCGCCGGCAAGTGTGACGCCACGCGCGTCAGGAATTTCGTCGGCGCGCTCGGCACTTCCGACATGGGTGATGCCCTTTTGAAACGCAGCGGGGCCCGCACCCTGCGCTGGCTTGCGCCGGGATCGATGGCGACCATGGATTACCGGCAGGATCGGCTGAACGTTCGCGTCGACGGACGAAACTTCATCACCGGTCTCGATTGCGGATAGGCTGCCGAATACGCCTGAGGTCAGGCCAGCCTGGCCACCCGTCCGAGCACAGATGCCAGCTGCTTGTGCCGCCGCTCCACGGCTTCGCCATAGAGCAGCGCCTGCCCTTCGGGCAGTGTCAGCACGAGGGCCTTTTCGTCGATCGCCAACCGGCTGAACTCCAGCGGCCCTGCCACCCCGCCACTCAGTCGCTGGCCTAGGCGCATCGCGAGACCCCAGGCCGCCGCAGTCGCGCAATCCTCGGGTGACGAAAGCTGCGCGACCAGAGGCGCAGGTGTCCCGCCGCCGCCAAAGCTCGTGTAAAGTGCGTGTGCGATCATCGCGCGACCGCGCACGTCGACACCGACCCAATTGCCGTAGAGCGCGATGTCGAGGCCACGTTCGGCGCGTAGCTCCGGGTTCGCCATCCAGCCCACGTCGCTGAGCAGGCACGCGACGTGGCGCAACCGCGCCAACCGCATATCCTCATGAGGAAACAAGGGCGCGATCCAGCGAGCGAGCAGGTCGCCGTGCTCGGGGAAGCGCCCGAGTGTCGCCCCGACGAGATGGGCCGCTTCGACCAGAGGATCCCTTGTTCGCTGGTCCGGCGTCAGGCCTTCGAACAGCAACCCTTCGCGCAGGCCATAGGCCGATACGACAAGGGACCGGGAGCCAAGCAGCCGCGTCAGCGTCGCGAGCAGCGACGCCGCATCGCCAAGTGCGCCGATCCGTCCCGAAGGGATGACGCCGATGCCTTTCAACCGCTTGCGGTCCATCCGCCCCAGCGCCCGCAACAGGCGTGAAGCGGCCTCGGGCGGCATGGTATAGCCATGGAGCACCGGGATCGGATAGTCGGTGAGGTACATGTGCAGCCGCGCCAGCGCCCGCCACGAGCCGCCCACCAGCCACAGCGGCAGACCATGCTCGACGCCTTGCCATCCCGACTTGACCAGCAGCTTCCTGACATGGCGGTCGAGGACGCCGCGCCCCTTTTTCAGCGCCGCCAGCCGGAGAACGCCCAGCGGGAGCGACACGGTCTCGTGCACCTCGCCGCCGCGCACCCGCGCGAGTTCGAGACTGCCGCCACCCAGGTCGCCGACGATACCATCGGCTTCGGGAAAGGCCGAGATTACTCCATAGCCCGAAGCCCGGCCTTCCTGCTCGCCGGACAGAAGCTCGACCGGAAGGCCCAGCTTCTCGATCTCGGCGATAAAGGCCTTGCCGTCGCTCGCATCGCGCACGGCAGCGGTAGCAACCGTACGGACGGTCGTCACGTCCATTGCCCGCGTCACTTCCCGAAAACGGGCCAGCGCGCGCAGCGCCTGTGCCGTCGCCTGCCGGTCGAGCCTGGCCCCGTCGCCAAGCCCCTTGCCCAGCCCGGCCGATACCTTCTCGTTGAACAGCACCGACGGTGCACGTGCGGGCCCATCGTAAACGACAAGGCGAACCGAGTTCGATCCAATGTCGATAATGGCCTGCGTTGCCGCCATTCAGCGCCGCCTCAAACTCAGCGTCGGCACGCTGCCGCCCTGATCGAGCGCAGCACCGCGCCCGGACAGCGAGGGATTGGTCATGAAGTAACGGTGCAGGTTGAACGGCTTCGTCCCCGCTTCCACCCGGATATAGGATCCGTCGGATTGCAGCTCCCAGCTCTGTTCGGTGTCAATCAGATTGGCGACCATGACCTGATCCAGAACCTGGTCGTGCACCGTCGGCGTCTCGATGGGCAGCATATACTCGACGCGTCGGTCGAAGTTGCGCGGCATCCAGTCGGCGGAAGAAATGAACACCTTTGCCTTGTCGTTCGGCAACGCCTTGCCTGCGCCGAATGCCCAGATGCGACTGTGCTCCAGGAATCGCCCGACGATCGACCTGACACGGATGTTCTCTGACAATCCCGGCACGCCGGGGCGCAGGCAACATATGCCCCTTATGATAAGCTCCACAGGCACGCCCGCCGCGCTTGCGTCGTAGAGCTTGTCGATGATCGCCGGATCGACCAGCGAATTCATCTTGGCCCAGATGCCCGAAGCGCGCCCGTTGCGGGCGTGGTCGATCTCGTCATCGATCAGCCCGGTCAGTTTCCCGCGCAGGCCAGTCGGTGACAGCGTGAGCAGTTCGAGCCCGTGCGGTTCGATGTACCCCGTGATGTAATTGAACATCTGCGCCGCATCGCGCCCGGCGCGAGGGTCGGCCGTGAAGAAGCTGAGGTCGGTGTAAATGCGCGCCGTGATCGGGTGATAATTGCCGGTCCCGAAGTGGCAATAGGTGCGATTCAGCCCGCCTTCGCGCCGTACCACCATCGACACTTTCGCATGGGTCTTCCAGTCGATGAAGCCATAGACGACCTGAACGCCCGATCGCTCGAGCTGCGACGCCCAAAGCAGATTCTGTTCCTCGTCGAAACGCGCCTTCAGCTCGACGACGGCGGTGACAGACTTGCCCGCCTCCGCCGCATCGCACAGCGCGCGAATGACGGTCGGCTGCTTGCCGGCGCGATACAGCGTCTGTTTGATCGCCACCACATCGGGGTCGGCAGCGGCCTGGCGCAGGAACGCGAGCACCACGTCGAACGTCTCGTAAGGGTGGTGGACGATGATGTCCTTTGCCCGGATGGCGGCGAAACAGTCGCCGTCATATTCACGGATGCGCTCAGGGAATCGCGGCGAATAGGGCGTGAATTTCAGGTCGGGCCGGTCCTCGTCGACCAGCGCCTCGAGCGCGCCGATGCCAAGAAAGGCCTCCTTCTCGATGATGAGCGCGTCACCGCCGCCGAGCTCGGCCTTCAGGACTGCCTCAAGCTCGGCATTCATACCGGTTTCGAGGTCGAGGCGGATCACCCGGCCCCGCCGTCGTCGCATGATCGCCGTGCGGAAATAACGGACGAGATCCTCCGCCTCTTCCTCGATTTCGAGGTCGCTATCGCGAATGATGCGGAACACGCCCGTGTCGCGGACCTCGTAGCCCGGGAACATCGACGCAGCATAGCGGCGCAAGAGGCTCTCGATCGCGATATAGACGGCCGTCTCGCCGGGAAGCCGCACGAAGCGGCCGAGCGTCGGCGGAATCATCACCAGTTCGCGCACCGCCTCGCCGTCCGACAGCCGCTTCAGTTCGAAGATCAGGCTGAGGCCGAGGTTGGGGATGAACGGAAACGGATGCGCCGGGTCGAGCGCCTGCGGTGTCAGCACCGGAAAGATCTGCTCGCGGAAATATGTGTCCAGCCATTCGACCGACTCGTCGGGCACCCCGTCG
>JANMJZ010000289.1:0-1781 GCA_031371635.1 Sphingomonadales bacterium | reverse complement strand
TCGATCCAGTGGCTCGAAGGCCAAGGCGCGTGGCTGTCGCTGAAGAATGTTTTCGATACCTATCTGGCGACGGCGTTCTCCATGGGGTCGACCGAACACATCCACTTTTCGAATATTGTCGATGGACTGACGCAACGGACGATCGACGAAGAGTTGTACCGCGTGAACGAGATAGCGCGAAAGACCTGCGCTCGCTTCGTTGGCACATCGCATCACAAGCGGACGCGGTTGAGCCTCAGCGCATTCGCCACGACCTTAAAAGACGACAGTGCCATTGCGGCTCCTGCAAACATTGGCGACATGAGTAGCCCCGTCGCCGGATAAGGCATGCCCGCTGCCACTGGCACGCCGATGCCGTTGAAGACATAAGAGTAGAACAAATTTTTGGCGAACATGTCCCATCGTCGCTTCCGCGAGCTTGCGAGCGCGGACGACAGCGGCGAGATCGCCCTTGGTCAGCGTGATCCCCGCACTTTCGATCGCTACGTCGGCTCCCGTCCCCCCTCGCGAGGCCAACATCGGCGGCAGCAAGCGCAGACGCATCGCTGAACCCATTGCCTGCCATCGCGACGTTTGCGCCGTTGGCCTTCAGTTCGCCGACGATGCGCGAGACTGAGGGCGAGCAGTCCGCGCAGGCGCGGGGTCTTCAAGCTGGCCGGTTCGGCGCAAGCGAGCCACTTCCGGAGGCTCATCCGCCGGGCCCGGCACCTAAATGCGTCCTTTGGCGCTAGAACAGCATCATTGCTTTGAGATTGTCGAGATTTCGGCGCTGGTACCCGTCATCGTAAATTCGAAACTAACTTTATCGCCGACGGCCAAGCCCTTCAGCTGTTCCGGCTTTGCGCCAAATCCCATCTTCATCGCAGGCCATTGAAGCTCGGGAACCGGGCCGTGATCGAGCGTGATCTTGCCCGTTGCTTCATCGATCGCAGTGATTGTTCCGGTCGCTTTGCCGACTCTGGGTTCAGTCGACACCGCCATATTCGTCATGGTGCCCGCGCTCGTATTCTGAGTTGGCGCGGCTTGCTTGCCGCATCCGGGCAGCATGGCGGCCAAAACGGCGAGCGCGGCAATCGGCAGTGTCTTAATCATTCGGTAGCTCCTTCGCGTTGTCCGACTTCGTTTTCACGACGTGGTCGCCGCATCAGCAAATAGGCGGCGGGGATAATAAGCATCGACAGCAATGGGGCGGTGATCATGCCGCCGATCATCGGGGCGGCGATCCGGCTCATGACTTCCGAACCCGTGCCGGTGCCGATGAGGATCGGGAACAAGCCAGCAAGGATAACTGCGACAGTCATAGCTTTGGGCCGAACGCGCAGCAGCGCGCCCTCGCGGACTGCGGCTTCAACGTCCTCCGGACAATGTTCCGCCAGCGCGTGTTTGAGATAGATCAGCATTACGACGCCAAATTCTGCAGACACACCAGCGAGTGCGATGAAGCCGACGCCAGTTGCGACCGATTGGTTGTAGCCAAGAAGGTAGAGCAGCCAGACACCGCCAGTGAGCGCAAACGGCAGCGTGGCCATAATGAGCGCGGCTTCGTCCCAGCGCCGGAACGTCGCATAGAGCAGCGCGAATATGATCAGCAGCGTGGCCGGAACAACGATCTTCAGGCGCTCCGTCGCGCGTTCGAGAAACTCGAACTGTCCGGTGTAGGCGACACCGATACCGGGCGGCAGCTTCACCTTTTCGGCGACCGCGCGTTGCAGGTCGCCAACAATCTCGGTGAGCGCCCGGCCTCGTCCGTCGATGTACACCCAGGTTGCGGGTCGGCCGTT
>JANMJZ010000323.1:0-5938 GCA_031371635.1 Sphingomonadales bacterium | reverse complement strand
GCGCGCGAGCCCGCGCCAGTCAGACGTGATGATCGTCGCCGGGACGTTGTGCAACAAAATGGCCCCGGCGCTGCGCAAGGTCTACGACCAGATGTCGGATCCGAAATACGTGATTTCGATGGGGTCGTGCGCCAATGGCGGCGGCTATTACCATTACAGCTACAGCGTCGTGCGCGGCTGCGACCGGATCGTGCCCGTCGATATCTACGTGCCCGGGTGCCCGCCAACGGCCGAGGCACTGCTCTATGGCATCATGCAGCTGCAGCGGAAGATCCGCCGCAGCGGGACGATCGAGCGTTAGCGTGGGCAGCTCCGCCCCAGCCTATGCCTCAAATGAGGGTGCCATCGACCTTGCGCGTGCGGCCTGTGGCGCGGCGATCCTCGATGCGTGGGAGAAGGTCGGCGAAGTGACGCTGCTCGTCGCGCGTGACGAACTCGTCCCCGCGATGACCGCGCTGCGCGACGCCGGGTACCAGCAGCTGATGGAGATCGCGGGTGTCGATTACCCCGATCGCCCCGAGCGGTTCGAGGTTGTTTATCACCTGCTGTCGGTGACGAAAAACCACCGCCTCCGCGTCAAGGTGTCGACCGACGAGGTTCAGCCCGTGCCGAGCGTCACGGGGCTATGGCCGGTTGCCGGGTGGCTCGAGCGTGAAGTGTTCGACATGTACGGCGTATTGTTCAGCGGCAACGGCGACCTGCGGCGCATCCTGACCGACTATGGCTTCACCGGCCATCCCCAGCGGAAGGACTTCCCGCTGACGGGCTTTGCCGAAGTGCGCTGGTCCGACGAAGAAAAGCGGGTCGTCTATCAGCCGGTCAAGCTGGCGCAGGACTTCCGCACCTTCGACTTCCTGAGCCCCTGGGAAGGCGCAGAATACACGCTGCCCGGCGACGAGAAGGCGGCCCTGCCCGAAGCCAAGGGCGCCCCGTCACCGCTGAGCGCCGACACGATCAAGAAGGCCGATGCTGCTGCGACGCCTGCGCCAGCGGTCGTCGACGACCCCAAAGTGACGGAGAGCGTCAAGGACACGGGCGCGGGCGGCCCCAAAGGCGACGAGCCCGACGGCAAGCCGCGCAAAAGGGCACAGCCCAAGGCGAATGCCAACGGCGCCGAGGGGCAGCAGCCGCTGCCGCCCGAAAGCGCTGCGCCGATCAAAAAGCCCCGTGCCCCGCGTAAGCCGAAGGGCGAAGTGTGATGACTGATACCCGTACCCGCGACGAGGCGATCACCAGCCGACGCGTCGTAACCGTCGGCAACCAGGCAGGCAGCGAAGCCCCCGGCGATGCGGCGATCGACAATTACACGATCAACTTCGGACCCCAGCACCCGGCCGCACATGGCGTGCTGCGCCTTGTCATGGAACTCGACGGCGAGATCGTCGAGCGCTGCGACCCGCACGTAGGACTCCTCCACCGCGGCACTGAAAAGCTGATCGAGTACAAGACCTACCTGCAGGCGCTGCCGTATTTCGACCGGCTCGATTACTGCTCGCCGATGTGCATGGAGCACACCTACGTCCTTGCGGTCGAGAAATTGCTCGACCTGGAAGTGCCGTTGCGCGCGCAATATCTCCGCGTGTTCTTTGCCGAACTGACGCGGATCCTGACTCACATGCTGAACCTGGGTTCGCATGTCATGGACGTCGGCGCGATGACGCCGAACCTGTGGATGTTCGAGCTGCGCGAAGACACGATGAACTTCTACGAACGCGCATCGGGTGCGCGCATGCATGCGGCCTATTTCCGGCCCGGCGGCGTGCATCAGGACGTGCCGCTGAAACTGCTGACCGATATCGGCGACTGGCTCGACACGCGGCTGCCGCGCCTGTTCGAGGATGCGATCTCGCTGGTCGCCGACAACCGCATCTTCAAGCAGCGGAACGTCGACATCGGCGTAGTCAGCAAGGACGACGCGCTGAAATGGGGCTTTTCGGGGCCGATGATCCGCGGCAGCGGCATCGCATGGGACCTGCGCAAGTCGCAGCCGTACGACGTCTATTCGCGCATGGACTTCGACGTGCCCGTTGGCACGCGCGGCGATTGCTACGACCGGTTCATGGTCCGCGTCGAGGAAGTGCGCCAGTCGGCGCGCATCATGAAACAGTGCCTGGCGCAAATGCCCGACGGCCCGGTGATGACGACCGACACCAAGGTCGCTCCGCCGAAGCGCGCCGACATGAAGCGGTCGATGGAAGCGATGATCCATCACTTCAAACTCTACACCGAAGGGTTCCACGTCCCCGCCGGCGAAGTCTATGTCGCAACCGAAAGCCCCAAGGGCGAATTCGGTGTGTATCTCGTCGCCGACGGCACGAACAAACCCTATCGGTGCAAGATCCGCCCGACCGCGTTCAGCCATTTGCAGGCGATGGACTTCATGATGAAGGGCCACATGCTCGCGGATACGACGGCGGTGCTGGGCGCGATGGATATCGTGTTCGGGGAGTGCGACCGGTGACACAGAACATAAGAATTGGCTTCATGCTGTTCGGGGCAGCTGCCATGGTTTTGCTGATTGGTCTTCCTTTGAGCATCTTTCTAGGCGGGATCGCCAATGGCTGACCTTCCCCACGCTCCTGACATCACCGAAACCCGCGCCCGCTGGGGTGCGTTCGACTGGAACGCACTCAACCGCGGCAAGGCGGCCGAGATCATCGCGCGCTATCCGCCGGGGCGGCAGGCGTCGGCGGTGATGCCGCTGCTTGACCTCGCCCAGCGGCAGGTCGGCATGGAGACAGCCACGCAGGGCTGGCTGCCCGTGCCGGTGATCGAGTTCGTCGCCGCGCAGCTGGGCATGCCGTACATGCGCGTATACGAGGTCGCGAGCTTCTACACGATGTACAATCTCGCGCCCGTTGGCCGTTACCATGTGCAGGTGTGCGGCACGACGCCGTGCATGCTGCGCGGCTCGGACGATGTGCTCAGCGCTTGCGCGAACAAGGGCCTGTCGAAGGGGCATACCACGCCCGACGGCGTGTTCACCCTGACTGAAGTCGAGTGTCTGGGCGCCTGTGCCAATGCACCGATGGTACAGATCAACGACGATAATTTCGAGGACCTGACCTACGATAGCATGACCGCGATCCTCGACAGGCTGGCGGCGGGAGAGACGGTTGTGCCGGGGCCGCAGATCGAGCGGCAGGTGAGCTGCCCCGAGGGCGGGCCGACGACTTTGGTCGAGATGGTCGCCGAAAATCACGACTACCGGACGGCATGGGCGTGAGTGCCAGAACCCGTTTGATGCTGCTGCACGGCCTGATCGGCCTGTCGTTTGCGGCAATCGTCCTTATCGGCGGCGTCTTCGTGGCGACCGGTGGTGAGGCCGGCGGCGTGCCGACCATTCCCATCATCTTATTGGCGTTCGCGATGGCCGCAGAGCGCAGACTCAGGACCAAGGCACCGACCGATGCTCGCTGACAAGGACCGCATCTTCACGAACCTTTATGGCTTTCAGCCTTGGTCGCTCGATGCCGCGATGAAGCGGGGCGACTGGAGCGATACCAAGGCGCTGATGGCCGCGGGGCAAGACGCGATCATCGACAGTGTCAAGGAAAGCGGATTGCGCGGGCGCGGCGGGGCGGGGTTCCCGACCGGCATGAAGTGGAGCTTCATGCCCAAGGAGCCCAAGCCCGACCGGCCGAACTTCCTCGTCATCAACGCCGACGAATCCGAGCCGGGTTCGTGCAAGGATCGCGAGATCATCCGCCACGATCCGCACAAGCTGATCGAAGGCGCGCTGATCGCGGGTTATGCGATGCGCGCGCGCGCGGCTTACATCTACATTCGCGGCGAATACATCCGTGAGGCCGAGACGCTGTTTGCAGCGGTAGCGCAGGCATATGCCAAGGGGCTGCTGGGCAAGAACGCCTGCCAGTCCGGTTATGACTTCGACGTATTCGTCCACCGGGGTGCAGGCGCCTATATCTGCGGCGAAGAGACCGCGATGCTCGAAAGCCTCGAGGGCAAGAAGGGCCAGCCGCGCCTGAAGCCGCCGTTCCCGGCGGGTGCGGGCCTTTATGGCTGCCCGACGACGGTCAACAATGTCGAGAGCATCGCCGTCGTGCCGACGATCCTGCGGCGCGGCCCCGCCTGGTTCGCGGCGATCGGCACGCCGAAGAACGAGGGGACCAAGCTGTTCCAGATCAGCGGCCATGTGAACAAGCCGTGCGTGGTCGAGGAAGCAATGAGCATCCCGTTCCGCGAGCTGATCGAGAAGCATTGCGGCGGTATTCGCGGCGGGTGGGACAATCTGCTGGCGGTCATCCCCGGCGGCTCGTCGGTCCCTCTCGTCCCCGCCGCGCAGATCATGAACGCGCCGATGGACTTCGACGGGCTGAAGGCGCTCGGCTCGGGCCTTGGAACCGCTGCGGTTATCGTGATGGACAAGTCGACCGACATCGTCCGCGCCATTTCGCGCCTGTCGTACTTCTACAAGCACGAAAGCTGCGGCCAGTGCACGCCGTGCCGCGAAGGCACCGGCTGGATGTGGCGCGTGATGGAACGGCTGCGCACCGGTGACGCCGACCTGTCCGAAATCGACTTGTTGCAGGAAGTGACCAAGCAGGTCGAAGGGCACACCATCTGCGCGCTGGGTGATGCGGCGGCGTGGCCGATCCAGGGGCTGATCCGGCACTTCAGGCCGGAAATCGAACGCCGGATCAAGGAGCGCGGCGGCGTGGAATTCCTGGAGGCGGCGGAGTGATCGGCCTCCTCTCTGTCATGGTCGCGGCATCGGCGGCGACGACGACGGCCGAACCCGCGAAAGCGCGGCGGCCGGAAATCGTCGAGAGGAATGTGCAGACGGGCAGTCGCATCCGGCACAACGTCATGCCTGCCGATGTCATGCCCGCGCGCGCGGCGGCCGAACTGATGCGCTTTGCGGGCGATTGCGTGGTCCGCGTGCAGCGGGGCGTGGCCCTCAGGACCGTTGCCGCCTCGACCGATTATGGCGTCGATTTCGTGCGTCTTGGCATTCCGGCCGGACGGCTGGCGGGTGCCCTGAGCATCGATACCTGCCTGACGGAATCCGCAAGGGAAGGCGGCGACACGTTGCAATGGCAATTCGGATTCGGGACTATCCGCAATTTCCTTATCGAGCCTCTTTATCTGTCGACGTTCAAGGCGATGCCGAACCGGAACTGGGAGCAGGTCGAAGCTGTGCCCGTTGTCCAGATCGGCGATCCGAAGCAGGTGGCCCAGCACAGGATGGTTGCCGAGTTCGGCGAATGCGTCGTGCGCGCCAATTTCGGTGCGGCAGATACGCTCATCCGGACCGACCAATATTCGGAGAATGAAAAGGCCGCGTTCGAAGCCGTGAAACCGTCGATCACAGCCTGCCTGGATCAGGGATCGACGATTTCGATGCGAAAGCCGGCCCTGCGTGCGCTGATTGCCGACGCAGCGTGGCGCCTGGCAAATGGTATCGACCGGCCCGTTACCACGGCCATTTCCGCCCCTGCACCGGTAAAGAACTGATATGCCTAAAGTTACTGTCGACGGCATCGAGATCGAGGTCCCCGCTGGCGCCACTGTGCTGCAGGCGTGCGAGGCCGCGGGCAAGGAAATCCCGCGGTTCTGCTACCATGAGCGGCTGAGCATCGCGGGCAATTGCCGCATGTGCCTGGTCGAGGTTGCGCCCGGACCGCCCAAGCCGCAGGCGTCGTGCGCGCTGCCCGCTGCCGAAGGGCAGATGATCCGCACCGACAGCCCGATGGTGAAGAAGGCGCGCGAGGGGGTGATGGAGTTCCTGCTCATCAATCACCCGCTCGACTGCCCGATCTGCGATCAGGGCAGTGAATGCGACCTGCAGGACCAGAGCCTTGCCTATGGCAAGGGCCACAGCCGCTACGACGAGAACAAGCGCGCGGTCACCGAGAAATACATGGGGCCGATCGTCAAGACGGCGATGACGCGCTGCATCCAGTGCACGCGCTGC
>JANMJZ010000294.1:0-1514 GCA_031371635.1 Sphingomonadales bacterium | reverse complement strand
GGTGCCGCAATATCTCGAAGCGTCGATGGATGCGTTCCGGACCAACCAGGCGAAGTTTCACGAAGCGTTGCAGGGCGCATTTTCGGGCGGGCCGTTCGCCGAGATCGCCAAGCGCAACATGGCGATGTTCGAAGCCGCAGCGTCCTCGCTTTCGGGCGCGATCAAGCCCGGCACCGGCGCGAAAGCCTCTGCATCCGACAAGGACGACGAGATTGCGACGCTGAAAGCACAGCTTGCCGAGCTGCAGTCGAAGGTCGAAAAACTGGGCTGAACGCCGCCAACAGCGCGCACCCGATTCGCGCCCGAAAACCCGCGAAAATGCGTTTGATAGCTTCGTTCGCTTCGCAGGGTCGGCCTATCTTTTTCACTTCTGTCCAAAGAGCAGAGCCAAGTCGCCCCGGCGTGGATACGCTGGCAGGGCATACGTATGTAGGACAGCGGTTTTTTGCGAAGCAATGCGCGGCGCAACGCAACGTCTGAGCGAGCGCGCCTAAACGTCGAGGCCCATCTGTTTGTCCGCATCGCTTTTGACGGCGGCGCTTTTGACGGCATCGGCGCGTGCCATCGGCAAGTCGAGCCGGTGATTGTGCGGCGCGAAGAGTTCGGCGACGGTGATCACCTGTAGCCGATCATCCTCGCGGTCGAGCAGGGGGTGTTTGTATTTCCCCGCTGCGGCAATCTCGTCGCGCATCGGCTTCGTCGGCAACGACGTGCAGATCAGGAAACCGAACTCGGCTTTTTCGCGCTGCCGGTCGCTGTTCAGCGTTGCCAAGTCGGCGCGATTGCCGGGGCGTGACTTGACCTGAAAGATCGCTTTGCCGTTCTCGTCACGGTCTTTGAGGAAATAGGCGATACCGTCGATGCCGCCGTCGGCACCCTTTTTCTCGTTGATGCGCGCCTGATTGCGCGAATAGGTGAGCACCGCCCATTTCTCGAATTCCTTGCGCGTCTTGTCGTCCTTGCGATTGGCGAGTGCCATCGCGGATTCGAGGTCGCGCGGCACGCCGTCTAGCTTGATGTCCGCCTCGATCGCGGGCCAATCGTCCTTGTAGCTGTCCGCAAAGCGTTTCAGGATCAGCGCGATCGACTGATAGGTCACGTCGATGCCGATCCAGCGCCGCCCGAGCCGCTGCGCGACGGCAACGGTGGTGCCGCAGCCGCAATAGGCGAAATTCCACCTGGCGATGAAGGGGGCCTTCGCCGGTGGGCCGTTCGCGGAAATGGCGAAGCGCAACATGGCGGTGTTCGAAGCCGCGACATCCACGCTGTCTGGCGCGTTCGTCCCCAAGCCAGCGAAAAACGACAAGGACGTCGAGATCGCCAATCTGAAGGCGCAGCTGGCGGAGCTTCAGTCTAAGGTCGATCGGCTGGGCTGATCAGGCCGCTAGCGCGGTTTCCAACGCACGGTCCCGATCCGTTGCGATATCTTGCGCGGTGCGCGGCACAATTCGGTCAGGCACAATGCCTGCATCGGGAACCTTGGATTTGGGAAACGTTCCGATCAGCGGCAGGTC
>JANMJZ010000280.1:0-3558 GCA_031371635.1 Sphingomonadales bacterium | reverse complement strand
CAGGGCCTTCGCGATCGCCTTCCCGGCGAGGCAGCGGCGCAGGCGCGGACGGTGCGCGCGCTGCTCGATAGCATCGAGGGGCGCGGGTACGATCGCGTTTCGCCACCGCTCGCCGAATATGAGGATGGGCTTGCCGCCCGGCTGAAGTCGTCGCGGACGGAGCTTGCCCGTTTTGTCGATCCGCTGTCACAGCGCACGCTGGCGATCCGGCCGGACATCACGCCACAGATTGCGCGCATCGTCTCGACCCAGCTCGCCGACGTCCCGCGCCCGTTGCGGCTTGCCTATGCGGGGCCGGTGCTGAAGCTCGGCGCCACGCAGCTCAATCCGCAGCGCGAGGCGATGCAGGTCGGGGCGGAGCTGATCGGCGAGGATTCGGTGGAGGCGGCGTGCGAGATCACGGGCATTGCCGTCGCAGCGCTGAACGCGGCAGGAGTCGAGGGGATCACGGTCGACCTGACTCTGCCGGATCTGGTGCAGACGCTCGCCGGACTGGTACTGTCACCGGGCGAGACCGCGCAGCTCGATGCCCTGCTCGACATGAAGGATGCCGGTGGACTGGTGGAGGCGGGATTTGCCGACTGGCTGCCACTCATCGCCGCGACCGGGCCGGTCGCGCCAGCGCTCGCGGCGTTGCGCGATTTCGACCATGCCGGGCTGATGGCCTCGCGGATTGCAGGGATCGAGGCGATCGCGGCGTCGATTGCTGACCAGAATGGGTCCGGCGGCGTGCGCGTCACGCTCGACCCGACGGAGCGCCACGGGTTCGAATACCAGAGCTGGTTCGGCTTTTCGTTGTTCCTGTCGGGCGGCACGAACGCCGTCGGGCGTGGCGGAACCTATGCGATTGCGCACGGCGACGGGCATGACGAACCGGCGACGGGGTTTTCGGTCTATCCCGACGGATTTTCCTAAGTCAGCGCGCGAAGATTCGCTTGAGCCACCCGTCGACCATTGCGGTCGGGGCATAATCCGGGTCGCCAAGACGGCGGTTGATCTCGGCGTGGCCCTGCAGGCCGGTTCCCGGGAAACTGCCGACTTCGACCGTGCTTCCCCCGGCGCGTAGCGCGGCGGCGAGCGCATTGGATTGCCGGATGCCGTCGGGGCGCTGGACGTGGAGCAGCAGGAATTCAGGCACATTGGGGGCGCCCGCCTGGAGGGTCGGCGATAGCGCCCGTTGTCGGGTCGGATCGGTACCGAATGCCTGGCCATAGGTGGACTGCATGATCTGAGGGCCATCGGCCATCTGGGTTGGGACGTCATAGGCGGCGCCATCGACAGGAACGATGCCCGCGATATCGGCGAACGAAAGACCGGCGGCCTTGAGGTAGCGTTCGTCGGTGCCGACCAGCGCGACGAGATGCGCCCCCGCGCTGTGGCCCATCAGGACGACGCGGCGGGGATCGACGTCGGCGCGAGCTAGCAGCGTCCTGAGGGCAGCGGCGACATCGGCGGCCTGTTGGTCGACGGTCGCGGCGGGAACGAGGCGGTAGTTTATAGACGCAAAGGCATAGCCCTCTGCCGGGAAATGTACGGGCTTGAACGGCCCGGTCGCGTTGTCCTTGCTGCCGCGCTTCCACCCGCCGCCATGGACGAAGACGATCAGGGGTGATTTGCCAGAAGTCTGGCCGCCCTTTGCCGACGGCCAGAAATCCAGCACCTGTGCAGGATCGCCGCCATAGGACATGGACTGCGCACCTGCAGGAAGCACCGCCGAAGCTCCGGCCCGTTTTGCCACGGCGGACTGGATTTCTTGCCGGCAACCGTCAGACAGCGCTTGATATTTCTGCGTCACGCAGGTGCGGATCCCCTCGCGCCCACCGCCGATGCCGCACAGCTTTATGACCTCGCGGCGGCACTCACGCGACACACCGGCGCCGGGCCGCTGCGCGATCGCGACGCTGCTGAGCGCGACGGCGACCGCGGTCGCGCCCAGCGCGAGGCGAGTCTGCGCCCTCATCATTGCGGCGGAGGCGCCGGTTGTGGATCGCCCGACATGGCGCCGGGCGCGGACATGTCGCCGTTGCCGCTGCGGGCGGCCTGCCGCGAGGCGCGCATCGCGGCCATTTCCTTCTTGCAACCGTCGGACAGCTTGTCGCGGTTGGCCATCATGCAGGTGCGGCGGGCTTCACGGTCGCCGGTAGCGGGACACAGGTTCATGAATTCGGTACGGCACGCGTCCGAGATCATCGGGCGGGGCGTGGTATTCTGCGCACTGGCGGCCGTGGCGAGGGCGAGGGCGGCAAGGCTGAGAACGAGACGCATCGGGCTTACTCCTGAAGCTGCCTAAATCAGGCGACGTATCAGTGAGTTAACGCGCTCAACCCGCTTTCCCTTCGCTGAACGACGGCGGCCTGACTTATTTCTCGTGCGTGAAGCGCTTCACCTTGTTGGGCAGATCTTTGCCCTTGGTGCGGCGCGAGGGGACCTGCACGGGATTCTTCTTCTTCCATTCGGCCCAGGTCATCGGACCGTCGGGTGTGTCGATTATCCGGTCGTCGAGCGAATCGGTCATGGGGTCGTGTCTCCGTCGTGCGACGATAACAGCCCATGCCCTTGACCCACCCAAAAAAGTGGACGGCGCGCGCGGTCCTCAATACGGACGCCTCAACATCGTCTGACAGCAAGAGTAGGGACCTAGTGGCCAACGTCACCGTAATCGGCGCGCAGTGGGGCGACGAGGGCAAGGGCAAGATCGTCGACTGGCTTGCGAGTCGCGCCGACGTCGTCGTCCGTTTCCAGGGCGGCCATAATGCGGGCCATACGCTCGTCGTCGGGAACGAGGTGTACAAGCTCAGCCTGCTGCCGTCGGGCATCGTGCGCGGAACGATGTCGGTCATTGGCAATGGCGTCGTGCTCGACCCCTGGCATTTCCGCGATGAAGTGGCGAAGCTCGCGGGGCAGGGCGTCACGATCACGCCCGACAACCTGCAGATCGCCGACAATTGCCCGCTGATCCTGCCGTTCCATCGCGACCTCGACGGGCTGCGCGAGGATGCCAGTGAGTTCAAGATCGGGACGACCCGGCGCGGCATCGGCCCCGCCTATGAGGACAAGGTCGGCCGCCGCGCGATACGCGTGTGCGACCTGGCGCATCTCGACGACCTCGACCCGCAGATAGATCGGCTGTGCGCGCACCATGACGCACTGCGCTCAGGGTTTGGAGAGCCGCCGATCGACCGGGCGGCACTCAAGGCCGCGCTGGCGGAAATCGCGCCGCACATCCTGCCTTACGCAAAACCCGTCTGGCACACGCTGGGCGAATTACGCCGCGCGGGCAAACGCATCCTGTTCGAAGGTGCGCAAGGGATGCTGCTCGATGTCGATCACGGGACCTATCCGTTCGTCACTTCGTCAAACACCGTGGCGGGCACATCGTCGTCGGGGTCGGGGCTTGGCCCCAATGCCGCAGGCTATGTGCTGGGCATCGTTAAGGCCTACACGACCCGCGTTGGCGCCGGACCTTTCCCAACCGAGTTGAACGACGAAACCGGGCAGCGGCTGGGCGAGCGCGGCCATGAGTTTGGTACTGTAACCGGGCGCAAGCGGCGCTGTGGT
>JANMJZ010000264.1:0-13691 GCA_031371635.1 Sphingomonadales bacterium | reverse complement strand
CTGCAAGCCCCCCTCATGCGCCATTCAACCGACTCGGCGCAGACCGGTGCCAGTTGAGATGGAGGTTGCGATGAAGACTCTGACGATGGTCCTGGCTGGCGCGGTTGCCGTAAGCTGTTTTTCGGTGCCCGCGATGGCCCAATCGGTGCACGACGAAGACCATGAGCAACTCGGCGATCAGCACACCGATGTGCACGGCGAACTCGGCGCAATCCACCAAGAGGCACATGAAGATGGATTGTCGCCTTGGGATCATCAGCGGCTTCACCAGCAGCTCGGTCGGGCTCATGAACGAGCTGACACCAATATCGAGTATCAGCACGAGCTTGAGCACCAGAGCCAGGCTTACCAGAACCGCGGATACTATGGTTACGGCTCCAACGGCTATGGTCGAGGCAACGGCTATTACGGGTCCAACCAGCGCGGGTATTACATCCAGCGCCGCGCACGGCCCGTTGTGCGCTACTACCGCTACTACAATGGGCGTCGCTACTGACGGCGCCGTCACACCCGAGGGATGGATTGTGAAGGTTCACCCCTCGGGCCCGAACCGCTCGCGCGGCAACTCTGTATCTCGGCATCGTATCGCAGGTCGAACGCGCATTTCGTGTTATTCAGGAAGGACAGCAAGATGAAGTTCAAGCGATCAATCCTTGCCGCATTCGGCATTGCCGCACTTGCTGCGAGCGTGCCTACGGCCGCATCTGCCGGCGGAAGCGTCACGTTCTCGTTCGGCTCGGGCTATGACAGCCGTTATTACGATGCACCCTATTACGGCTACGATGCCTACCCTGATTACGGCCGCAGCGGCTATTACGACGACAGCTATTACGATGACCCATACGATGATGGCAGCTATTATGACGGTGGCTACAGCGAAGATGTCTACGTCGACCGTCCCTATTATGGACGCCGGACCGAGACCTATTCTCGGCAGGTTTATCGCGGGCCGCAGCGCTGCACGTCGGGCACGACCGGTGCCGTCCTTGGCGCAGTCGTTGGCGGACTGCTTGGCGCTGAAGTCGGACGCGGCGGCTATTACAACGAACGCAGCACGACTGGGGCGATCATTGGTGCCGGCGGTGGTGCGCTCGCTGGACGAGCGATCGAACGAAACGGTTGCAGGTAACGCCAGACTGCGTCTGCACGCCGATCGACCGGCGTGCACTTATTGAGAAGGACCGTTGCCATGGCCTTAGGGTCTGGCAGCGGTTCGCTCTCGCCTGCTGATTATGAACGGATCAACCATGCCCAAGCTCCACATCTTCCTACTTTTGAGCGCGTTGGCGCTGGGTTCTACCGCTGGGCAAGCTCATCCCCGGCTCGTTAGCTCGACACCTGCGGCGGGCGCGACGGTAGTTGGCTCGACGGCGATCCGCCTGGCCTTTAGCGAGAAGCTGGTGGGACCGATGACGGGTGCTGACGTTTTTATGACCGGCATGCCCAACGTGGGGCAGCACAAGCCGGTCAAAATGAACGGCTTTGTCGCGACATTCGGGCGTGATGGCAAATCGATCCTGATGACGCGAGTTAAGGCACTGGCACCGGGCAACTACGTGGTTGCCTGGCATGCAGTCTCGGTCGACACGCACCGCGTCCAGGGCACGTTGGGATTTAGGGTCAGGGCGTCAACGTGAGCCTATCGGTCCTGCCGTCGGTGCTGGCGCCGGTGCTCCTTTACGCCGGCGCGCCCGTGGAGCCGGTCGGCCCGTTCGCTATCGATGCAGCAGTTTCGGCAAATATGACGACTAACGCCGCCGAGCAGGTCACCGATCAAGTCACCGTACCCGAAGATGACAGCGACGAAATCGTCGTTTCGGCACGGCTGCGCGACGCCCCCGTCGATCCGCTCCGCGCGTTGAACGAAACATCGTTTGCGGCGACCGTGGCCGTAGACGAGGCGTTGGCGCGACCCGCGGCTCTGGCCTACGCACGAGTGGTGCCCGAGCCCCTGCGCGACGGATTACGCAACGTGCTGGACAATCTTCGGGAGCCCGTCAGCTTCCTCAATTATCTGCTGCAGCTCAATCCGATCGCGGCGCTCTATACCGTTGTGCGCTTTGTCGTGAACAGCACGATCGGCATTGCGGGCGTGTTCGATATCGCCAAGCGGCGGCCGCTCGGCCTCATCCGCCACCGTAACGGGCTGGGAAACACGCTGGCCTATTACGGGGTCAAGCCTGGCGCGTTTTTCTATGTCCCCCTGCTTGGGCCGACTACACTGCGCGACCTCATCGGCGGGTTCGTCGATCGGGCTATCCTGCCGTTTGCTGTTGGAAAGCCATTCAACCGTGCCAGTTACAACGTGCCCGTCGGTGTGCTCAGCACGCTCGATCGTCGTGCGCGCAATGACGACCGTATCCAAAAGCTTCGCGACACCGATGAGCCATATCTAGCGGCGCGTCGGGCCTATCTAGCACGTCGCCAGCTCGAAATCGACGCATTGCGCACGCAACGCTGACGTGTCGGAGCAGTTGGGCGCGCCCCAACGTCGTCACGTTCCGCTCGCTACCATTCGTCCTGACGGTATTGTCAGACCAATATTTTCCTTGCGCCACCGGTAATAGGTCTGCTGGCTGACTGCGACGGACGTTGGTCAGCTACAGCTGTTATGGGCGGAATGCATTTTTGCTAAGACGGGCCTCGCTGCTAAGCCCGCACACATGAGACATGGTCGAATCAAGCTCGCGCTAATCTTTGCGGTTACAGGGGGCTGCACCACGCTGACGCCACCGCCGCTTACGCCGCCTCAGACCGCACCCGGTGCCGACTTCCTTGCGCGCAACGCGACCGCAAAGGGTGTGGTGACCACGTCAAGCGGGCTGCAATATTTTATTGTTACTTCCGGCCCACCGACTGGGCACAGTCCCACCGTCACCGACAATGTCGTCTTCGACTACGAAGGTAAGCTCACCACCGGTGAGACATTCGATAGCAGCTACGCCAGGGGCCAACCGTTAAGCGGCAGAGTTTCAGCGTTCGTTCCTGGCTTCACCGAAGCCCTCATGCTGATGCGCCCAGGCGACGAATGGATCGTGTGGATACCGCCGGCCCTTGGTTACGGCCAAAGAGCGACAGGGCCCATTCCCCCCAACAGCGTGCTGCGTTTCAGAATGAGCTTGCGGTCGTTAAACCCCGCCGTTCCGGCAGGCTAATCTGGTGATCCTCGGTCGCTGCTGATCGTGCGCTCACTGACACGTGTGCCGCCGGCTCGGCCTTTTTCGCCCCAATTGTTGCCCTTCAGCGCAGCTTTTGGTTGTCCTGAAACCCGCCGTTCGCTGAGCAGCCGTTCTCGGCGAGAATTGAGTCGAAAGCCGATGGTTTGCTTAGAATCCCGCAAACGGAAAAGCGACCGCGCTTGAGCCAAGATATAACGATCCAACAAGCGCCACCCGAGCAACATTGCGAGAGGCCTCGTCCGGGGCTAGCATCGAACGTCAGCGCCGCTTGACCCGCGCTTGCGAGGGGAGATTTTCAGATGCTGCACGGGCGGTTTTTCACCGGCTTGCTTGCCATTGCCATCGCGATGTCCACCGCCGCGCAGGCTCAGTCGGAAACAGCCATTATTCGGGGCCCCGCCGCCATCAGCACAGAAAAGGTTCCTGACCTGCCCCTCGCCCTAGCGGAGCGGGCCAGGCCATATCTTGAAGCGCGTGCTGCGACCTTCCGGGGATGGGACCCCAAGAAGCGCGCCGTGCTCATCGCAACTCGATTTGCCAACGTTTCCCAGATCCATCGGGTTGAAATGCCTATGGGCGCTCGCACGCAAATTAGCTTCGAGACGGAGCCGGTCGACGGTAGCTTTGCGCCTAGACGAGGAGACGTGCTTGTTGTCGAGAAAGACCGCGGGGGCGACGAATACTTCCAGTTATATACGCTTGCAAATGGCCGCCTGGCCCTGCTGACCGACGGCAAAAGCCGTAACGAAAGCAACTCGTGGGCCAACGACGGGACCCTACTGGGGTTCAGCTCGACCCGACGAAACGGGGCGGATACCGACCTCTACGTCATGGACCCGCGCGATCCTGCCTCCTCTCGCATGGTTGCACAGGTAAAAGGTGGCGGTTGGTCCCTCGCAGGCTTTGCACCCGACCACCGCACGGCGTATGTGATCGACGACAAGTCCGTCCAGAACACGGATCCTTATCGGCTCGACCTCGCGAGCGGCCAGTTGATGCCAATCGGCGACCTGACTGCGGATGTAGCTTATCACGGCTTGCAGGTCGCTCCAGACGGGGCGCTGTGGGTTACCAGCGACCAAGGCTCCGATTTCCAGCGCCTGGGCCGCCTAAACCCGACGTCTGGAGCGTTTACGGCGGTATCCAAGGAGAATTGGGATATCGACGGCTTCGATCTTAGCAACGACGGCAAGACAATAGCCTATGTCGTAAATGAAGCAGGCACTGACAAGCTACGTATCATGGACGTCGCCAGCGGCACGGTGAGCTTGGTCGATACTCTACCGGCTGGCCTCATTGGATCACTTGAGTTTGCTCCGTGGGGCGAACTTGGCTTCTCGTTCGCCACGGCGAAAAGTCCGAGTGATGTTTGGTCACTCGACCCCAAGACGATGAAACTCACTCGCTGGACGCAGAGCGAAACTGGAGGGTTGGATCCTAGCGTCAACGTCGAGCCCCGCGTCGTGACAGCAAAGAGCTTTGACGGGCTGGAGGTTTCAGGTCTTCTTTACCTACCGAATCCAGCGAAGTTTGCGGGTAAGCGGCCTCTTCTTGTCAATGTCCACGGGGGGCCGGAAGGACAGAGCCAAGCGGGATTCCGGGGAGCAACAAACTATTATCTCAATGAGTTGGGCATCGGCTTGTTTTACCCCAACGTTCGGGGGTCGACTGGCTATGGCAAGACTTTCGTCAGCCTCGATAATGGGCCCTTCAAGAGAGAAGACTCGGTAAAGGATATGGCAGCGCTGATCGACGCAGTCCGCATCTATCCACGGGTCGACGCAGGACGTGTTGGGCTCACTGGAGGCTCCTACGGTGGTTATATGTGCTACGCCGCTGCGGTGCAGCTCAAGGACCGGCTGCGCGCTACGCAATGCACGGTGGCAATCAGCAATTTCGTCAGCTTCCTCGAAAACACCAATCCTTACCGGCAGGACCTACGGAGGGTCGAATACGGCGACGAACGCGACCCGGCTCAGCGAAAGCAGTTAATGGCGATCAGCCCCCTCACCCGAGTGAATGAGATAACCAAGCCGATGTTCGTGATAACAGGGGCGAACGATCCGCGTGTTCCCAAATCTGAAGCGGATCAGATGGTTGCCGCCATCCGCAGGAACGGAGGCGAAGCCTGGCACATGATCGCTGCCGATGAAGGGCACGGCTACCAAAAAAAGGCCAATCAGGATTACGCCTTTCTGGCGCAGCTCGCCTTCTGGGAAAGATATTTGCTAGCGGAATAATATTTCGTTCGGATCGCGTGGTCAGGAGACTGGAGATGCAGTGGCCAGCGCTCAGTCACGCCCAATGCCAATAAAACAGGCATAGAACACGTGAGATCGACAGGCGTAAAAGCCTCCGTGCGCGACGTAAAGATGATAGCCCAGCTGGTCTTGGGTGTGAACTGTTGAACTAGGAGCTGCGTGAGGTCGAAGCCTGAAAAGCGGTCATTCCGTATCTGCCCCAAAAGCGGTCGGCCGAGCCGCTATCTGCAGCACTCGATTGCCGTCGTGCGGTTAGCGGGTAATGTGGTTTCTGATGCAACCTACAGGTGGGTTTATGCAATTTCGTCCCGAGTTGCCTGAGCGTAACGTCTGGTTTTTCTACTCGCGTCGACGGGGAAAGATTACCGGGGCGCCTACGAATGCCAAGGGGTGGTTAGCCTTGGCAGGGTGCATCGCTATCACTTTGCTAGTGGGCCTAACGGTGTCTAGATGGGCGCTCGCATTTCACCCGGTCTTTGGCTTCGTAGCTTTATTTGGCGTAGTGTTGCTGGGCGTACTACTGACTATCAAACTAGTCATGACCAAAGGCCAACATATCAATTGAGTTCAACTTTCAGCCGCGCGCGATCTAAAGCAGCCTGTTTATTAATCAGCACTCCAATTTGTTTGCGATTTGAACAAGGTTTAAATCTTGGCTTATCATCACAGGATGAACAATCTGTCGTTGCTTGTTGGTGGAAAGTTCAAAGCGGAAAATGATTTAGATTAGGCCCTGCCGCCTTGCTCTAATCGCCGCATCGGTACGGTTCACGCCGCCTACCGCCGCTATCGCTTGCGCCACATGGGTTTTTATAGTGCCGGGGGCCACGCCAAGCCGCCGCGCGATTTCCTTGTTTCCCAGACCTTCGGCAACCAGCGCGAGCACCTCGCTCTGTCGCACGCTGAGCACCGCCGTTGGATTTGGCGCGCCCCGGCCAGCCGCCGCCGCTTCAGCCAGCCGTGGTGGGAAATAGCGCCCGCCGGCGAGGACCAGCTCAATTGCTGCCACGATCACCCTTCCATTGGCGGTCTTTTCAGCAAAGCCCGCCACGCCCCCATCGATCAGGTCGAGTAAGATCGAGTCGTCGTGCGTACCTGTTACCACGAGCACCTTCGTCTCCGGCGCCGCCCGACGTATGCCCTCGATTCCCGTGCGCGGATCAGCGCCGGGCATAGCTAGATCGATTAGGCAAAGCTCAGGGCCATCTGCAGCAAGCGTCCAGGCCTCTGGGAACGTTGCGGCCTGGGTTACGACCACGGCCGGCCAGCGTGCCATCACCATAGTTGCTAGTGCATCGCGTACCAATGCGTGATCATCAGCAATCAAGCAGCTTTGCATCGCGCACTCTCATTTTCCACGCGCTCTACAACGGGCACACGTACGACAAATGCTGCCCCGCCTGTCCACCGAGGATCAAAAGCAATGCTCCCGCCCATGATCGCGGCCATGCGGCGAGAGGACGCGAGGCCAATGCCAAATCCACCTTGGGCATTCGTGCTGCCGCGCGCATAGTCGTCGAACAGCGCAGGTCGATCGGCCTCGGCAATGCCAAGCCCGTCATCTATGACCCACACTTCGGCCATGCCCCGTCGCTGCCGCACCGCCAGTAGGATGCGTTCGCCCTGCGCATGGCGCACAGCATTAGCGACCAAGTTGCCAAGTATGCGCTTGATCAAGTCGGGATCCGCGCGGACCGTTAGCGACCCGTGCACCACCCTAATCAGCATCCCTGCGGCGCGTGCTTCGGCTTGATGCTCAAGAACCACTCGTGTGATGACCGTCTCCAGCGTCACGTCGGCGACCTTTGCAATCATCGCGTTGGCCTCGAGCCGAAGATGGTCAAGCATCACATCGAGTAGCGCCTGGGTCGATGAAAATGCACTACGTGCTCCTGCAACAGCCCGGGCTCGCAAGGCTCCATTCGGCAACGTAAGCGCTTGCTCGAAATACAGACTAGCGGCGTGTAAGGGCTGCCGAAGGTCGTGCGAGGCCGCAGCAATAAATTTTGTCTTGTCGTCGCGCTGTGCTTCGACAAGTTTCATCGCCTTTCCCAAGGCTGCCTCAGACGCCTCTGCCCGAAAACGGAGGTCTAGCGCATCTACGATGGCGCGGCGAAGGAACCGGCGCACGGCGTAGATAACGACAGCGAAGAAGGCGAGAACCGCGCTGAGCTCCAGCCCGCGCTCGGGAAGACGGGTCAGGCAGTAACCGATCATCGACCCGATCACGATCGTGAGTGCGAAACCCAGGATCTCGGTTGCAGTGGTGCTCGCAATGGCCTGGAACAGCATAAACAGCAGATAGATGCCAAGCACGATAAACAAGCCATCGCCTGTCATGGCAGGCAGGATGATCCATATGCTCGCAGCGACGCAAACATCGCACGCTGCCATTATGAGCCGAGCACGCGGAATCCAGTGCTGCCATACTTGATCGTCTGGCGGCTTGCGGACGACGAACTCCACAATCGACCCGGCCCAGAAAACTGCCACGGCAAAAGCGGACCATTTCCAGAAAGTGAGCAGTATGGGATCGGCGCGGCCGGCACTTAGATAGATGACAGCGAAATACGCACCCAGCATGACCACAAAGCCAACACTGCTGTTGTTGACCTCAATGCGGCCCTCGCTGACGAACGTCTTTATACGGCGCTCTCGTGCTAATGGATCGGTCGGCACCTGAGGGCGTAAAATGCCATCCTTCCAGTCTGCCACGCGCTCCCCCATTTGGCTCAACCTTTTGGTTGATAGCGTCTCATCGACCTTCGTCTAGCCCATCATGAATCAGGTTTGATGCTGGTGCGACGGCGATTTTTCGCCGATTTTGTATCGAACTGGTGCGCGGGCTACTGGCTGCGCCCCTCTCCTATGCCTGTAGCCCGTTTGGTTCTCCCATCTGGCAGATAGCTTGAAGGTCGCCCCACGTTAATCAGGCCTGGAAAACGCGACATCGCGCATTTCGAGAAAAATAGGGGTGAGATATCATGCGTAAAGTGATGGGTTTCGGCGTTGCACTGGTGATGGCTTGCTGTTCCGCGAGCGCTCAGGCTGAGACATCCGATAATGGCGTCTACGTTGCTGCCCGCGTTGGCATTGCGGCGATAAGCGGGACGAACATCGAATACAGCGACGTAGGTGGAACCTTTGGCGGAACCGGGGCCACCGACACATTGAAGACGTCGGTAGGCTTCGCGAGCTCGACCGCATTTGGCGGCACAATTGGCTATGACTTCGGCAGAGTTCGTGCCGACATAGAAGTCGATTATTCGCGCAACCGCGTGAAATCGTTGCAAGTAAACTCGCTGAATGGAACCGCTGTCACGACGCTCAGCACTGCCGACGCTCAGGATGTCTGCGATTACGTCGAGGTGACGAATTGTCAGGTGAGCGGCAATCGGGTCAGCTTCTCCGGTGGCAGCAAAGTTCGACAGCTGAGCGCGATGGCAAATCTGTGGATCGACCTGCCGATCGGCCGGACACTTACCCCGTATATCGGCGGTGGCGTGGGCGTAAGCGGCTTTGAAATCGAAGGCGAGGGCAAAGCGAAATTTGCATTCCAGCTGGGCGCCGGTGCTGCTTTTCGCTTGTCTGAAGCTGTGTCCATCACGGCCGACTACAGGTATCGCCAGACCGCCGGAGAGCGCTTTACCGACGCCTCAGCTCCTCGCTACGCGCTTGACGTCGGAAAGTTCAAGACCAGCACGTTCTCGTTGGGCCTGCGGCTGAAGTTCTAAGCTCGCAGCCTGCGACATGAACGCGCTGGGATGTGCCGACGGAAGCGGTGATTCTTATAAATTGAGGACCAAGAAATGCGATCCGTAGGAAGGCTAGTTGCGTCTTCGCTGAGCATTGCAGCAGTGTTGGCATTGAGCGCGTGTGGCGGGGGGGATGACGGTTCTAGTGGGGGCGGGAGTCCGACCGCGTCGTCGCCTACCCCATCGCCAACGCCCTCGCCAGCTCCAACGCCGGCCCCGACCCCTGCACCGATCCCGGCCCCTGTCGGTAGCGTCGCCACTTTTGTCGAGGGCAACGTTCCGGGGCTCGGGGCCGCCGATTCGATCGGCGTCGACCTCCAGGTTACCAATCGCGGCATTTACTTCTCTATCAGCGAGACAACGACCACGCCGGCGCGGGTTGTCAAGCTGCACGGCAGTCCCACTGGGGTGAACCCTTGGACGGTCGTTACGCCCGACAACCGTGCCGATGTGACCCTTGCCGACTTCGCGCCGAGCAACATTACGTCGGAGGCTGACCGAGCGGTTGCCTTCTATTGGGCAACGCTGTGTGGCGCCTGCACCTCCAAATGGGGACATTACACCGCAAACACTGGCGGCGTTTCAATCACGGCAGAAGAGCGCTTCGACCTCAGTTCAAGCGGGTATGGCGTTTTTAACGTCGCTGCGGGGGCCGTGAACGGCATTGTTGCACAGCGGCCTTGGGTAGTTCGTCATTTCGTGAGCAACCGCTATGCCGTATTTCAGGACGACGGGGCCTACACGGCGGCTAACACCATTAGCGACAGGTTTGGCACCGCAGCCAGGACCGATCTCCCCGACACAGCACAACTCATGGTGTCACACCCTGTAGACCCGAACCTTTATGTCGCGTCGAGCAATCGCCTGTTGGTCTATGACGCTCAGCGCCTGCTGCGCTCGTTCACGTTGCCCAGCTCGTTCAACGGCTTTACCGACATGATGTGGTATCAGGGCGACCTATACTTCGGCTATGATGGGTCGGTCTGGCGGGTAGCAGGGGGTGCTACGACCGCCGAGCGCTTCACGAGCCTGCCAACTATATTTGCGCCGCGGGGTGCATTCTGCGTTGCTGCGGGCGAGATATTCCTCGGCAATGGCGAAGCGGTAGACATTGCTACCCGCACGCGCCGTAGCTGGGCCAGCCGTGGCAGTCTAAGCGCGCAACAGTCGGCGGACGCGCAATTGCTGACAGCAGGCACACAAGGTAGCGGGCTATATTGCTCGGCGGCGCAGCTCAGCCCGGTGCTCTACACACCCAACCTATCTCGCAAGGCGATGCGGATGATTACGCCGATCGCGCGGTGAGCCGAAGTTGGTGGCCAAGGCAGTTCCGGCTGGCATGCCGGCCACTCCAGCTCGGAAGAAGAGCCCCAATCCATTATAAAACCCATTATTCCGACCTAGTTCCTCGAACGTCTTCATCAGGATAGTCAATTCGTAATGCGAGGGTCAGGTGTTCGAGTCACCTACGCGGGGCAATCGCTCGACGTTCGGGCGGAGGCTGCCCAAAAGCAGGCCAGCATTATTCGTAATCAAGGCAAAGCGAGGGCTGACGCTGTGCGCACCGAGGGAGAGGCGCGCGCAAAAGCGCTTCGTAGCCAATAGTACCTAGGTCATGGGCCTAACGCCCGTTTCATAAAGCACTAAGGGCCTTTTCGCATATCCTCCAACTACTATATCCGGGTCCGGGGATCTCAATTTTTTGCAACCTTCCCAGCTATTTAGTCGTTCACGTGGCACGGTTCGACTAAAGGAGCTTCAACATGTTCGACAACAGCACTGACATCGCCACGCTGAATTCGCTGATCGCCACTACACTCGACAGCGCCGACGGCTATGCTGAGGCCGCCAAGGACTCGGAAAATCCCAAATTTGGCGACATGTTCACTGCGCGGTCCAGCGAGCGCCGCAGCGTCGTTGCCCATCTCCAGGGCGAAGTCCGTCGCCTCGGTGGCGATGCCGAAGATGACGGCACCGTGCTTGCCAGCATGCATCGCACCTTCCTCGACCTGAAGGCTGCAGTTACCGGCCGCGACGACAAGGCAATCGTGAACGAAGTCGAGCGCGGCGAGGATCACATCCTCCACAAGTTCCAGGAAGCGCTGAAGGACGAAAAGCTCTCGCCCGAAACCCGCACGGCGATTCAAACCGCATTTGCCTCGGTCCGCACCGGCCACGACCAGATGCGCGATCTGAAGCATGCGATGGAGGCGTCGGGCTAAGCGATCCCGACGAATTAACGAAAGGGCCGTCCGAAAGGGCGGCCCCTTTTTTTGCGTTTCGGCCAGATCCGGCATTGGCACGCCACATAACCGCCACTGGTTTGACCAGGTTACCAGGATCCAGATTTCGACCTCCCAAACTGTCAGCCGGCCGCTCGTGCGCGTTCGAACAGCCGGCCGAACTCGCTCTTGTCGATTGCTCCCATCACCAGCACGGTGCCGGCAAGATAGCCGGGCGTCCCGGTCAACCCAATGGAATAAGCCTGCAGCCCGTTAGCGCGCAGCTGTCCTGTTACCGCTTGGCCATGCTTGGAAAGCCAGGTCGTGGCGCGCATCCAATCGCCTCCAGCCGCTGCGATGGCATCGCGCAGTGTGTCGTCGTCGATGATCCGGCTCGTTGTCATAAGGTGCCTATGCACCGCCGGATAGATGCCTTGCTCAACGCTTGCGAGCGCGATGCTTGCGGCACGCTCCGACGCTTCCCCGAAAATCGGCCAATCCTTGTAGATGATCCGTACTTTGCCGTCGCGGCGTACGGCCTCCTCCATCGCTGGGAACGCTTTGCGACAAGCAGGACAGCGATAATCGGAAAACACGACCATTCTCAGAGACGCGTCGGCCGGCCCTTCTTGCGGAGAACTGCCGCCCTCACTGATCATCGCGCCCGCCGGCCCGACATCGTGTCCAATAGGCACCGTGCGCCGTAAGACCTGAGCGAAGGCCAGGCCTCCGACGACCAAGGTGCCGAGTTGTAAGGCATGTCGTCGGCTGAGCGTCGTTGACATCTTCAGCGTCCCCTTCAGCAACTGTCCTGACTTGCTCAATAGCAGAAGCTGCCTGTCGGCAACCGCCCCAGATATTGCCATTCGCTGGCGTCTGTGGCGATTCCGAAAGCCGACCGGCTGCTCTGCATTGTGAGCACGGCGCGCTCGACCGGTTGAATGTTTTGGGCGGGTAACAAGCCCACCTCGGTACGTTCGGAGGAGCTAGGTGCAGGCGCGGGCGGCTATCTTGTAATTCCGTTCGATCCCGAGATGTAATTGCGAACTAAAGCGGAATTCCGTCGTTGCAGCCTGTTCAAAGCGCGGCCGATTGGGCTGCTCGCCGACAATGCGAGCGATGGGATTTTGCGCACCGACATTGACGGTTTTGTGACTTACGCATCTCCTTCGTGCATAGAATTATCGGGTTGGCGCGTTCGCAGCGATGCTTGGCTTGGCTGCGCTGAACAGGTTCTACCTGACAGTCAGGCTCAAGCGCGCACTGGTGTCTGGGGAGGTGTATGCGGCAGTTATTGCCCTGCGTATCAGCGTCGGGTTTGAGGCAGGTGCCGCCATCGCCATCCTCGGGATCGTCGCCTGGATGGGCACGCTTGAACCCCCATTATAGCCATCGGGTGCATTCTCAGGAGAGAAGACCGCAATATGGGTCCGCTCTCACGTCTTGCGGAACCGTGCGCACTTCAGATTGTTTCGATTGCGTCTCAGTCCGTAACGGCGGTTGGGCATCAGGAGAGATACAGATGAAACGCTCGATCACGACGGCCTTACCGCCCATACGTAGCCATTGATCCGTGGGTTCAGCGAACCCGAAAGCTGACGGAAATACTCGCAATCGGCGATGCAATCCCGTTGCGATCGCCGCTATTCAAAGAGATCAATCGCGCGTTCGGCCGCAAAATAGACTTGGCGGAGCTGACGATGAGTGCATCCGCTTTCATGCACTGGCCGTATCTCGCCCGACATGCGTTATCATGGGGGTGAAGTTTGCCTGACCAATTGAACTTGGACGCTCGATCTTCTCCTCGGAAGGTTCCCCGGCAGGAGCGCTCTCGTGTGCTTGTCGAAGCTATTGTCGAAGCCGGGACACGCATTCTCGTGCGACAAGGCAGGGAAGCCCTAAATACGAACAGTGTAGCAGCCGTAGCTGGCGTGAGCATCGGGTCGCTCTACCAGTATTTCCCTAACCGCGAAGCAATAATTGCGGCCGTTGCCGAGCGTCATGCTCGGCAGATTTATGACTGTATGACGAGCGTCAATATCGCAGCCCACTCGAAGCTGGAAGATGCAATCGCTGCAATTGTCGGCGCGCTTTTTGATTCACATTTTCTCGATCCCAACCTGCACATAGCTCTTGTTCATGATTTGGAACCGAAAGTTGCCCAAGGCGAAAGACTTGATACGATAACAAGCGAAAAGTCTGCTTTTGTCGCCCAATTGACACAGCTTCCGCATCACTTCGAAGACTGCGCCGTCGACGGCGATCTCGCCCGCG
>JANMJZ010000253.1:0-2372 GCA_031371635.1 Sphingomonadales bacterium | reverse complement strand
CTTTCAGACAGGCGCCGCCCTCAATGGGGATCGGCGTAATAGCCTTCTTCGGCCAGATCGCTGAATCGGGTGATGTTTGCCTCGAATTTCAACTTCACCTTGCCCGTCGCGCCATGGCGCTGCTTGGCGATCACGACTTCGGCCAGGCCGAACACGCGCTCCATATGCGCGCGCCATTCCTCCATCTTCGGGTCGTCGGGGTCGCGCGGCTCCTGCGCCGCGACATAATATTCCTCGCGGTACACGAACAACACGATGTCGGCGTCCTGCTCGATCGACCCCGATTCGCGAAGGTCGCTCAGCTGCGGCTTCTTGTCCTCGCGCTGCTCGACGGCGCGGCTGAGCTGCGAAAGCGCCACGACGGGCAGGTCGAGTTCCTTCGCCAGCGTCTTCAGGCCGCGCGAAATCTCCGAGATTTCCTGCACGCGGTTGCCGTCACGGCCATTGCCCGACCCCTGCAGCAGCTGCAGGTAATCGACGACGATAAAGCCGATCTTGTGCTGGCGCTTCAGGCGTCGTGCACGGGTCCGCAGCGCTGCAATGGTCAGCGCGGGCGTATCGTCGATAAACAGCGGCAGCGTCTGCAGGTCCGAAGCCGCGCGCGCGAGGTTCCGGAACTCGCTGGTCGTGATCTTGCCCATGCGCAGGTTTTCGGAACTGATCCCTGCTTGTTCGGACAAGATACGCGTCGCCAGCTGGTCAGCAGACATTTCGAGGCTGAAGAAGGCGACCCGAGCCCCTGCCCGCTTCTTGTCCTCGACGCCCTCTTCCTCCTCGCGCACCCAGCGGCGCGCGGTATTGAACGCGATATTGGTCGCCAGCGCCGTCTTGCCCATGCCGGGGCGCCCGGCGAGGATGATGAGGTCGCTCTTGTGCAGACCGCCGGTGCGTGCGTTCAGCGACTCGAGCCCGGTCGTGATGCCCGACAGGGCGCCGCCCGAATTCTGCGCCTTCTCCGCCATTTCCATGGCCAGCTGCGTCGCCTGCTTGAACGTCTTGGTGCCGCCCGTCTCGCCGCCCGATTCGGCGACCTTGTACAGCGACATTTCCGCCGCCTCGATCTGACCCTTGGGGTCGATCGCCTCCGACGTGTCGAGCGCGCCCGTCACCATGTCGCGGCCGACGCTGACGAGCTCGCGCAACAGCGCCAAGTCGTAGATCTGGCGCGCGAAATCCTTCGCGCCGATGAGCGCTGCGCCGCTGCCAGTCAGCTTGGCTAGATAGCCGGCCCCGCCCAGTTCCTTCATCGCCTCGTCATTGTCGAACATCGGCCGCAGCGTGACCGGATTGGCGACCATGTTCTTGTCGGCCATGTTCAGGATCGCGGTGAAGATGCGCCCGTGGATGTCCTCGAAGAAATGATCGGGCCGCAGCAGCATCTGCACGTCACCGACAAGCCGGTTATCGATCATCAAGGCGCCGAGAAGCGCTGCCTCCGCCTCGATGTTGTGGGGCAGTTCGCGGGCCGCATCGGTCGCGGCGGGAATCAGTCTGAGCGGTTCAACCATGTCCACGTCATCGGCGCGAACGACCCCCGCGACAATCGATTTGCGCCGGACCGGCACAATCATCTGGGGATGCGGTTGGGGATAGTTCTTGGCAAGCGCGCGCCAATCGCACAAAGCCGTCCCCGCAATGCACGATTACGACGACGACCGCCGGATCTCGCACATCACTCTGGATGAGACGACGATTGTCTGGCGCAATGCCGATATCGAGCAGGAACGCCGCATTGCGATCTTTGACTTGCTCGAGGGCAATTATTTCGCTCCCGTCAGGCCTCTCGCTGAAGGATACACCGGCCCTTTCCGCGTAGGTCTGAGCGTGCCGGACGGGCGCCTTGCCCTCGACATCGCGCGCGAGGACGGCACCCACCTGGAAACCCACATCCTTGGCATGGGTCGTTTCCGCCGCCCCATCCGCGACTATTTCGCCATCTGCGACAGCTATTTCCAGGCGGTGAAGCAATCAACGCCGCAGCAGATCGAAACGATCGATATGGCCCGCCGAGGCGTACACAACGAAGCCGCCGAGCTGCTGAAGACCGCTCTGGAAGGCAAGGTGGACCTAGACTTCGACACCGCACGGCGGCTGTTCACGCTGATCTGCGTGCTGCATATCAAGGGATGATGGACACTACCAAGGCCCTGATCGACGCTGCTCGCGACGCTGCGAAGCGGGCCTATGCGCCCTACTCCAGCTTCCATGTCGGCGCGGCGATCCGGTTGACGGATGGCCGCATCGTCACCGGCGCAAACGTCGAAAATGCCAGCTACGGCTTGTCACTCTGTGCGGAAACGGTCGCGATCGCCAAGATCGCGAATGAGGGAATGCTGGGGGAAGTCGTCGAGGTTGCCGTCATCGGCGGCACC
>JANMJZ010000236.1:0-5544 GCA_031371635.1 Sphingomonadales bacterium | reverse complement strand
TTCTTAAACGATGGGGGGCCGGGGGAAACGCCGGCGTGGTAATCCGTGGGGCCCACCCCGCCCCGCCGTCCGGGCGCGGCCGAGTCCCAACACAACGGGCGCGTTACCATGTGGTACCGCGCCCTTTCTGTCAGGCCGGCTCGCTTCTTGCTTCGCTGCTGGGCCTTTAGCCCATCAACTCCGCTTCGAGCTTCTTCGCCATGTCCTCGATATTCTCCGGCGGCCATCCGGGGATGTCCATACCGAGGCGCAGGCCCATGCTTGAGAGCACTTCCTTGATCTCGTTCAGGCTCTTGCGGCCGAAGTTCGGCGTGCGCAGCATCTCTGCCTCGCTCTTGCCGACCAGGTCGCCGATGTAGATGATGTTGTCGTTCTTCAGGCAGTTTGCGCTGCGCACCGACAGTTCCAGCTCGTCGACCTTCTTGAGCAGGTAACGGTTGAGCTGGTTGGTGTCGCTCTCGCTCGCCGGCGCGCCGCCGCCGAAGCCGCCGGTCGCACCGCTGGGTGCTGCCATGCCGATGATCGGCGACTGACTGACCGCAGCACTGTCGTCGAAGTGGACGAACAGGCTCAGCTGGTCCTGCAGGATGCGCGCGGCATAGGCCACAGCGTCCTCGGGCGTGATCGTGCCGTCGGTCTCGATCGTCAGCGTCAGCTTGTCATAATCGAGCTCCTGTCCGACGCGGGTGTTTTCCACCTTGTACGCGACCTGCTTGACCGGCGAGTAGAGCGCGTCGATCGGAACCAGGCCGATCGGCGCATCGGCCGGGCGGTTGGACGCGGCGGCGACATAGCCCTTTCCCGTGTCGGCGGTCAGCTCCATGTTGAGCGTCGCGCCTTCGTCCAGGTGGCAGATCAGCAACTCGGGATTCATCACTTCGATGTCGCCCGACATGGCGATCATGCCCGCGGTGACGTCGGCCGGGCCGGTCGCGCTCAGCTGGAGGCGCTTGGGGCCTTCGCCCTGCATGCGCAGCGCGATCTGCTTCACGTTCAGGACGATGTCGGTCACGTCCTCGCGGACGCCGGCCAGCGAGCTGAACTCGTGGAGGACGTTCTCGATCTTGATGCTGGTGACGGCGGCGCCCTGCAGCGACGAGAGCAGTACGCGGCGCAGCGCGTTGCCGAGCGTGAGGCCGAAGCCGCGCTCGAGCGGTTCGGCGATGAACGTCGCGCGACGCTTGGTATCGCCGCCCGCTTTCTTCTCGAGCGCGACGGGCTTCTTGAGTTCCTGCCAGTTCTTGGAGTTGACGGCCACGGTGTTCCCCTTGGGGTTGGGCGACGCGCTCGTCAGCGGGTCAGCCGGGTATTCGGAATTTAATGCGTCTTCGAGCATCTGCTGCGGATTAAACGCGGCGACGCTTCGAGGGACGTACGCCATTGTGCGGGATCGATGTCACGTCGCGGATGCTCGTGATGTTGAAGCCGACCGCCTGCAGGGCACGCAGGGCGCTTTCGCGGCCCGAACCTGGACCCTTTACCTCGACCTCGAGCGTACGGACGCCATGTTCGGACGCCTTCTTGCCCGCGTCCTCGGCTGCGACCTGAGCGGCGTACGGGGTCGACTTGCGCGATCCCTTGAAGCCCATCATGCCGGCTGACGACCAGCTGATCGTGTTGCCCTGTGCGTCTGTGATCGTGATCATCGTGTTGTTGAAGCTGGCGTTCACGTGCGCGACGCCGGAGGTGATGTTCTTGCGTTCGCGGCGCTTAATCCGCTGTGGTTCGCGTGCCATATCTTTGCTGTCCTAATCTTGCAGAAAACCCGGGGGCCCGTGGGGCCCGGCGCAGGCTTATTTCTTCTTACCGGCGATCGGCTTTGCCTTGCCCTTGCGGGTGCGCGCATTGGTGTGCGTGCGCTGGCCGCGGACCGGCAGGCCCTTGCGGTGACGAAGGCCCCGGTAGCAGGCAAGGTCCATGAGACGCTTGATGTTCTGCGAAACGGTGCGGCGGAGATCACCTTCGACCGTGTAGCCAGCGTCGATCGCTTCGCGGATCTGCAAGACCTCCTGGTCGGTCAGGTCCTGGCCGCGCGCCGATTCGGCGATACCCAGCTTCGTTGTGATTTCCTTGGCCTTGGTATTCCCAATGCCGTGGATATAGGTCAGCGCAATATGTACGCGCTTGTTAGTCGGAATGTTTACGCCAGCAATTCGTGCCATTTTTCTATAACTTCCTCAGCTCCACGGGACGCGTTGGCAAGCATCCCATCTCAAAGCGTTGCTCCCGGAACGACAAAAACGCGACGCGTGCAAAAGCACTCGCCGGCAAGCGTGTTTCGGGAAGTGGGTTCGATACGGAGCCGCTACAGAGCTGTCAAGCACGTAAGATTATTGCCTCACGCTTTTCTTAATGCCGAGGGCTTATGCGCCGACTGCCCACCCGATTTGGAAGATTCGACCAGATATTCCGGATTTTCAGGCGAGGCGGCGATCTTGTGACCCTTGATTTTCGCAGGCGCGGTCAGCTTCTTCACGATCTTGCCGACCGAATGGCCGCCCGACGAGTCCCATTCGACTTTGTCACCGTTTCTAAACGCCTTCTCGGTCATGCGTTCATCCATCATGCTGTGCGGCACCAATGGTCGAAGGCATGGCTAGTTCCACGGCGCCGCTTATAGATTGGGCCTAAGCTGGCCAGCCGCATAAGTTCATGGATGGGACGTTCGGACACCGAACGTCGAGCACGACTCAAACAGGTTAGCGAGCGCCCAGAATGGACTCGATCGCCGCCGAGACCACGTCGATATCGGCCATGCCGTCGATGCGCGTCAGCAGGCCACGCGCTTCGTAGATCGGCAGGATCGGCGCTGTTTTGGCTCGATATTCAGCCATGCGAGTCCGCACGGTTTCCGCATTGTCGTCGGGGCGACGCTTGAACTCGTTCGATCCACAAGTGTCGCACATGCCCTCGACCTTGGGCCTGGCGTAACGATCATGATAGCCGGTGCCGCATTTGGCGCAGGTGTAACGGCCGGTAATCCTGTCGACCAATGCGTCCTCATCGACCTCGAGTTCGATCACGGCGTCCAGCGTCCGACCGCGGTCGGCCAGGATCGTGTCGAGCGATGCTGCCTGTGCAGCCGTGCGCGGATAGCCATCGAAGATGGCACCTTGCGACGCGGGCATCGCGTCGAGTTTGTCACCGATCAGGCCGTCGACGATTTCGTCGCTCACCAGTTCGCCGGCGTCCATCACTGCCTTGGCCTTCAACCCGATCGGCGTTCCAGCCTTGACGGCCTCGCGCAGCATATCGCCGGTGGAGAGCTGAACCATGCCGCGATCTTCGACAAGGCGCTGGGCCTGCGTGCCTTTGCCGGCCCCTGGCGGGCCAAGCAGAATGATATTCATTGCCCGCAACTCCCCTAAGAAACCGGCCCGCCCGTTAGCGGTTCCGGGCGCCCTTCAGCTTCGACTTCTTGATCAGGTCGCCATATTGATGTGCCAGCAGGTGGCTCTGTATCTGCGTTACCGTATCCATCGTCACATTGACGACGATCAGCAAGCTCGTACCGCCGAGCGCGAGCGCGATGCCGAATTGCGAAGTGATGAATTCAGGCACCAGGCAGATGAGCGTCAGATAAGCCGCGCCGATGACAGTGATGCGGGTCAGCACATAATCGAGGTACGTCTCCGTCGTCTTGCCCGGACGGATTCCCGGCACGAAGCCGCCATATTTCTTGAGGTTCTCGGCCGTTTCCTCCGGATTGAAGACGACAGCCGTGTAGAAAAAGCTGAAGAAGATGATGCCCGCACCATAGAGCGCCATGTACAGCGGGGAGCCGTGCTGGAGCAGGCTCGTCACCTGCAGCATGATATCACCTGCCGTGCTCTCGCCTGCCACGCTCTTGCCCGCGAACTGGGCGACGGTCAGCGGCATTAGCAACAGAGAAGACGCGAAGATCGGCGGGATCACGCCCGACGTGTTGATCTTGAGCGGCAAGAAACTCTTGTCACCCTGCATCATCCCCCGCGCAGTCTGGCGCTTGGGATACTGAATCAGCACGCGTCGCTGCGCCCGCTCCATGAAGCAGATGAAGGCGATGAGCCCGATCGCGAGCACAAGGATGCCGAGGATAAGTAGCGGGTTCATCGTGCCCGTACGCGCGCCTTCGAACAGATTGACAAGCGCGCGCGGCAATTGGCTGACGATGCCCGCCATGATGATCAGCGAAACGCCGTTGCCGATGCCGCGACTGGTGATCTGCTCGCCCAGCCACATCAGGAACATCGTGCCGCCGATGAGGGACACGACGCAGGTGATGCGGAACAGCAGGCCCGGCTCGATGACAGCTGAAATACCCTGCGCGGCACCCCAGTTCTCGAGGCCGACCGCAATAAACCAACCCTGGATCGCGGTCAGCAGCACAGTGCCGTAACGCGTATACTGGTTGAGCCGCTTGCGCCCACTCTCGCCTTCCTTCTTGATCGCCGCGAGTTGCGGGGACAGCGAGGTGGACAGCTGCACGACGATGGACGCCGTGATGTAGGGCATCACGCCGAGCGCGATCACGCTCATGCGTTCGAGCGCGCCCCCCGAAAAATTGTTGAAGAAGTCGAGCACGCCCCCGCGCGTCGTATTGTACAGGGTCGCCAGCGCACGCGGATCGACGCCGGGCAGCGGCACGTGGCTAAGAAATCGAAATACGACGAGGGCGCCAATGGTAAACCACAGGCGCTTGCGAAGTTCGGTGGCCTGGGCGAATTTGCCGAGGCTGATGTTGCTGGCCATACGGTCGGCTGCGGATGCCATAAGACGTTCGGTTCCTGAAAGCTCAGCGCGTCATATACGGCGGCAGAACGCGTTGTCTAACCGCCCGACATGGAATCAGGCCTTGGCAGCGGCCTTCTTCGCGTCCTTGTCCGCGGCCTTAGCCTTCTGGACGGTACGGTGCTTGGCCTTCGCCTTGTCGGCGGCGGCCACGACTTCGATCACTTCCACGGATCCGCCGGCTGCCTCAATCGCCTCGCGCGCGCCCTTCGACACGCCGGCGACCTTAAAGCTCAGCTTGGCCGAGAACGCGCCCTTGCCCAGCAGGCGAACGCCGTCCTTGCCGCCACGGGCAAGGCCAACGGACTGGAGCGCAGCATGATCGATCACGCCATCGAACTTGGCGCCGGCATCGATCAGCTTCTGGATCATGCCCAGATTCGCCTCGGCATAATCCTTGGCGAAGATGTTGTTGAAGCCACGCTTCGGCAGACGCATGTGGAGCGGCATCTGGCCGCCCTCGAAGCCGGCGATGCTGACGCCCGAACGGCTCGTCTGGCCCTTCTGGCCGCGGCCGGCGGTCTTGCCCTTGCCCGACCCGATACCGCGCGCCACGCGCATCCGGCTCTTACGGGCACCGGCGTTGTCTTTGAGTTCGTTAAGTTTCATTGCACTCGCTTTCGCTTTTGTCGCGCTAATGGAATGGAGACGCGCCGGGCGTTAGCCCTGCACCTCGACCATGTGCCGCACCTTGCGGATCATGCCACGGACTTCGGGGCTGTCCTGCAGCTCCGAAACCTTGTGCATCTTGTTGAGGCCGAGACCCACCAGCGT
>JANMJZ010000235.1:0-16720 GCA_031371635.1 Sphingomonadales bacterium | reverse complement strand
CGCGCTATCGCTCGCTCTCGCTGCTCGGCAGGCTGATCTTCAACTACGGCGAGCCGGCTTCACCGCCGCCCCCGCCGCCTCCCCCGCCGCCGCCGCCGCCCCCGCCGGAGCCTGCTCCGCCGCCGCCGCCGGCACCTGTCTGCACTCCCGGACCGTTCATCGTGTTCTTCGAGTGGGACAAGTCGGATGTTACGCCGGAAGCGGCCAGCATCCTGGATGGCGCCGTTGCCAACTACGCCAATTGCGGCACGGCACAGGTCGAACTCCGTGGTTACACCGACACGTCGGGTACCCCGAAGTACAACCTCGGCCTCTCGCAGCGTCGCGCCGATGCGGTTAGCGCGTACATGCAGTCCAAGGGTATCTCGGGCGGGGTCATCACGACCAAGGCGCTCGGCGAGACCAACCTGCGTGTCCAGACTGCCGATGGCGTTCGCGAACTGCAGAACCGTCGCGTGGAAATCATGTATGGCGCAGGCGCCGGCATGTAAGCCACTTTCTGGTCCGCAAGGATTGGGAAAAGAAGGGGGCCGGTCGAAAGACCGGCCCTTTTTCGTTGGCGAGACTGTCGTGATACCAGCGTAATAATCTTGCGTCGGACAAGGCGCCCCGCGTAGGGCGGGTTATGACCAAACCACTTCCCAAGCCCTGGGTTATGGACATCGCCCCCTATGTTCCCGGCCGCGCTTCCGTCGCGGGGGGGGCAAAGGTCGTAAAGCTGTCCTCGAACGAAAATCCGCTCGGTACTGCGCCAGCTGCTGCGGCCGCTTTCGCGGCCCATCAGGACGATCTTGCACGCTATCCGGATGCGAGCGCGCACCTGCTACGGCAGGCACTCGCCGCGCATCATGATCTTGACCCTGATCGGATCATCTACGGCACCGGGTCGGATGAAATCCTTCACCTGATCGCGGGCACTTATGCCGGGCCGGGCGACGAGGTCATCTATGTGCGCTACGGCTTTGCCGTGTATGATATTGCAACGCGGCGGGTCGGGGCAACGCCGGTCATCGCGCAGGACCTCGATTACGGGACGGACGTCGATGCCATTCTGGCTTGTGTGACGGACCGCACACGGCTGGTTTATGTGGCCAATCCCAACAACCCCACCGGCACGTTCACGGCCCGCGCCGAAATTGCGCGGCTCCACGCCGGACTGCCGCCACACATTATGCTCGTGCTCGACCAAGCCTATGCCGAATATCTGGAAGACGGCGAAGATGATGGCGGGCTCGACCTTGCGCGCGTCGCATCGAACGTCGTGGTGACGCGGACGTTCTCCAAGATCCACGGCCTCGCCGCCGAGCGCATCGGCTGGGGCTATGGCCCTGCCGCCGCGATCGACGCGATGCACCGCATCCGCGCCCCGTTTTGCGTGACGACCGCAGGGCAAGAAGCGGCGGTTGCCGCGCTGAATTCGCCGGATTTCATTGTAGAAAGTCGCTCTCATAACGCAAAGTGGCGCGCGTGGTTCGCCGACGAAATCGCTAAGATGGGCAACGCGGGGCTGAGAGCGGTCCCCTCAAAAGCCAACTTCGTACTGGTGCTTTTCGAGGGCAATGTTTCAGCAGAAGCTGCCTATGAAGCGCTGATGGCACAGGGCTATATCGTGCGCTGGGTGCCGGGGCAGGGACTGCCGCAGGGACTTCGCATGACGATCGGCACCGAGGACGAGACCCGAGGCCTGGCTCGGGCGCTGCGGCAGGTCGTCGGGGGAGCATAGGCCCCCCCGATCGGGTCCGCTAGGCGAGCTTGAAGCCTTCCTTGTTCATTGCAAAAGTCAGCTTCTTGTTCGCTTCGGGCGACAGCTGCGCCTTAAGCCCGGGGAACAGGGTATCCTCTTCCTCGCGAACGTGCTTTTCGAGGTCGGTACGGAAGCGGCGCAAGATGGACAAGAAGGTATCGCTGTCCTTCGGGCAGTTTTCGAGCTCGTAGAGGTATTGCTTCACATAGCCGTGGTCCTTGTTCAGGCCATCGGCTTCCTCCGTCTTCCCGGTATCGCGCAAGGCGGGGTAAATCGTGTTCTCTTCCTGAAGTGCGTGCTTGGCGAGGGCGTGTTTCAGCTTCGCCAGCATCATTGTTCGTTTCGTCGTGTTCTTCGACGTGGTCTCCTCAAGCACGTCGAAGATCTTGATGACCGCCTTGTGCTCGGCCGCCAAAGCGACATCCCAATCGCCGGCAAGGGCAGTCGGTGCCTGTACTACAGCCTTGCGACCGATCATGGCGGCGACGCCGACGGCGACACCGGCGGCAGCAGCGCCCCACAAGGCGGAGTTGCTGCCTCCTTCGGTGTCGTGCTTGCGCTTGCTGTCCTTGCCGTTCGATGCGGAAGTCGACTTGTCGTCACTGTTGGTCGTAGCCATCTCGTGTCTCCCGGTTAATTGTGGTTCATTTAAGCTTGGACAACATGTCCATATGCATCCGGACCTTCGGCGCCGTGTCCGACGCGAAGCTGCGGATTGCCGGCTTGTCGCCATTTGCGGCATAGCCCTGCATCAGCGCGAGAGCCTCGGCATGCGCGTCGCGCTGCTGGGCCTTGTAGATCTCGTCGAAGTTGCCTGGCTCGGCGGCGATAAGTGACTGAATTAATGCCTGGTGGCGCGCGTCGAGCGCTGCAGGAGGGGTAAGCGCGACATTGTCCTTGCTCGTCGCCGCCTTCAGGGCGGTGGTGGTCGTGCTATGGGCATCGACCATCTGCTGGCCGAACCGCTTCACGCTGGCGTCGGACGCCTTGGTTGCGGCAATCTTGCCAGCAGCGATTTCAAATTTGTCGCTCATCGCCGCGCTGGCGAGAAAGTCGTCGGTGGTCACCGGGGCCGTCGCGCCGCCTGCGCCCATGGAACCGTTGGCCACCGTTTCGTCGGTGGGCACCGTCATGTTGTCGTTGGAGGACATCGACGTGTTGTCGATCGTGGTCGAAGTGTTCGCGCTGGGGGCGCACGCACATAGTGCCAAGGTGGCTGCCGTCGCCAGATAGAGGGTACGCATGATGCAACTCCGAATTAGGGCCGTGCAAGGGTCAACGAGAGGAAAGCGCACGCGGTTCCGCAGGTGACGAACGGTAAATCACGCTCTAGGCTGACGATCAGTGAGGGGGCCGAAGAGCCGATGACTGAAACTGCAACAATTCCCGCGCCGAAGACGCTGCCGCTCGTGGGCAACCTTCACCAGATTCCCAAGGCCGGGCTGATCGGCCATCTGCTGAGCGTTTCGAAAGATTTCGTCGATCCGGGCATCTTCAAGCTGCGCTTCGGCAGCCGGGTCGGTATTTTCGTGACGCATCCGGATCTTGTGGCCGAGCTGTGCGACGAGACGCGGTTTCGCAAGATCCCCGGCCCCGGCCTGCGCGTGGTGCGCAAGTTCGCGGGAGACGGCCTGTTCACGGCGTTCAGCGAAGAAGCCAATTGGGGCAAGGCGCACCGCATCCTGCTGCCCGCGTTCAGCCAGCGCTCGATGCGCGGTTATTACGACCTGATCCTCGAAGTTTGCGACAAGCTGATAGCGAAATGGGAGCAACTGGCGGGGCAGGATATCCTTGTCGCCGACGATATGACGCGGCTGACGCTCGACAGCATCGCCATCGCCGGGTTCGGGCATCGTTTCGAGAGTTTCGAGCATGGCGAGCTCGATCCGTTCCTGCTGTCGCTGGGCGAGGCGCTGGGAGAGGCGCTGAACGTCATCACGCGTCTGCCGATCCAGCAACGGTTCGCGAAGAAATCGACGGCACAGTTCAACGCCGACATTGCGACGATGAACAAGCTCGTCGATGATGTGATCGCGCAGCGCCGGGCAAACCCGACCGACGCAAAGGACCTGCTCAATCTGATGCTGACCGCAGTCGACCCTGAGACGGGGGAGGGACTCGACGATCTCAACATCCGGTACCAGGTCCTGACCTTCCTGATCGCGGGCCATGAAACGACGTCGGGCCTGCTGACCTTTGCCTTCATGGAATTGCTGAAGGCTCCCGCCGTGCTGGCGCAGGCCTATGCCGAGGTGGATCGCGTACTGCCGGGCGACACCCGGCCGGCGTATGAGCACCTCGCCCACCTGAAGGTGATCGAGCGGATCGTGAAGGAGACGCAGCGGCTGTGGCCGACCGCACCGGCATTTTCCGTAGGCCCCTACGAGGACCAGGTGATCGGCGGCAAATGGAAGCTGCGCAAGGACCGGCCGGTCAACATATATGCGCCGGGCCTGCAGCGTCATCCGAGCGCGTGGGACGCGCCCGAGGAATTCGACATCGACCGGTGGCTGCACGACGCGGAAGCCACGCATCACCCGCACGCTTACAAGCCGTTCGGCAATGGTGCGCGCGCCTGCATCGGACGGCAGTTCGCGCTGGTCGAAGCGAAGCTCGCGCTGGCGATGGTGCTTCAGAAATTCGCGATTGCTGACCGGCGCGGCTATCGCATGACGCTGAAGGAATCGCTGTCGATCAAGCCGGACGATTTCTGGATGCGGGTCCGCATGCGCAAGCCCAACGAGCGGCTGACGGTGGCCGAACCGGTCCGGATCAAGGAGGGCGGCAGCGAGATCGGCTCGGCAGCAGGCGCGGGGCAGCGCCTTTCGGTAATTTATGGGACGTCGCTCGGCACCGCGCGCGACATTGCCGAGGAGATCGTCGAACGCGCGAGCAACGACGGGTTCGAGGCGCGCAGCGTGTCGATGGACGAGGCCCTGAACACCCTGCCCGAGGACAGGGTCATCGTGGTCGTAACCGCGACCTATAATGGTCGGGCGCCGGACAGTGCGCTTGCCGCTGAATCTGCGATCGATGCCGGGCAGTTCGCCGATGCGAAATGGCCCGACACCCGCTTTGCCGTGCTCGGCATCGGCAACAGCCAGTGGCCCAATTACCAGGCATTCCCCAAGAAGGTCGATGCGGCATTCGAAGCAACGGGGGCAAAGCGGCTGTGCGCGCGGGGCGAGGCCAATGGTGACGGTGATTTCGACGGCGGGGTCGCAGCCTTCCTCAAGGACCTATGGGCGGCCCTTGGCAGCAAGGGGGAGCCGGTGAAGGCATCCGGCCTGTCGCTGCAGATCGTCGACGGCCGCGACGCGCGTGCCGCGGTGCTGCCAGATCAGGCGGTCGAGATGGAGATCGTGCGCAACGACGAGCTTGTCCTTCCGGCCGATGGACTGTGGGACTTCGCGCAGGAACAGCCGCGCGGTTCGACACGATTCATTACGGTAAAGCTGCCCGAGGGACAGGCCTATGCGGCGGGCGACCATATCGCAGTCTATGCGCGCAACCGGAAGGAGCATGTCGACCTCGCCATCGAGCGGCTCGGCGTCCCAGGCGCGATGCAGGTCGTGCCTTCGGGATCAAGCGGCAGGTTCCGCCACCTGCCGATCGGGCGCACGGTCACTGTTCGCCAGCTGCTGACCGATTTTGTCGAGATACAGGATCCGATGCCGCGACGCGCTCTCGACGTTGTTGCCGAACAGACGCGCTGCCCGAATACGAAGGCCGAACTGGCAAAGCTTGCCCAAGATGCGGTGTGGCAGGCGGAAGTTGCCGACAAGCGGCTTACTCTGCTTGGCTTATTGGTGAAATACCCTGCCGCCGAGCTTAGCCTCGACAGATTTGTCGAACTATCCTCGGCCGTTGCGCCGCGGTTCTATTCGATTGCTTCTTCGCCGCTGGAAAGCCCCGACGCGTGCGACCTGATCGTAGGCACGGTTCAGGCGCCGGCGTGGTCGGGTGTCGGGACGCACCAGGGCTTCGCCTCGACCCATATGCGCGACCTGAGCGTCGGCGAGCATGTATTCGCCTATGTCCGCCGGCCCAATCCGCCGTTTGCACCGCCACAGGACGGCGCGGTGCCGCTGGTGCTGATCGGTCCCGGCACAGGCTATGCGCCGCTGCGCGGTTTCATTCAGGAGCGCTCCGCCCTGAAGGCCACCGCATCCTGCCACCTGTTCTTCGGCGCGCGCCACCCCGACCATGACTGGTTGTGCCGGGCGGAGATGGAACACTGGGCCGGCGAGGGCGTGATCGACCTGCACATGGCCTGGTCGCAATTGCAGGGGCATCCGCACCGTTATGTGCAGGACGCCATCTGGGCAGCGCGCGATGCCGTCTGGGATGTCGTCCAGAACGGCGGCCAGATCTTCCTGTGCGGCGACGGCCGTTTCATGGCGCCCGCCGTCCGCGACACGCTGATCCGCATTCATGCAAACAAGACCGGCGGCGACCATCTGGTGGGTTCGACCTGGCTGGAAGGCCTGATCGAGGACGGCGTTTACCATCAGGATGTGTTCGGCTTCGGGAAGTAGGGGTAAGAGATTTGAGTTCGCTGTTTCGCAAGAAAATCATCGTCCATGGGGACGATCAGCCCGAGCATCACCGGCTCGCGCGCACCCTGTCGTGGCCGCAACTCGTCGCGCTGGGCGTGGGCGCCATCGTGGGCACGGGCATCCTGACGCTGATCGGCGTCGGGGCGGGGCTGGCGGGCCCTTCCGTCATCCTGTCTTTCGCCATCGCGGGCGGGATCTGCGCCTGCGCGGCGCTCGCCTATGCCGAGATGTCGACGATGATGCCGGCGTCGGGCAGCGCCTATACCTACAGCTATGCGGTTCTGGGCGAGGTGATTGCCTGGGTGATCGGATGGAGCCTTATCCTTGAATATTCGCTGGTCGTCTCGACCGTCGCAGTCGGCTGGTCGGGCTATGCGGCACCGTTGCTGAAAGCGACATTCGGCTTCCCGATGGCGCTGGCACAGGGTCCCGAGCTTGGCGGTATCGTAAACCTGCCCGCCATCTTCATCATTGCCGTCGTTGCCGGGTTGCTGATCGTCGGGACCAAGGAAAGCGCTACGCTGAATGCGGTCCTGGTCGTGGTGAAGTTGATCGCGCTGGCCGTATTCGTGGCGGTGGCGCTGCCACATTTCAACGGGGCCAACCTCGAACCCTTCATGCCATTCGGTTTTCCCAAGGCGCTGGCGCCGGATGGGGCCGAGCGCGGCGTGATGGCCGCTGCCGCGATCATCTTTTTTGCCTTTTACGGCTTCGACGCAATTTCGACCGCGGCCGAGGAAACTAAAAATCCCGGTCGAGATCTTGCGATCGGCATCGTCGGTTCGATGGTGGTTTGCGTGGCGATCTACATGGCGGTCGCGGTCACGGCCGTCGGCGCTTTGTCCTATACGCGATTTTCCGGCAGCCCGGAGCCGCTGGCGCTGATCCTGCGCGAAATCGGGCAGGGCGGGGCGGCAACGTTCCTGGCGGGTTCGGCGGTGATCGCGTTGCCGACAGTGCTGCTCGCCTTTTTCTATGGCCAGAGCCGTATCTTCTTCGTGATGGCGCGCGACGGCCTGCTGCCTGCAAGCCTGGCCCGTGTATCGTCGCGCGGCACGCCGGTTCGCATCACGTTGATGACGGCAGTGATCGTCGCCATCCTGGCCGGACTGTTGCCGCTCGGCGAGATCGCGGCGCTCGCCAATGCGGGCACGCTCGCGGCATTCATCGCCGTCTGCATCTGTCTGATCGTTTTGCGTTACCGGGAGCCCGACGCGATCCGTCCGTTCCGCACGCCGCTGGGGCCGCTCGTCGCCGCGGCGGGAACGCTGGGGTGCCTTTACCTGTTCATCAGCCTGCCGAGCCGGACGCAGCTCTACTTCCTCGTGTGGAATCTGCTGGGTCTCGCGGTCTATTTCCTCTGGGCCCGGCGTCACGCGGTCGCGCGCTGATCACGGGAGCGGGTCGAAGCTTTCGACCCGTGCGCGCGCCCAGTTGTCGCGGTAGAAGGGCAGGGTGCACGTGCCATCGACAAGGTCGTTTGCGCCAAGGAACTGGTGCACCTGATCGAATGGCCGGATCTCGGTCGGGCTCACCCGATGGACAAGATGATAGGGGCGCAGGTCGTCAGGATGGGTCAGGCCCGCCGCCGCCAGCATGTCGGCGAGGACGGTAACGGTACGGTCGTGGAACTTGTGCACGCGCTCTGCCTTGTCGGGCACGACAAGGGCGCGCTGCCGGCCCGGGTCCTGCGTCGCGACGCCCGTGGGACATTTATTGGTGTGGCAGCTTAGCGACTGGATGCAGCCGAGCGCGAACATGTAGCCGCGCGCCGCATTGGTCCAGTCTGCGCCCATCGCGAGCACCGTGGCAATGTCGAAGGCGCTGACGATGCGGCCTGCGACGCCGATCTTGACTTGGTCGCGCAGCCCGGCGCCGACGAGCGTGTTGTGCACGAACAACAGACCCTCGCGCATCGGGGTGCCGATGTGATCGCTGAATTCCACGGGAGCTGCCCCCGTGCCCCCTTCGCCGCCATCCACTACGATGAAATCGGGGACGACGCCGCTGGCGATCATTGCTTTCACGATCGCCATGAATTCCCAGGGGTGGCCCAGGCAAAGCTTGAATCCGACCGGCTTTCCCCCTGACAGGCGGCGCAGTTCGGCGATAAAGGCCATCATTTCGAGCGGCGTCGAGAACGCCGAGTGGCGAGGCGGGGAAATGCAATCCTCGCCCAGCGGTACGCCGCGGGTCCGGGCGATCTCGGGCGTCACCTTCTGCGCGGGCAGGATGCCGCCATGGCCGGGTTTCGCACCCTGGCTCAGCTTGATCTCGATCATCCGGACCTGCGGATCGACCGCTTGTGCTGCGAACTTTTCAGGATCGAAGCGCCCGGCGGCATCGCGACAGCCGAAATAGCCGCTGGCGATCTCCCAGACGATGTCACCGCCGCCTTCGCGATGGTAGGGGCTGATGCTCCCTTCCCCGGTGTCGTGGTAGAAGCCGCCCATGGCCGCGCCGCGGTTGAGCGCGCGAATGGCGTTGGCGGACAGCGAGCCGAAGCTCATAGCCGATACGTTGAAGATGCTCGCCGAATAGGGCTGGGTGCACTGGTCGTTGCCGATCGTGATGCGAAAGGTCTTGGGATCGGGCGTGTCGACCGGCCGCGTCGAATGCTGGATATACTCATAGTCGCGGGCGTAGACGTCGAGCAGCGTCCCGAAGGGGTGGTCGGACGACACACCCTTTGCGCGCCGGTAGACGAGCGAGCGCTGCGCGCGGGAAAAGGGCGTTGCCTCATTATCGTCTTCGAGCAGGTACTGGCGTATCTCGGGCCGGATCGTCTCCACCAGCCAGCGGACATGCCCGATCACCGGGTAGTTGCGCAGGACCGAATGGCGCGTTTGAAGCACGTCGTGGATGCCGACGAGCACGAGTATTCCCGGCAGGACGGCAAGTGCGCGGCCCCAGAAGCCGACCGGTGCCATCTGGACACCCAGCGCGAACAACATGATGCACAGCGCAAAGGCGATGTACCGCGCGAAACGCTGTGCGAGCATTAGTGTGTCTCCCTCCGGCACGTTTCGACGCGGGCCGGGCGCAGGTTACACGAACCGTGAGCGACGTCTTGCCCCGCGCGCGAATCCGGTCCAGCATTATAGACGAAATGATGCAGCCCAAGCTGCGCGGGGAGAGTGGGATGCAACAGCTGAGCGGGCAGGATGCCAGTTTCGTCTACATGGAAACGCCTACGACGCCGATGCACATCGGGTCGGTCGGGATCTACGACCCCTCTACGGCGCCCAATGGATTCGTCCGGTTCAAGGATATTTTGCAGTTCATCGAAAGCCGGCTGGGCGGAGCCAAGTCGTTTCGCGAACGACTCGTCCGCGTGCCTTTCGACATCGACCATCCCTACTGGATTCAGGATCCCGATTTCGACCTGGAATACCACGTCCGTCACATAGCGCTGCCGGCGCCCGGCGACTGGCGCCAGCTGTGCATACAGGTGGCTCGCCTCCATTCACGACCGATGGACCTGACGAAGCCATTATGGGAGTTCATCATCGTCGAAGGGCTCGATAACATCGAGGGGCTGCCGAAGGGCTGTTTCGCACTGGTTGCCAAGGTGCATCATGCTGCAATCGACGGGATGTCGGGCGTTGAGATGTCGGCCGCCGTGCATGACCTTTCACCCGACAAGTCGAACCGCTTCCCGGAGGAAGAGTGGAAGCCGGACAGCAAGCCCGGCATCGGCGACCTGCTGATCAGCGGCTATTTCAATGCGCTGCGCCAGCCACAGAAATATCTCGAGACCATGGCGCGGTCGGTGCCCGGGATCGCCCGGCTGGCCAGCGAACTCACAAAGGGCGACCTCTCTATTGCGGGCGCTCGCGTGCCCCCCAAGACGCGTTTCAATGCCAAGGTGTCGTCGCACCGCGTGTTCGACGGGGTGCCGTTCCCACTCAATGACGTGCGCGCCATCAAGGATGCGGTGCCCGGGGCCACCGTCAACGACGCAATCCTTGCCATCATCGGCGGGGGGTTGCGCATCTATCTGAACGACAAGGGCGAACTGCCCGAGGCGAACCTGACGGCGATGGCCCCGATTTCGGTGCGGCAGGAAAACGAGAAGGCCGCACTGGGCAATCTGGTGTCGGCGATGGTCGTCAGCCTAGGCACGCATATTGCCGATCCGCTCGAACGGCTGGCGCATATTCATGCCGATGCCGTCAATTCGAAGGGGCTGACCAATGCGGTGGGCGCGCGGACGCTGACCGATTATTCACAGCTGATCCCAAGCGGGCTCGCTGGCCTCGGCGCGCGCCTGTATACGCGGCTGGGCGTTGCCAATGCGACAGCGCCGGTTTTCAACGTTGTGGCGACGAACGTGCCGGGCAGCCGGGTACCGCTGTATTTCTGTGGCGCGAAGATGGTCAAGATGTACGGGCTGGGGCCGATCTTTGACTCGATGGGCCTGATCAACACGATCTATTCCTATGTCGACGAGATCGCGATCAGCTTTACCTGCGACCGCGACATGATGCCCGATCCAGACGCTTATGCGGCGGCGTTGCGCCAGTCGTTCGCCGAGTTGCTTGCCGCGACCCGAGCGGGTGGGGCGCCAGTCGTCGCAAAGCCGCCGAAATCACCTTCAAAGTCGAAGAAGATCAAGGAGACAGCATGATGGCAAAGGGCGAGAAGATCACGGAAAAGGCTGCGGAAACGGTCAAGAAGGCAGGGAAATCCCTCAAGGACGTGAGCACCAAGGCGGCGGGCAATGCTGCAGCGCTGAACAGCAAGGTCCTCGACCACGCGGAAGAGAACACGCGCGCGGCGTTTGCCGCAATGCGTTCGGCCGCCAGCGTCAAGTCGGTCAGCGAGCTTGCAAAGATCCAAACCGATTTCGTCAAGGAACAGGGCGCACGCTCGATGACCCAGGTCAAGGAAGTTGGCGACCTGATTGCGCAGTTCGGTCGCGATGCCATGGCGGCGTGGCGGCCGTCCAAAGACTGAATGAAGCCGCCCCGGCCGTTGGCCGGGGCGTTTCGATCAGTGAACCTTGTGCCCCGAGGACGGGTAGAGCAGCGCCTTCAGGCCGCTGCGGACGAACGGCGTCCAGCTATCCTCGTTCTGCGCCAGCCGGTCGGCAACGGCGTAAAGTACGGTGCCATTGACGCCGAGGCCGCAATGGTTGCCGGCGACTTCTATGTTGTCGGTCGTCGGCGCTTCAGGCTCGAGGCAATTCTGCCAGGCGACGATGCCGTCGAATTTGGAAAAAATTGCCGTAGATGGGACTGGGGGCGCCAGTTCGCTTTCGCGCAACTGCCGCTGAGTATCGTCGTCGCGCAGGCGCTGGCCGGTGAGAAATTCATAGGCCTTCCACACATTGGTCGCGCGTGGATCGCCCGTGAAGGGCGAGCCGAGCGTGATGACCTGGCGGACAAGGTCGGGACGGCGGCGCGACAGCTGTCGCGCGAGGATGCCGCCCAGGCTCCAGCCGACGAGGCTGACAGTCTTGCCGGTCGCTTCGTGGATGGCTTCCAACCGGGCGATAAGCTTTTCACCTTCGCGACCGATGGCACGAGGGCCGAGGTTGCGGCCTAATTCCCAGGCATGAGCGTCATAGCCGAGGCGCTTGAGATAGCGGCGCAGCACCGATGTGGAGAGGTCGGTGGTCGTGAAGCCCGGCAGCACCATGACAGGGTGGCCGTCGCCGCGCGGGGCGCTCATCAGCAGCGGCGCAGCGATGGGAAGGGCGCCGAATTCGATAGCGGCGCGGCCTAGCTCGGTCAGCGCCAGCAGCTTAGAGGGCGGCGCAATGGTGTCATGTGTCTGTGTCTGCACGTAAAAATCCTTCTCGCGAACGGTCGCGGCTCTTCTGGCTAGCGTACCGAATGCTTATCCTGCCCTAAAGGATGCACTTGTCGAGCGTTTTGTTTCGCAACCGATCAAGTGCAGCATTTGCATGCAGCATTTTTGTCAGGCGAGCGCCTCGCGACGGGCGTCGCTCTGGCCGACATTCAGCGACAGGATTGCAAGGTCGTGAAGCGCACCATCGCGCCCCTGCACATGATCGCGCAGCATCGCCTCGCCGCGGAAGCCGCTCTCTTCGAACAGCGTGATCGCGCCGCGCTGATCCGGCGTCATCCGGGCCATCAGCTTCGTTGCGCCGGCTTCGCGGGCAAGTGTGATACTGGCGTCGAGTAGCGCGCGGCCGAGGCCCTTTCCGCGCATCGTCGGTGAAACGAGCAGGCGGACCTCCGCGACATGTGGCGACCAGCCGAGCGGATCGCGGACGATCGCGGTTGTCCCGACCACCACATCATTGCCATCGATCATAGCGGTTGCGACCAGACTTTCGATCTCGCCAGCATTGACCGCGTCGGTCCAGGCTTCGATGACGCGGGCATGCTTGATGTCGCGGCTGAGGAACAGCAGGTCGTGTTCCGGCAGGCCGACCGCAAACTCCGCCACGCCGGTTGCATCTGCCCGCGCATAGGGCCGGATGCTGACCCAGATGCCACCACAGTCGATCGTTGTCGTCATGTGCTCCGTTCTCCCAGCCAGCGGTCGATCTGAGGCCACAGGCGCTTGATGGCATTGCCTCCGGCGACGAGACTGACATGTCCGCCTTTCAGAACCACGGCCTGCTTGTCGTCCGAGCTGACCATCTCGATCAGTGGTTCGGATGCGGCTGCGGGCACGATATGATCGTGTTCGGCCGTAACATGCAGGAAGGGCACCGTGATCCGCGACAGGTCCACGCTGCGGCCGCCGACGGTCATCGTTCCCTTCATCAGCGCATTGTCCCACATCAGCTGCTTGGTCGTCTGGCGGAAATATTCGCCTGCCAGGGGCAGCATATCGGCGCTCCAACGGTCAAACATGCGGTGGGATTTGACGAATTCGTCGTTCCACAGATTGTCCCACAGCCGGATATTTCCTGCAATCCGGCCGCCGGGACGCAGCATGTCGAACGAGGTATAAAGCATCTCCGCCGGGCAGTTGCCGAGCGTATCGACGAGCCGGTCGACGTCGAAGAAGCGCTTGTCCGACCATGACTGGAACAGCGGCATTCCGTCGAAATTCACGGGGGTGGTAAATGTGACGAGGTTCTTCAGATTGTCGGTCGCATAAAGGCTTGCCCATAGGAGCGAGAGGACGCCGCCGAAGCAATAGCCGACAACAGACAGATCCGGCTCGCCGGTGACCTCAGCCACCCTGGCAACGCACTGCGGCAGGAAGTCGCCGACATAGTCTTCCATCGCGAGGTGCTTTTCGTCGGGTCGGGGCGCTTCCCAATCGACCATGAAGACGTCGAACCCGCGCTGCAGAAGGAACTCCACGAAGCTCTGCCCCGGGACCAAGTCGAAGATATAGCCCCGATTTGTCGTAGCCATGACGAGCATGACGGGGACGCGGTACACGTCATCGACGAGCGGCTTATAGTGATAAAAACGTAGGGGCCCGCGCGCGATCAGCGTTTCCTTGGCGCTCGCACCAAGCACCGGCGCGGGCGAAGCGAAATAGTCCAGCCCCTTTATATTGCGCAGCATGGCGCGCTCGAACTCCGTTTGCGCGCGCTCCAGGATGTCGGGCGCGTCGCTCATGCGGCCGATACAGGCTTGCGTCCGCGGGTGGGCCTGACCTTTGTCACGGGGGACGCGGCACTGCTGCCGGAGAGCAGCGCTTCGATACGGACGAGACTTGCCTCTACTGCCGTCAGGCGTTGCCCCAGCGTCTCAATCTCTGCCTTGCTTGGCATGTTTGCAGCGGCCAACACCTTCGCCATCGCGTCGGAAACCGCATTCTGTACCTGAAGTCCGGCAGCGGTGACGCTATGCATCGCCTGTGCCGCTTCGGGGCGGGCAAGGAATTGGCTGCCATATTCGTTTGCCAGCTTTTCCCACTGGTTCACGACGTCGCGGAACATGTTCATCGGATCTGTCGGACTGGTCATCGAACGATGGTCGGACCGAACGACCGCGCGGTCAAGCCCGCTTATGCTGCGCCTATCTGAATACGAACAGGTAGAGCAGGATGATGATGGGGATCGGAATGCCGATCGCCCAAAGCAGGATGCCCTTCATGCGCTTACTCCCGCAATGCCGCTGGCCCTGTGCAGGCGGCGTTACGAAACGGGAACGAGCATTGCCCTGAACAGTTCCCCTGAACCGTTCCGCGCTCAGGCGGGAAGCGCGACGCCCCGGTTGCCGAACATGTCGGGAAGTGCACGGCTCAAGCCCGAGTAAAGCGCGAAGAGCACGGCGAACCAGATCGCGTCGTTCAGCGCGACGCCCCGGATAATGGCCGCAGAGAAGTTATCCGCGCCGCCAAAGCCGAGCGCCCCGACATAGATGATGATCTGATAGGCCACGAACCCTGCCGCGAGCGCAACGACCGCGCCGAGGGGCTGCGCCACGCGTCCCAGCACGAACCGTGCAATGCCATAGGCCGCAAAGGCGCCCAGACCCAGCGAGACACCGAGCGCGACCGTGGAAAACTCGTGCGGGTAGTTCATGAGCGTGAACCCCACGATCTGGTTCGCCAGCCAGCTCGCCCCGACCAGCGCGGCACCGCGACGCGCATCGAGTGTAAGGGCCGCAAGCGTCGCGATCGCTGCGAACGGGAAGACGCAGGCGAAGAAATAGCTGCCGAAAATCGACGTCGCCCCGAGAATGGCGGTCCAGATCAGCGCGGCGGTGGCAGATTGCTTGGTCATCGATTCAGTCCTTTGTCGCGGGCCAGCGTAACAGCGCCGCCCGGTTTCGCCAATCTCACAGTTTCACGCGCACGCCGACATGTGCGTTGCGGCCGTACACGCCGTAACCCGACACGGTTTCGTAGCGGGTATCGGCCAGGTTCTCGACACGGCCATAGACTTCGAACCGGTCCCCTAGTGCCACCGAGGCGCGCAGGCCAACGAGGGTATAGCCGTCGAGGCTGGTCGGGCTGAACGTCAGGTAATCGCTGTCGCGGCTGTCGCTCACGGTCTGGACGCTCGCGCCGAGCCGCAACCAGTCGCGCGGGGCCCAGTCGAGGTTGGCGTTGATGCTGTGCTGAGGACGGCGAAGCAGCACGATGCCGGTCAACCGGTTCTTCGCATCGGTGAAGGTGTAGTTGGCATTGAGCACCAGCGTCCGCGAGGGGCGCAGTTCGACGAACGTCTCGACCCCCTCGGCGCGCGTGCGGGCAATGTTTAAATAATAGCCGAAGGGCCGGTCCGCGCGCGGCGGCTTCGTCGTAAAGTCGATCTGGTTGGTCGTGTCGCGGTGGAAATAGGTTGCCCCGATCTTGAACGCGCCGTCGATCAGGCTCTGTTCGATGCCGAAGTCGTAGCTTTGGGCCGTTTCGGGCTGCAGGTCGCACTTTCTGCCCACCACACAAGTCCCATAAATACTATAAAGCTGGTAAAGGGTCGGTGCCTTGAACCCCTCGCCATAGCTTGCGCGCACGACCGTCGACCTGCCGACGCGCCACGCCGCGTTCGCGCTGAATGTCGTCTTGGTGCCATAGCTGCGGTGATCGTCGACGCGGACGCCGCTTGTAAGCGTCAAGGTCTCTACGGGGTTGGCAATCAGCTGCGCGTAGCCGCTGGTCACGCCGGTCGAAACGGTATCGGTTCCGTTGTTGAACCGCGAGTTTTCATGCTCGATGCCGAACACCGTGCGCAGCCATGGCGCGATGGTGGCGTCTCCCTGATATTCGTACCGCTCGCTGCGCCCCTTGAAGCGGGCGGGGGCAGCTGTCGCACTCGAAAAACTCGCCCGGCGGGTGTCGGAAATCGTGAACGCTATGCGGTTCTTCAGCGCGCCGTCGAACAATGCGGCATTGACGCCTGCATAACCGAACGCCTGCCTCGTCGTGCTGTAACCCGTCGTGTCGGCGAAGCTGAAGAAGGGCGGCGGGAACCCGTCAAAGCCGACGCGGCTGTCGGCATAATTGCCGCGCAGGTCGACGCTGACATCGCTCGACAGGTCGATCTCGACGCGGCCGTTCGCCGCATACTGGCGGTAGCCGTCGCGCTCGGTGCCCAGCTTGAACGCCGAGATGCCGTCGTCGTCGAAATATCCGCCGCCGAGCGACGCGCGAATCGGGCCGATACCGCCGCGGACATTGCCGACCAGCTTGCTGGCAGTTTTGTAGCCGTATTCGGCATTGAGGTTCGCGCCGAAATCCTCGGTCGCCGGTGCGGTGACGATGTTGACGACACCGCCCAGCGCCTGGCTGCCCCATGGCACCGAGTTCGGCCCGCGCAGCACTTCGATGCGCTCGATGTTGCCTGCAAGCAAATTGCCGAAATCGAACGCGCCGCCCGTCGCCGAGGGATTGTTGACGCGCACGCCGTCGACCAAGACGAGCGTCTGGTCGCCCTCTGCGCCCCGATTCGATTATTTTCTTTTCTGTGTGAGCGCAGCTCGGCCTCTTGTTTGGCCTCAAACCTGGCCAGATTAATGGGACCTGGTGTGTG
>JANMJZ010000192.1:0-3345 GCA_031371635.1 Sphingomonadales bacterium | reverse complement strand
GGTTTCAGGCTACCCGACGAACAGGCGCTGCCGGCAGAAACGGCGATTCCCGCCAGGTCGAACTGGATGAGCTGCGCCGCGGACGCGACGCCGGGCATGCGGTAGGACGCAATCGTAGCGATCCGGAGTGACGTCCTGGCGACGACCTGCCCGCCCGCCGCCTCGATCGCCCCGTCGAGATGGGCGCGCAGGTCGCCGGCACGGTCGACCCAGGAGCGCGGATTTTCGAGCGCTGCAACCATGGCCATCGCGCCCGGCAGGTTCTCGGTCCCACCGCGGTAGCCGCGTTCCTGGCCGCCGCTGGGTTTGAGCATGTCAAGGCTGCGGACAAGCAGCGCACCGATGCCCGGTGGTCCGCCGGTCTTGTGCGCTGAGACTGCTACCATGTCGGCGTCGGGCAGCGGCAGCTTGCCGGCAGACTGCGACGCGTCCACGAACAGCAGCCCCCCTGCGGTCCGCACAATGGGGGCCAGTTCATCCAGTGGCTGCAAGACGCCGGTCTCGCTATTCGCACTTTGCACCACGACGAGCGGCAGCGATGCGCGCAGGGCGCCAAGACGGCCCGTGAGCACATGGCCGGCGACGATCCCGTCCGGGCCGACGGGAAGGACGACCGCGCCGCTTGCCCTTCGCTGCACGGCGTCATGTTCGGTCGCCCCCACCAGCAGCGTATCCGCCGTCGAATGGCCCACCGCCAGATCGATCGCCTCGGTCGCGCCACTGGTGAAAATGACTTCTCCCGTCCAGTCGAGCGCAGCTTTCAGCCGTTCCCGCGCATGCTCCAGCGCTGCCCGGGCTGCGCGTCCCGGGTAATGGGGTGACGAGGGGTTGGCCCATATATCCATGCCGCGAACCAGCGCAGCGCGCGCGACGGGCAGCAGGGGCGCCGTCGCCGCATGGTCGAGATAAAGCCTTTCCGGCACCTGCTTCTCCGTGCGCGCGATCCAGCGCCGTTGCGATTGTTACGCCGCCCCCTATATAGCGCGCCAGCTTTCGCAAACACTCGTCGCGTCGTTCCGGGCTCCGGGCGACGCGGCCAACGCAATCGAGAACACATGCCCGAAGTCATTATCCCCGGACCCGAAGGCCGTCTCGAAGGCCGTTTTGCGCCGGGTCCACGCCCCCGCGCGCCGGTTGCGATGATCCTGCATCCCCATCCGCAGGCGGGCGGCACGATGAACAATCGCATCGTGCAGTCGCTCTACCAGACCTTCGTGCGGCGCGGGTTCGCCACGCTTCGGTTTAACTTCCGGGGGGTCGGCAAGTCGCAGGGCGTATTCGACAATGGCGTCGGCGAACTGTCGGACGCCGCCTCGGCGCTCGACTGGGTGCAACAGGTTCATCCTGAGGCGCAGACGACGTGGATTGCCGGGTTCAGCTTCGGAGCGTGGATCGGCATGCAGCTGCTGATGCGCCGACCGGAGATCAAGGGATTCATCTCGATCGCACCGCCCGCGAACATGTACGACTTCACGTTCCTCGCCCCTTGCCCCTCCTCCGGCATCATCATCCAGGGGACCGGCGATGAGGTGGCGACGCCCAATGCCACGCAGAAGCTGGTCGACAAGCTGCGGACCCAGAAGCACATCACCATCCATCACGATGAAATTCGCGGCGCGAACCATTTCTTCGAGAAGGAAGGGACCGAGCTTATGGCGTCGGTCGACAATTACCTCGACATGCGCCTCGCGCCGAATTCCCCCATCCGGTAAGGGTGCGAAGGTGGCAGGAGCACTCGATAGCGAGGATCCGGCGACGCGGGCGATGCTGCTCGACATCTTCACGGATATCGCGATTCTCGAGCATCTGACACGCGAGCGGTTCAATCCGGCTGCGGGAGAACTGGATGCGCGCCAGTTCGGCGTGATCAACTATCTGGTCCGCCAGAAGAAGAGCAGCGAGACGGTGTCGACCCTGGCCTGGTGCTTTCAGGTCGAACTGAGCGACATGGATGCGACCGTGGAGCGCCTGGCCCAGCTCGGCTTCCTGCGCATAGACCTGCTCGCCAATGACCGCTGCGTATTCCTGACGCCGGCGGGCGAGGCGCGGCACGAGGAATTTCTGAGCACCGTTGCGCCGGACGTGACGGAACTGATGTCCGAGTTCGATCCGGAAGCGCTGCGCATCACCGCCGAAACGCTCAAGGAATTGCGCCGGACCTTCGACAATTTGCCCGACCGCTAGAGCGTCATGATGACGACGTTGGCGAAGAAGACGGCGGCAGCGACCAGCATCAGCGTTCCGCGCTTGCGATCCTGCCCCTTTCTGATGAGGTAAATGCCACCCGCGGTAAGCGCGAAGACGGCGATCATCAGTAGCCCAGGCGCAAGCCCGTTCATGCCCTGCGGGCCAGAACGGTGGCGAACTGGGCCGAGTCGACATTGCCACCCGACAAGGTGATCAGCGTGCGCGCGCCGGGTCGGACCCGGCCCGACAGGATCGCGGCAAGCGCGACTGCGCCGCCCGGTTCGATGACGAGGCGCAGGGTGGCATAGGCGAAGCGCATGGCGTCCTCGATCTCGGTTTCGGTCACGGACACCCCGGTTGCGCCGCGCGCTTTCAGGATGTCGAAGGTCAGGGGCGCTACTTCCTTTGTCATCAGGGCGTCGCACGCCGTCGGCGGCGGGCTGGTACCAACCGGGACGATGTGACCGGCGCTAAGTGAATTGCCCATGTCGTCCCAGCCCTCCGGTTCGACGACAGTAATTCGCGCATCCGGACAGGCGAGCGCGAGTCCTGCGGACAGGCCGCCACCGCCGCAGCAGGCGACGACGAGGTCGGGGGGAGCGTGGCCGAGCATCGCCATTTGCGCGGTCGCTTCGATCCCGGCGCTACCCTGCCCCTCCACGACCCAGGGGTCGTCGAAGCTAGGCACCAGAGTTGCGCCGCGCTCTTCAGCAAGCCTTGTCGCAATCATCTCGCGGCTTTCCGTCGCGCGGTCGTAAAGCACGACCTCGGCGCCCAGTGCGCGCGTCCCGGCAAGCTTGGCCGCGGGGGCGTCGGATGGCATGGCGATGGTCGCGGCAATGCTTAGACGCTTCGCCGCCCAGGCAATGCCCTGCGCATGGTTGCCCGAGGAAAACGCGACGACGCCGCGCGCGCGCTCTTCGGGCGAAAGCGAAACCAGTCGCCACCACGCCCCTCGAAGCTTGAATGCGCCCACCGGCTGCAGCGATTCGGCTTTGGCGAAAATCGTTACGCCCGCGTGCCCAAAAGTTAACAGCGGCGTCGGCAACACAATCTTCGCGACCGCGGCCGCCGCTTTTTCAACTCCCGAAAAGTTCGGAATTCTCACACTTTTGCGCTCCTGTGACAATTTTGTGACCTATGACAGCGGTGGTTCTT
>JANMJZ010000166.1:0-1568 GCA_031371635.1 Sphingomonadales bacterium | reverse complement strand
GGACGTAGAAGGTCGAACATCCCTCGGGCGCCAGACTCGGGTCGGTGACGGTCGGGTGGTGGAGGTACAGCGAGAAGTCCTCGCTCAGCACGCCGTGCTCGTAAATGTCCTTCAGCAGCCCGGCATAGCGTGGTCCCATCATGATGACATGATGCGGAATGCCCGGCCACGCGCCCTTCAGGCCGAAGTGGACGACGAACAGCGACGGCGAGTAACGCTTCTTGACCAGCGAGCGCGTCGCCCGCTGTGCGCGGTTCGAATGGGGCATCAGGTCGCGATAGGTGTGCACGACATCGGCGTTGGAGGCGACCGCATCGGTATCGGTCCGCCAGCCGCTCTTGGTCCGCACGCCGACGACCTTGTCGCCCTGCGTCTCGATTTCCTCCACGCCGTCGTTCAGGCGGACGACGCCGCCCAGTCGCTCGTAATGGGTGACCATCCCGGCGATCAGCGCCTGCGTACCGCCCTTGGCGAACCAGACGCCGCCGACTTTCTCCAGCTTGTGGATCAGGGCATAGATGCTGCTCGTGCTCATCGGGTTGCCGCCGACGAGCAGGGTGTGGAAGCTGAGCACTTCGCGCAGCTTCTCGTTCTTCACGAACTTCGACACCAGCTTGTAGACCGATTGCCAGGCCTTTGCCTTGATAAGCGCAGGCGAGGCGGCGATCATCGACTTGAAGTCGAGGAACGCAACCGTGCCCAGCTTCTTGTAGCCCTCCTCATAGACGTAGGAAGAAAACTCGAGGAACTTCTCATAGCCCGCGACGTCCTCGGGATTGAGTTTGGCGATCTCGGCGCGCAATTCGTCCTCACGGTTCGAATAATCGAAGTTGGTGCCGTCGGGCCAGTTGATCCGGTAGAACGGAAACACCGGCAGCAGCGTGACGTCGTCCGCCATCTTGCGACCCGACAAGGCCCACAGCTGCTCCAGGCAGTCGGGATCGGTGATCACCGTGGGGCCCGCGTCAAACGTGAACCCGTCTTTCACCCAGTGATAGGCGCGCCCGCCCGGTTTATCGCGCGATTCGATGATGGTGGTTTCGATGCCGGCCGATTGCAGCCGGATTGCCAGTGCGAGGCCGCCAAAACCGGCCCCGATCACTACCGCGCGCTTCAACTCAAGTCTCCTGAAGAACCTTCAACGCACGGCCAATAGGGACAGGTGGCTTCCCCGCCAAGACCCGCATTTTGTCGAACGTCGTTGACCGTCCGGCGTAGAACCGCTCGATGAGCGGTGCGCGCAAACGATAGAAGCGCTGGTAGATACGAAAGCGGTCGCCGGGCGTTGCGGCACGGAACACCATCCGGTTGAGAAACCGGTAAAATCCACCGGTCTGCCAGCGTGCAAGAGCCTGTGCATGCAAAGCATCGGCAAGCGCGTCGCCTGACAAGTCGGGCATCGCACAAATCATCGAAGCGGTGCGGACTGCATCGGGTAACGAATAGCCCGTGGCCGGATGGAAAAGCCCGGCGCGCATTCCGACCTTTCCGGCATCGCCGCCGGATTGCCAATAGGCCTCGAAATCGCCGCCCAGCGTCACGGGCAGGGCGCCTGCCTCGCGCGACAC
>JANMJZ010000161.1:0-4106 GCA_031371635.1 Sphingomonadales bacterium | reverse complement strand
ATCGCCCGAGATGTCGGTAAAGGCCCCGTCAACCTTTTCGACGGCTTGCACGGCTGTGGCGATTTCGCTCTGCGTGAAGCTGAGCTGGTCGCGCGCGCGTTTCGCTTCCTCCTCGGCGCGCATGGCGAGCGCTGAAACAAGATCAGCAACGACCGCAAAACCGCGACCTGCGTCGCCGGCGCGGCCGGCCTCGACGGCAGCGTTCATGGCGAGCACGCGCGTCTGGAAAGCAATCTTATCGAGGCCTTCGATGACGTCGTCGATGCCTTTGGCGCTGTCGCTGACGCGGGTCATGGCGGCCATAGCCGTTTCCGCAGTCGCCCGGCCCGATCCAACCGAAGCGATAGCGCGGTCGGCACGAGCTACAGTACCCTGAGCTGCGGTTGCCGATGCTTTTAGCCGGTCCTCGATCTGCACCAGCGCAGAGCTGGTTTCTTCCAAACTTGCGGCGTTACTCTCAGTGCGTCGGGCGAGATCTTCCGAAGCCTGGGCAATCTCTGACGAACCTGTACGGATCGCCTCGGCGCCGTTCGAGACACCGCCGATAACGTCACGCAGGTTGGAGAGAGCCTGGTTAAAGCTGGCCTTCAGCGCAGCATATGATGCCGGAAAGTCTGCGGTAATATCGGCTGTCAAATCGCCATCGGCGAGCTTTTCCATGTTGTTCGACATGGTGCGAACCACATCCGAATTGCGCTCTGCTTCGGCGTTCTGGGCGATCTGTGCCGCCGCTGCATCCTTGAACGTGAACATGGCTTTTGTAAGCCGCCCGACACAATCCGAGTAGTTTGTGAACTCGATGGGCGACGTAAGATCACCGGCAGCTAGCGCTTCCATCCGAACAACAGTCGTAACATAAGGGCCGGCGATCGCCTCGCGAAAGGCGATGCAGGCAATGCCAGACAACACCGTCAAACTCGCGCCGATTATCCACACGGAAGCGCCGCCAAACAGCAGGGGCACGACGGCCGCGAACGCCGTCAGGCCCCAGAGTAGTCCAAATGCAACGAGCAGCTTGAGGCGGATGGGGGCGGTCTCTTTGAACCAGCGCATATCAACGATCCCTAAAAGGCCGAGCGAACGGCTACCGTAGCGTTCATTATAGGACGTCGTGTGCAAGGCGGTCCCAACATGCCTGCAATTGTTTCCGATGCGTGCACCAAGAGTTCGGTTTGCACCCGTCCTAGACATTCGAAAGCGCCAACTCGATGCGGGCGTCTCAGCGACCCTTGTGCGGCTGGAAATGGGCGGGAAGCGTACGCCGCGTCCCTTCGCCGTGCGGATTTCTTATTCGATCTAGTCGGCAGCGATCGAAAAAATCATGCCGACATCGCAGAAGGATGATCTATTCGAGACCGTAACCTAAGTCGGACAAAGGACAATATGGCGTCAATACCTGCCCCGAGCCTCGAAGCGGTCTTTGCAACGTCATTAGACGCCGTGGTGGTGGTTGAAAATACCGGCCTGGTTGTGGGTTGGAACAAGAATGCTCAGCGAATCTTCGGCTACACAAAAGAAGAGGCGATGCATCAGAAGGTTGCCGACCTTATCATTCCGGCCGATCAACGGGCAAGACATCTGCACGGCATGGACCGCTACCTGACTACTGGCGTGACAAAAATGCTTGGAAAGCGCTTGAAGGTCCAGGCGACGCACCGGGACGGTCACGAATTCCCTGTGGAACTTGCAGTTACAATATACAGTGGGATTGGCACGCAGTACTTCATTAGTTTTTTACGTGACCTGACGGCAGAAACTGCCGCAGCTGCGAAAATTGAGGTCTTACGCGCTGAATTGATACAAATCTCGCGGCTCAGCGCCATGGGAACTGCAGCGTCGATGATAGCTCATGAACTCAATCAGCCTCTTGCTGCGGCAAGCAATTACCTAGCGGCTTGTCAGCACCTCGCGAGCAAGGTCGACTTTAATGAACTCCCTCTTATGAACGAGGGCTTGGCGAACATACACGACGCCATTTTTCGTGCCGCGAGTGTCGTTAAGACTGTGCGAGAAGTCGTTGCAAAACCAATAACCCCGCACGAACGACTAGATATAAATACGCTCATAGATGCTACCGCGAAGTTCGTTAAGAGCACCTTACCGGTGCCCATAGAAATTAGGCTTGCTCATGATGCAATGTTTGTCTCGGCGAACAAGGGACAAATCGAGCAAGTTTTTCTGAATTTAATAAAAAATGCAGCAGAGGCCGTAGTTGGAGAGCCCAACCCCAAGATTGTCTGTTCGTCGACGCGTATTGGGCGAAGGGTGAAAATTTGCATCCATGACAACGGCCCCGGGCTCAGCAAGGAAGTTCAGGCAACCCTTTTCGCGCCCTTCAAATCTAGCAAGAAGGGCGGTTTAGGCTTGGGCCTGACTATTTGCCGCACCATAGTCGAAGAACACGGGGGCCGGCTCTCAGTCAAGACCGACGCACGCGGAACGGCCTTCTGTTTCAGACTGCAAGCTGGTTGACTGCTTCTGCTGAACCAACGCTCGCCGTTGCCAAGAGCAATCCTTATCTATCGCTATGTCTGCTACTCGTGCGGCAGCGGCCTAGCAGCCGACCCGATTTGCCGAACGTCAGCCCTGCCGGAGGGGACCGGGCGCCGGCTCCCCGGCATTCCTAAGCCGCGCAACGATTGTCCTTCCGCTTAGTGTTAGAGCCAACAAACGGCGGCGATGGTCAGCTGGGTTTGCCCGACGAGCCAGCCAGCCACCCTTGTCCAAGACGCTGAGTGCCCGTGTCAGCACCGGCTTTTGAAAGGCACAGTTCAGTGCCACAACACTATAATCCACGCTGTCATACTGTGACAGGATATTGAGCAACGCGTATTGCCGCATTGTCAGGTCAGGCATCGTGCATTTGCGTACGATCGCTTCGCAGCTTGCCAGGAAATCGGCCAAGGGTTCCGCCGCAACGGGAAAAGCTGCCGTTCGGCTTTCAGGAATGCCCCCGGAGTGCCGGAATGACTGCATTTGGGGCGAGTGCCGACCGACCGCTATCACCCGAATCAGTTCGATAGCTGCCGTGCCGATCTACCGTTCACTACTTACGCTGCCACCGGGCGCAGCGCATGCACGGTTGCGCCACTGTCGCCGACGAAATTCGCCCATGCTGCCATCAAGTCGGTGCGCTGTTGCCGAAAGTCTGTGCGCGAATAGGCGGCGCGCACCTTATTCGCGTCGATATGGGCAAGCGCCGCTTCGCTAACCGCGTCGGGAAAACTCGTCGCTTCAACCGCCCATGTCTTGAACGCCGAACGGAAACCGTGAACCGAAAAGGGGAGCGATCGGTCGCGCATGATTTTGAGCATTGTCATGTCGCTAAGCGGCTGGCCTTTCGTGCCGGGGAAAATCGGCGCGTCGGTTTTGGTGTGCAGTTCCTTGGCGCGCTCCAGAATGGCTATAGCTGCGTCACTGAGCGGCACGACGTGGGCCTTGCCCGCCTTCATGCGGATGCCCGGAACCGTCCATGTGCGAGCCTCAAAGTCAATTTCAGGCCATGTCGCGCCGCGCACTTCGCCCGAACGCGCCGCCGTCAATATCAGGAACTGGAGAGCTAACCGCGAAACTGTTTCGCCCGATGCTTTGAGCGACGCCACGAACGCCGGGACTTGCTCATAGGGCATGGCCGCAAAATGGCTTTCCGTTTTGGGTTGGCGGGGCAGGGCTTTGGCAATGCCGCTCAGGTCCAGCGCGGCGCGATAGCCCTTTGCTGCTGCCCAATCGACAACGAGCTTTACTCGCTGGCGAACGCGGCGCGCGGTTTCAGGCCGGTCCAGCCAGATCGGGAGCAACAGGTCGCGCACGGTTGGCGCGTCGATCAAGTCAACGCGCGTGTCGCCGATAGCGGGGAAGGCGTAGCGTTCAAGGCTCGATAGCCAATCCGCCCGATGCTTCACGTTGCGCCAGCCGCCCTTGTGCTCGCCGTGCGCGATGGCTGCGGCGTCCCGGAACGTCGGGATGGTAGCTGTCGCCAGCTTCGCCGCCTTGCGTTCTGCCAACGGGTCCACGCCGCGCTGATAGAGCTTGCGAAGTTCGTCGGCTTTGTCGCGAGCATCCTTCAGCGTGACGGTTGCAGCTGATCCTAGCCCGACGTCGCGCCG
>JANMJZ010000149.1:0-3343 GCA_031371635.1 Sphingomonadales bacterium | reverse complement strand
TTCTTCAACACGACACGTCTCCTTGAGAACCCACTCAATGATGACGTTCTGGAGCAAGGTCGGTGTCGTCACTCTGAACGCGAGTGTAGTCGAACGTTCAGGATTCAGGTGCAGTTCTGTGCGGCGCTTCGGCAATCTTGGTGCAAAACTATGGTAGGTCAGTCGTGTGCAGGCGCCTATCACGCCCTTGCATTTATCGCTTACGCAGCGTGCTGTCGGACCATAGGTGCTGCTCGGCAGGATCGTCCCTAGCGATCGCGGACAGGGTCCAGCGATCCACGTTGCCACACGATAGCCCCCAATTACATGCAGCCGCTGCTTGCAAGGCAGTCATTAGCGCATCGGCATCTTCTAATACGATTCTTCCCCGACGAACGTCGAGATAAGCGAGGCGACCGGCCTTTGGGATGAGGAAATCTAGCGCGATGAGCGAGAGGCCGCAATCACTAGTGGCCTGAGCAAAACCGAACCTCAGTAAGTGGGGCGTGAGCCGTCGTCACTTCCGCGAGCTGTCGCAAAGCCTTGCCGCTTTCCAGATAATGCCGACCCGTAATCCCGGACCAGCATCGCCGAGGATGAAGGCTGCACCGTGCAATTCAGCGATGGCAGCTGCAAGTGCCAACCCGAGTCCAGCACCCAAATTCGAGCGGCTGCTATCAAGCCGGTAGAACCGCTTCAGCACGTTTTCGCGCTCTTCCGCCGGTATGCCCAGTCCGTTATCACTCACTGAAGCGATGACACCGTCGGAGCCTTCGCGAAGTGTCATCGTAATCGCCGCGCCGGACGGCGTATGCGTCAGCGCATTTTCGACCAGGTTGGTGAACATCTGCGCGAGCAAGTCGGCATCGCCATCGATCAGGGTTCCAGGATTGATTGCGCCGGTGATCGTCTTGCCGTTGTCTTCGGCGACCGGTTGATAGGCAAGCAAAACCCGCTCCATGATCTCGCTCAGATCGACCGGCTTGAACCGCGCGCGCCCTGCGCCCGCCTCGATCGTGCCGATGCGAAGGAGCGCACCGAAGATCGTCATGATGCCGTCGATTTGCGTCAGTGCCTCTTCGATGACGTGCTGCGGCACGGAGACACCCTCGTCGGTGACAGCACTTTCGAGATGCTGCCGAAGTCGCGTTATCGGCGTTCGCAGATCGTGCGCGATGTCGGTCGAGACCTGCCGCACCCCCGTCATCAGCGCTTCGATACGGTCGAGCATACGGTTGAGATTCGCTGACAGCCGGTCGAACTCACCGTCCATTCCGATGACGGGCACACGCTCATCGAGCCTGCCGCCCATGATCGTGTTGATCGACGTGTTAAGCCTTTCGAGCCGCCGCGTGAAAATCGCCGCGATCACATAGCCAGCGATAAGCGCGAGGAACGTGATCCCGATCCCGCTCCACAGCGCGACAGTATCTAGCCATTCGCGCAATTCCTGGACTTCATAGATGTCCGAGCCGACAACGAGCAGACCGCCACCCGAAAGGGCCACGCCAAATGTTTTCATCGGTGCAGGCTCGTCAGGCGGATCACCCCCGGTCTCTGGCTCGGCGATGCTGATCGTCGCCCAGCCGATCCGGTCTGCGGACCGGGGCAGATCGCCAGCAAGTTGCTGACCTGCCTTGTCGGTCAGCAGATATCGAAAAGCCCGCTGGTGCGATGCGGCGCGGTCGCGGATGGCATTGGAGACGCCAAGCGTCCCGGATCGCCGGGCGATGACAGCAAGTCTGCCAGCTTCGGTCGTCAATGTATCCGAGGTCACCTGCTGCGCATAGGACGCGACCGCCGTCTCGACCGCGATGACAAGCGCGATCGAACCGACCGCGAAGATCGCGGCGAACAGCAGGGCGAGCCGAAACGGACCGCTGCGAATGGTCCTAAACAGTGGCATCGAGACGATAACCCGAACCGCGCAGCGTGTGGATCAGTTCGACGCCGAACCCGCGATCAACCTTGGCGCGCAAGCGGCTCATATGGCTTTCGATCACGTTGGTTTGCGGATCGAAGTGAAACGACCAGACATTTTCAAGCAGCATCGTCCGCGTGACGACCTGCCCTTCGTGGCGCATCAGATATTCGAGCAGCTTGAACTCCTGCGCCTGAAGCTCGATCCGCTGGCCGGCGCGCATGACCGTCCGTTTGATCAGATCCATTTCGAGATCTGCGACGCGTAAGAGCGTTCTCGCTTCGGAAGTGGGTGGCCGTCGCCCGAGGGCTGTCACGCGCGCGAGCAGCTCGGTCATGGCGAACGGCTTGACCAGATAGTCGTCGCCACCGGCTTCCAGTCCCTCGACCCGATCTTCGACGCCGCCCATTGCCGTCAGGAATAACGCGGGCGTGGTCACACCGCTGATCCGGAGCGCCTTTACGACGCTGAGACCATCGACGCCCGGTACCATCCTATCGATGATCAGGACGCCATAAGCATCATCGGTTGCGTGGAAAATGGCATCGCGTCCCTTGGCGCATGCATCGACGACATGCCCAGCTGCTTCGAGGCTGCGCCTGATATGCTCGCGCGTTGCACTGTCGTCTTCGAGGAGCAGAATTTTCAAGGGGCGTATCCAATCGAACCGGAGCGGACAGCCATGGTCACGTCCCGTTAGACGCTCGGAGACCGGGGATTACAAATAACCAATAGCCAATGTTCAGCTCATCTTCAGCGCAGGGTCAGGGGATTAGAAGCGGCGTCGAGGCTCTTTCCCCTCCTGGAGTAAATCTGATGAAATATGTTGCATCTGCAATTCTCGCACTGTCGTTGGCTGGTGCCGGTGCGGTGGCGCTTGCTGCCCCCTCGCATGGATATGTGGGCCAGTCGCTGGCCCCTAAAGCCAAGGTAACGATGGCCCAGGCTCGAGCCATTGCGCTGAAGGCCCATCCGGGTCAGGTGACCGATGCCGAACTCGAAAACGAGGGCGGCGGCAGCGGCCTGCGCTATTCGTTCGACATCAAGAGCGGCGGCAAGACCTTCGAAGTCGGCGTTGATGCCGCCAATGGAGCCGTTCTCGAAAACAAGGCCGAGGGTCCGCATCCCGACTGATCGAGCGTTACTAAGAATGCCGGGGCGGGGCAAAAGCCGCGTCCCGGCGTTTGGTTGCAGCAAACAGAGGCAACATTCTATGAAATCTCCGGCTTTGACCGACTCCGCCGCCAAAGTGCCGCAACTCACGCTGCTGTTCTGGATCATCAAGATTGCGGCGACGACGCTTGGCGAGACGGGCGGCGATACCGTGTCGATGTCAATGGGTCTCGGGTATCTTGTCGGAACCGCGCTGTTCGCAACCGCGCTCATCGTGCTTGTCGTGTTCCAGATCAAAGCCACGCGCTTTCATCCCTCGCTCTATTGGGC
>JANMJZ010000123.1:0-18580 GCA_031371635.1 Sphingomonadales bacterium | reverse complement strand
ATCTTCAAGGCGGCGGTGCGCGATTATCAGGATAGGGTGATGAAGCCGTTCGGCTCGGCGATCGGCAAGATCCTGCGCTCGCCCGACAATCCGCGCGGCAGCCCCGATCTTGTCATCGAACGCGCCGCGCAGGACACGCTTGGCGTGTCGACATCGCTGGTAAAGCCGTTCACCGGGCGCGTCGTGTTCGCCGAGGATCTGGCAGGCCAGCGCTTCACCTTCTACGCGCCGCAGGTGTGGACGCGGCAGCGCAAGATCCTGATGCCGACCGCTTCGATCCTCGGTACGCATCTGTGCAATGCATTCGAAGTCGCGCGGATGAACGACATGATCGCGGCGGGGCTGCTCGAAGTGACCGAACCGCAGGTCGTACCTTGGGACGGGTTGCCCGAGGCGCACCAGGCGATGTGGGACAACCGTCATTCGGGCGCAACATATGTCGTCAATCATGCGCTGCCGGAACTTGGCCTGCGTAGTCGCGACGCATTGCTCGAAGCTTGGGCAAGCGCGGAGGCCCGACCACCGGACCCATAATCAAGTTCGATCGCGGTTCTCTGCGATACACCGGACCCCGCCCTCCCCAGGCAATTCGACATTCAAGGCGCACAGGCTGGCAGCGCCGAACCGATTGGGAGAGTGATATGGCTAAGGCAAAGACGGCAGTGACCCCCACCGCGCCCGGCAGGCTTGCCGGAAAGATTGCCGTGATCACCGGCGCCGCCGGCAATCTCGGCGGCTATATTGTTCGTCATTACCTGGCCGAGGGCGCGACGGTGGTCATGACGGGGCGTACGGCCGCCCGGAACGAAGCGGCCGCAGCAGCCGTTCGCGAAGCACTGGGGATCGATGAATCACGCATTGCGACGGCCACGCTCGATGGTGCCGACCCGCAGTCGGTGCGCGATGCCATTGCCAGCATCGTCGAACGCTTTGGGCGGATCGATATCCTCGTGAACAACGCGGGCTCGACCGGGCCGAAGCAACCGATCGAGCATTTGCCGTTCAGTAGGGACGAGCTTGCCGCGCTTCAGAAAAGAGGGTCGAACGACTCCGAAACCGTCAGCGATGCGATGCGCAGTCTCTTGGGCGTGGGGTGGAACCTCGTGCGGACCGCGGCCCCGCACATGGGCGAGGGCAGCTCGATCATCAACATTTCGACGATCTTCTCGCGCACCCAATATTATGCGCGCACCGCCTATGTCGTCCCCAAAGCGGCGATGAACGCCTGGTCGCGCGAACTTTCGCTCGAACTCGGGCCCCGCGGCATTCGCGTCAATCTGGTGTTTCCGGGCCCCATCGAAAGCGAACGTATCCGGTCGGTGTTCTCGACGATGGACACGATGCGCGGCGATGCGCCCGGCACGACCGCCAATTTGTTCTTCGACATGATGTCGCTCGAGCGGTCGACCAACGGCAATCCAAAAGCAAAGACCTATCCGACGCCGCCCGATATCGCGAAGATCTGCGTGTTCCTGGGCAGTGATGATTCCGCGTCGCTCAATGGCCATGACTTCGAAGTGACCCACGGCATGACCGTGCGGAAGGAAGAGCGCTCGGTCTATCTGGCCCGCCCGACGATGCGGTCGATGGATGGCGAGGGGCTGGCCGTGCTCATCGCCGCCGGTGACGGTTGGCAGGATGCGCTGGAAATCGCGAAGATCCAGCTCGCGGCCGGGGCACGTGTCCTGTTAGGCCTGACCCGCCAGGCCGACGTGGCCATTGCGCAGGCCAAGGCCAAAGCCGACGCTATTGGCGACAAGCTGACCATCGTCCGCTTCAACCGTACCGAGCCTGAGGCAATGGAGTCGGCGCTCGATGCCTACACGGCTAAGCACGCGCCGATCAACGGCGCTATTTTCCTGCCGGTGCTGGGCGCGGGCGAGTTGGTTGGGGACCTTGTCGATGCGAGCGATGAGGATGTCGCGACATTCATGGATGTCGAACTTGCTGGTAGCATCGCGCTAGCGCGTACGCTCAGCCGCTATTGGAAGCGCAACGACAACCTGCTGCAGGAACCGCGGTTCCTGTTCATCACCAACCCCAGCGACGGGCAAGGCAATGTCTATGCGCAGATGCTGCGCGCCGCGACCGAACAGTTGATCCGCATCTGGCGCGATGAATCCGAAGTCGATGTCGCGCACGGACGACGTCGGCAGACCGAATGGGGCAACCAGATCGTCCGCTTTGCCAATACCGAGCCGGAAAACATCCGCTTCACCGGTGGGCATGCCGCGCGCATCCTGCTGAAGGAGAGCAAGATCCGCGAGGTCACGCTCTACGTGCCGACCAGCATCGGCGAAGCAACCGGCGCCCGCAAATCGATGCCGGGGTTCAGCGAGAACATCACAGGGCTGCATCTGGGCAAGGTTGCGCTGATCACCGGCGGTTCGGCAGGCATCGGGGGCCAGGTTGCGCGCCTGCTGGCGCTCGCCGGCGCACGCGTCATGATGGTGGCCCGGCGCGAGAGCGAACTTGCCGTTGCCCGCGCACGTATCGTCAGCGAGCTCGAGGACATCGGTTTTGCCGGGGTCGAGCGCCGCGTGCGGACATTGGCAAATGTCGATGTCAGCGACTTCAACTCGCTGAAGGGCGCTGTCGATGCTACGATCGCCGCCTTCGGGCGCATCGACTATCTGATCAACAATGCCGGTGTCGCCGGGGCCGAGGACATGGTCGTCGACATGAGCATCGACGCTTGGAACTACACGCTCGATGCCAATCTCGTGTCGAACTACTTCCTGATCCACCATGTGGCGCCGCTGATGAAGCGCCAGGGGTCGGGCTATGTCCTCAACGTCTCGTCCTATTTCGGCGGCGAGAAATATCTGGCCGTCGCCTATCCCAATCGTGCCGACTATGCCGTGTCCAAGTCCGGGCAGCGCGCGATGGTCGAATCCATGGCGCGGTATCTGGGCCCGGAGATCCAGTTCAACGCCATCGCGCCGGGGCCGGTCGACGGCGACCGGCTGGCAGGTACCGGCGGCAAGCCCGGCCTGTTCGAGCGCCGCGGCAAGCTGATCCTCGAGAACAAGCGGCTGAACGCCGTTCATGCCGCGGCGGTCAAGGCATTGCGACGCGGCGTCCGGGTAGAGGCTTTGCTGACGCGCCTCGCCCGCAACGACACTGTGCGCATGTCGCACGACACCAACAACCCGCGCGAAATCCGTGACCTGGCGCTGGCCTGCGCGCGTGAAGGCGACGGGGTGTGCACGTGGGACCAGTATCTGCTGACCAAGCCGATCGCCGCCGCGCTGGTCGCGCGGCTGCGGCAGGGCGGCTATTTCCTCGATGCGCCGGGCTGGGCCGACCGGCCGGATACGCCCGAATCCAACGGCGGCTGGCTGCTGCGCGCGCCACCCGAGGATGCGCCGTTCCTGCCGGCCGACAAGATCGCCGTCGAAGCCAATAAGGTCGGCAACGGCGTGCTGTCCAAGCTCCACCTGGGGAAGATGCCGACCGAGGCCGATGTCGCGCAGGCAACCGTGTTCTTCCTTGCCGATCGCGCCGCCTCGGGCGAAACCTTCATGCCTTCGGGTGGCCTGTCGGTCGAACGATCCACCACCGAACGCGAACTGTTCGGCAGCCCGAAGCAAGAACGGCTCGACCAGTTGCGCGGCAAGACCGTCTGGATCGTCGGCGAGCATCTGGTCGATTACATCGCGGAGACGGCACGCGCCTTCATCGAGGAATGCCATGTCGCGCGTGTGGTGCTGATCACGCGCACGGCCGAAGGGTTCGCGGCATTGCGCACCGCGCTCGGTGACCTGCCGGAAACTGCCCTGCAACCGGTGGTCTGCGGCGACTCTGTCGAAGGCGCGATGGACCATGCGATGATGCAATGGGGCCGCCCTACCACGATCCTGTCGACGCCGTTCGAAGAGCTGCCGCAGAAGCTGTTCGCGCTGGACGATCCGCTGTCGCCCGAGGACTTCCGCCTCGTCATTGCCAATAACCTGACCAGTCATTTCCGGGTGGCGCGCAAGGCATCGCTCTATGATGACTGCCAGCTGGTGCTCGCATCACCCGACGTGCCCATGGGCGACAAGAGCCCCGCCTTTGCGCTCGCCAATTTCATCAAGACGACATTGCATGCCTTTACGGCGACACTAGCGGTGGAGAACGAGCGGCTGGTCCATGACGTGCCCGTCAACCAGGTCAACCTCACGCGGCGGGTGCAGTCGGAGGAACCGCGCGACCTCGACGAACATCTCGAAGAGGTGAAGCGGTTTGCGCGGGCCGTCCTGCTGCTGGGGGCACCGCTTCCCGACGCCGAGGACTCCCGCTATCGTGCGCGCATCTATCGCGGCATGTCGATGACGGTCTGATGCAGTATCTGGCGTTCGAAAAACCGGTTGAGGCGCTGGCGGCCAAAGCCGCGGACTTGCGCGCATCAGGAGGGCCAGCAGAGGAAGCGGCGATGCTCGACGAGCGGGCCGAACGCCAGCTTGCCGATATTTACGCGCGCCTGACCCCGTGGCAGCGGACGCAAGTTGCGCGACACCCCGACCGGCCGCACCTGCCCCAGTTCATCGCCGGGCTGTTCGACGATTTCATGCCTCTGGCCGGGGACCGCGCGTTTGCCGATGACACGGCGATTATCGGCGGCTTCGCCCGGTTTCAGGGGCGTTCAGTCGTCGTGATCGGCCATGCCAAGGGCGAGGATACGGCCTCGCGCCTTCGGCACAACTTCGGAATGGCGCGACCGGAAGGCTATCGCAAGGCGATGCGGCTGATGGACCTCGCCGACAAATTCGGCCTTCCGGTCCTTACCCTTGTCGACACGCCCGGCGCCTTCCCGGGCATCGATGCTGAAGCGCGCGGCCAGGCTGAGGCAATCGCCCGCAGCACCGAGAAATGCCTGTCGCTCGGCGTCCCGATCATCGCTGTCATCGTCGGCGAGGGCGGTTCGGGCGGCGCTGTCGCGCTGGCCGCCGCCAACCGCGTCCTGATGCTGGAGAACGCGGTTTACTCCGTCATCTCGCCCGAAGGCTGCGCCTCGATCCTCTGGCGTGGTGCAGACCGTGCACCCGACGCGGCCGACGCGATGAAGATGACGGCCGCCGACCTGTTGCGCATGGGTGTCATCCACAAAATCGTGTACGAGCCCAAAGGCGGAGCGCACCGCGACATCGGCGGTGCGATGAAACGCTTGTCGGTCGCCCTCCGCGCTGAGCTAGACGAACTGATGAACCTGCCTCCGCAGAGCTTGCGCAGCGAACGGCGCAGCTTTTTCCTCGCGCAGGGCGCGTTCGGTTAGGCAGCCCCACAGTCAGCGCAGTTGCTGGCCGACAAGGCTCCGGAATACGGCGGCGTGCAGCGGAATTTCGAAGCGACATCCGATTCTGAAGTTTTCAGTCCATATAACGAGCGCCGGAATGGCCTCTAGGCCAGGAAAACTGATCCATACCCGATCACCTTTCGCGACCAGATGGGGCCACTCCACCCTGCACCCCAGACAGGAGACGTCCTCCATAACGACTGCCATCCCTTTAGCACCGCGCTGACGCACTTTGACCTTGACCGCCACGACGACGCGGTCGGCATGGCGCAGCTCGGCGTGAGAAGCTCGCGTCAGTAAAGGTGTGCGCTCAACCATGATGGGCCGTTGCGTCGGCAGGCCTGTGAGGGATCCGGCAGGTCTCCACCGGCCCGCTCGCCACGACAACGAGAATGAGCGAGATGTTATCGCGACCGCCGGCCGCCATTGCGGCGTCGAGCAGGCTGTCAGCTGCGCGGACCTGCGGCAATAAGATCGTTTTCGCGATCACATCTTGGTCGACCAGGTCGGTCAGGCCGTCCGAGCACAACAGATACGTGTCGCCCGCCTCAACAGTTTCATGCCGCACGGCAAGCGAGAGCGTCGGTCGCGCGCCCACGGCCCTTGTTATGACGGCAGCATGCGGGTGGCCTTTGGCCGACCTTACGTCGATTAGGCCCGCGTCGATCATGTCCTGCACAACCCGGTGATCATGCGTCATGATGTCAAGTTTACCAGACCGCAGGCGATAAATTCGGCTGTCGCCTGCCCAGAACATCAGCGCCCAACCACCGTTTAAATTGAGTCCGGCGACGGTAGACCCGGACTGGCCCGCAGCCGCCCCCCCTCCCTCGTAAATCAGGCGATTTGCCTCGGCGATTGCTGCGCTCAACGACGCGTCCGTGAGCGGCGCATGTCCGTCGGCGAGCTCACCAAGTGCTCGGATCACCGCGTCGGCGGCAACATCGCCGCGCTTGTGGCCGCCCATGCCATCGGCAACGGCGAACAAGCCACGGTCGACCCTGTTCAGAATACGGTCTTCGTTGACGGCGCGAACGCGCCCGATATGCGTCAGTGCCGACGACGTCAGGGTCAATTCGGGCTGGGCGCGGGAAAAGACCGTCATTTTCCCCCGCATTCGATCTCGACGACAGCGCCGTCGTAAGCCCGCACGAAAGCCGCGTTCAGCGTGCCGTCGATCCCGTCGTCGATCTGCCGGCGCAGGTCGTCGTATCGGCGGGCAACCTCTGCGAGACTGAGAGATGCGCGGGATTGCCACAGTCCGGGGCGCTTGCTTGCCTCGCGGTCGATGGCAACCGGATCAAAAAACCGGACGGCGTCGTGCAGAGTTGCATGCAAGCCGCGGAAGGTGGCGATCAGATGCTTCTTGATATCGGCAAACGAGGCGGCGAGCGCGCCCGGTCCGCTGAGAAAACCATGTCCTTCCGCGAGGAGGAGGTCGATCGCAAGGCGTTGGGTCGGGCCCCACTTAAAAGGGTTGTTGCCTTCTCCCCCGATCGTAGTGCGCGCCATCTCGTAGTGACTGCGCACACGCTCGCGCTCGGCCATCAGATCGCCAACTCCCAGAACCATCTGGCGATACACGGCCCCTGCCCGGCGCATGACATCGGCTGGTTCTTCAAGGGCGAACGCAGAGGGCTCGATCCCGGCTCCTTCGCAAAAGCAATCGAGCAGTGAGCCATTCACGGTGACGACCACGTTGCTGTTGGCATCGGCGTACTCCTGCGGCACCGCCGATTTATCACCAAGTGGCGGTGACAAAATCAGGGTCTGTCCGTCACTGCGATCATCAGACATCGATTGCGTGGCATGATCGACGGTAAGCCGATAGCTGGCGAAACGAAGCGTGACCGGCAGCAATAGGGGGCGGCAAAGGTGGTCGGGAAAGCGTTCACCGGTGCTGTCGTCGAACACACCATTGGCGCCCTTTGCGACGAGCGAGATGGCCCCGCCGGTAGCCGTCAAATCGAAATGGTGCCGCGACAGGCGCCGCTCGCGGTCGTCGAGCACCCAGTCGGTCGTGGGATCGCGACCAAAGCTCAACGTCCCCTCCTGCAGCAGTCGTGCGTCCGTCGGCTGGCTGTCCAGGCCTCCGTCGAAGAGCCGAAGGATGTATAGCAACTGGTCAGCCATTGGCGTGCACCGGCGAGAAAGTGGTTTCGAGGCGCGTCATCAACGTCTGGTGATCCGACGCCGCCATTTCCTGCGTCGGGCGACGCGCGTCGAGTGCCGCAGCCAAACGATTCAAACTGTCGAAAACCGCGCCATATTCGTCGCGCCGCTTGTGCGAGACCCGAAAGGCCGCGCTGTCCTGCGCCAAATCGTCGAGCGCCGCGCGCAACCGTCGTAAGGGCTGAGTCAGCTGGCGGGCTGCAAAATAGCCAGCGGCACTAACCATGGCGACGACGAAAGCAGACAGCGCCATGAGCAACGTCGCGACCGTGGAAATCGCCTTATCGATTGCGTCGCGCCCGATTTCCATCTCGACGCTGCCAAAATCCGCGCCCGCATAGCGTACCGGGCGAATGAACTTGAAGCCGCCGGCGTCAACGAAATCCGCGGCACGCGACGTCGTGCTACCCGGATTTCGTTCGGGGGCAGTTCCTGCCAGCGCCCGGACAACCCCACGCTCGTCGTAGAAGGCAAGGCGACGAATGCCGCTGTCGCGTGCCGCGGCATCGAGAAAGGATTGCAGCGGCAGCCAGTCCTGCTCCACGGGGGACAGTCCGGCATTTTCAGCGACGCGCATCGATACATTCTGGGTGATGAAGTCGGCCGTTGAGCCACCGGCAGTCCGGGCCATATCCTCAAGTGTTCTTGTCTGCCGATCCATCACGACCGCCACCCCCAATGCAAGCGCCAGCGCGGTCGCCGCGCCGAGCCCGATCGGCAATTTCAGCCGAACGGAAAGCCCCCGGCGCGAGGGCGTGTTGTCACTGCGCAGGTCTTCGAGCTCGCGGAGGAGCGCCGTGCGTACCGCTTCAGCATCGACGAACCGGTCGTTGGGACGCTTCGCCAGCAGCTTGGAAACGATGTAAGACAACCCCTTGGGGCAGTCCGGCCGCTTCCGGTTCACCGGGGCGGGTGCTTCCTGAGCGATTTGTATCGCCAGCGTCGCCAGCCCAGTGCCCGGAAATGCGGCCTCGCCGGTGATCATTTCGTACAGAATGCTGCCAAGCGAGAACTGATCGGTGCGGGCATCCACCGCAAGCCCCATTGCCTGTTCTGGACTCATGTAACGGGGGGTACCGATGACCTGCCCGAACTGCGTGCGTCGCGACCCGGCGTCGCTATCCGTTCCTTCGTCGATCCGGGCGATACCGAAATCGAGTAGCTTCGCGGTTTTCCCATCAGAGCCGACGATGATGTTCGACGGCTTCACGTCGCGGTGGACCACACCCCGCCCATGCGCAAAGCCAAGCGCCGAAGCGATCTGCACGCAAAGCTCGAGTGCCAGGTCGATCGGCAGTTGCGGCGTATGCTGCAGGAGTTCATCGAGGGGGCGGCCCTCGAGCAGTTCCATCGCGATATAGGGCACGCCATCGACTTCCCCGACGTCGTGGATCGTGACGATATGCGGATGCGATAACATGCCGGCGGCGCGCGCCTCGGCAATGAAACGCCGAGCAATATCGGGGTTCCCGCGAAGTGCGGGATCAAGAACCTTGATTGCCAGCTTGCGCTCGATGCTCGGGTCGAAGGCCTGGTATACCTCCGCCATGGCGCCGGCGCCCAGTAATCCGTCGATCCTATACCTTCCGATGCACTCCGCAATACCGGTGCCGGGCTTGTCGGCAAGCATGCCCGTCATTGTCGTGCCCTTACGACGGCGAGCAGGCGCTCGGCACGGGCAAGATCATTTCGGATAGGCACGTTTGCCGGATTCAGCCCCCTCGCGCGCTGCAGGAGAACGACAGCCTTTGCTACCGCCCCCCGGTTGAGCGCCTCGAGCGCCTGCGCCCGCAACCTGCTGGCGCCTGCCGTATCGATGGCTGAGGCCGGAGCCGCCGGGCGTGGCGAGGGAGCAGACGGGCTCGCTCGTGCGTCGCGATGAGGGTCGGCTTTCGGTTGCGGTCGCGACTCGGGCCGTGGCTCACTCTTCGGCTTCGGCGGCGGCGGAGTGCCAGGAATGCGCAGAAGTTGCCCCGGTTGCAAATTGTCCGCGGTGAGCCCGTTGTATCGTGCCAGCAGATAGAACTGCAGCCGGTTGCCCAGATATCGCTGTGCAAGCGATGTGAGCTGGTCGCCCTCGGCAACCCGATAGGGAAAGGAACTTGGACCAAGCAGTTGCATAGGGTCGCCGTCCAATCCCTGCGACAGCAGCGCTACCCGGGCGTCATCAGGTCTCTGCTTCGCCAGCACCTTCAGCAATTTGCGGGAACGCTTGATGTCGCCCGCCCTGAGCGCACCGACAACGTCCTCGATCCTTTGCTCGTTGCCGATGGGTTGGACGAGCACGGGGCCAGGGGCGCTCGTTGGCTGGTGCGCGCACGCGCCGAGCACAAGCAGCAGGGTAGCATTGGGAAGGCAAGCGAGCGAGCGCAGGAAAGACTTGAGACGATGGGTCATGCGGCGAGAGATCCAAATTTGATGGTTTGCAGCGGACCGGCCGCTGGCGGCTGTTGAAGGTAAGGGGGTCGCACGGCGGCAAACGCAATCAATGCATCGTAATCGAGCGGCCTGGCGAAGTAGTAGCCCTGAAACAGCTGGCACCCGTGTCGGCGCAGCCATGCGTATTCCTCGGCTCGCTCGACCCCCTCGGCGAGGACCGTCAAATCGAGGCCCCGTGCCAGCGCGATAATGCTCAGGCAGATTGCTTGTGCATGTTTGTCCGTATCGACGTTGCTGACGAACTCGCGGTCGATTTTCAGTTTGTCGAAGCTGAGCTTCTTCAGGTACGAAAGACTGGCATAACCGGCGCCGAAATCGTCGATTACGATTGTAATGCCACGCGCGCGCAGCCGGGCGAACAGAGCCCGCGCCGCAGCCGGATCGACGGCCGCTGCCGTTTCGGTAAGTTCGAGCTCGAGTTTGGCCGGGGCAAGCCCGTGTCGCCCGATGATCCGTTCGATCACTTCGTCGAGATCTTCGCGAACGAGCTGATGAGCCGACACGTTGACGGCAATCTTGAGATGGCCAAGTCCTTCGCGCGACCAGGCAACGGCATCGCGCGCCGCGCGGTCGATCACCCAGCGCCCGATGTCATCCGACAGGCCCATGCGCTCCATAATGGGGATAAAGATATTGGGGGATATCATTCCCCGCTGGGGATGCCGCCACCGAATGAGCGCTTCGACGCTGCACAGCTCGGCTGTTCTGGCATCGACTACAGGTTGATAAAATAGTTCCAACTGATGCCGGTCTATCGCCTGTCGCAGATCCTGCTCCAGCGTAAAGTTTTCGGCACTTGTGGCGTAATTGCCTTGCCTACTTAATGACCCATCCGCGCGTACCGAAGCTAGCAGCCGAGCAAGGACGGCCGGGGCTCGCTCAACCGGCGCCTCGACATGTACATGGCCGAACGCAATTTGCGGCAGGTAATCCACGCCCGATATCTGGATATGCCCCGTCAGCGCATGGGCAAGCGCATCGATTTCGGAAGCAAGCTTTTCTCCGATCTCTGGCTCGAACAGGATGGCGAATGCGCCGCGGTCGATCTGGGCGAGCAAGCGGTTGGCGGGCACCATCCGGATCAGCCGCTGCGCCAATATGGTCAGGACCTGATCAGCCGCATCGGTATCAAACGCTGCGAGCGCGTCAAAGTCTGCAAGCGAGATCACCGCAAGGGCAAGCGTGTCTTGCGTCGCCCGCGCAATCTCCGAGAGCATGACCTCGCGCGTCTCGAGACCTGTTACAGGGTGCCGCCGCGACGCGCGATGTTGCAAGGACTTCACATGGGCGCACAGCCGGTCGATGTCGCTTTCGATGCCTGCCGCGCCGACTGGGCGCTGCCAGGCGCCTTCTCCAGTCTGAATCGCATTCGCCAGCCGTTGCGAGGCGCGCCGCAACAGAGCGCGCTGGCGCAAGCAGCTGGCAAAGGCTATGCAGACCAGCAGCGCCAGCGAAGCGCAGATCGCAGCCCCGAGCACGGCCGGCATCATGATGGCGCGAACCGCGATGGAGCGCGGACGTGGCGACCGAAGAACACACTTCCGTGCGCGCTAGCAATGGCTTCCCCGTTGCGACCCACTTCGCATCACCTGAACACACGGCATTACTGCGCCTAAGATCCAAATGTCCCAATTTCGCAAAAAACAGGTTAACTCATTGAAATATAGTCATTACGTAGGTGAAATAAGCCTCGGCGCTCAGTTGGGTGGCATGAGCAGAATGGCAGTCAGCAGAGATGACATCCGTGGGCGACTAGACGACGCGCGCAGGTTGCACTCACACGTCCGAACTCGACGGGATTTAGCTTACGCAAGGCTGCTTGTGCCGAAAAAACTATGTGCTACCAAGTACATCGCGCCTTGCGGCAAAAATATGTTGTAGCGCGCACCCGGTGGGGCAGTCTCCCTTTCGGCATGGGGAAGCTATGGCTGCAGCACCCAGTTTTAGTAAGAATTTGCCGCTTGTCGCCATTGGCGTGTCGGCAGATGATCTGAGCGGCGTAACGCTGCTGCTCGAGGGCCTGTCGCAACCTACGGGCATGGCCTTTTTGATGACACTGGACGCCGGAGCCAAGGCGAGGGCCAAGGCAAGGAAAATTCTCGCCGGCGATACTGCCATACCTGTCGTAGACTTCATCGATGGCCTGAAGATTGCAGCGGACCACTTATATCTCTGTCCTCCCGGAACCGTCCTGACGCAGACCCAGGCTGGGCTGGCGATGGCCACTTCAAGCGAGCATCCCGCGCTTTTACCCTTCGAGCTCCTCGTGGACTCGATGAGCCGCGTAGCGACACACCATCCCCTTGCGGTCGTGATCCTGACGCACGGATGGCAGGCAAGTGCGCCGATCGAAAGCACGGGCGCCCTGGTCATCGTGGCTGACGGTGTGGAAGGTGCAGCGTCGGACGCGGTGTTGCCGATCCCGTTGATCGGAGCAGCTCTGAAAGCCTTTGCTCAATTGCCGGGCCGCGACGACACGGACGTTTTCGAGGCCGTGATCGACTTGGCATGCGCCAGATCGCCTCACGACTTTCGCCTGTACAAGCCCGGCACGTTGCGACGCCGAATCGAACAGAGAATGCTGCTTTCAAAAATTAGTCTTGACGAGCCAGCGTCCTATCTGGCGCTCCTGAACGAAAACGGCGCCGAGTGCGATCGCCTCGTCAAGGACTTGCTGATAAATGTCACGAGCTTCTTCAGGGACCCGGGCGTGTTCGAGCACCTCGCTGCCAGGATTATCCCAGATCTGGTAAGGGGGCATGACTTGAGCACGCCTCTTCGTGTCTGGTGTGCTGGCTGCAGCACCGGAGAAGAAGCATATTCTCTCGCCATTCTGTTCCTGGAAGCGATTGCCGCTGATGGCAGACTAATCCGGCTCCAGATGTTTGCGTCGGACGTGAGCGGTGATGCAATAGCGTCTGCACGCAACGGCAATTATCCAAAATCAATTCAGCATGTCGTCAGCGGGCCCCGTCTCGAGCGATTCTTCAACCACGACGAGCACGGGTATCAGGTCGGTCCCGAGCTGCGCAGCGTCATTGTGTTCACGCTGCAGGACGTACTGGCTGACCCGCCCTTCCCGCACATCGACTTTATTTCGTGCCGGAATCTATTGATCTACCTCGTACCGGCGGCGCAAGCGAAAGTCATCGGACACTGCTGGTTCGCGCTGCGCAAACAGGGCTTGCTGCTGCTCGGCGGCGCGGAAACGATAAGCGATCCGGCGAGCGGCTTCGAAGTCGTTGCGAAACCGGAGCGGCTCTATCGAAAAATTGGGCATGGTTCGCACCATGCGCGCTTCGGCCTAGAAGCAGCAGGTCTTACGGCGCGCCTTGCCCGAATGGCGCCCTCCACGCCGCGCCCACGTGCGGCTAGCCTTGCCGAACTCGCGCGACGCCATGTTCTGGAAACACATGCGCCAGCTGCCGTACTGATCGATCGGACAGGCAAATATCTTTATTCGCTCGGGCCGACGTCGAGGTACCTTCAGGTGTCAGCTGGCTATCCCACGACGGACCTGCTCGACATGGCAGCCCCCGTGCTGCGCGCGAAGCTGGCAACAGCCATCGAGCAGCTTGCCGAGAGCAAATCACACATAATCATCCGTGACAATCGAGTTGGCCAGGCAAGGTTCGATGTCGACATACGGACGGTGGGGGGCGAAGGCGAGAATCTGCTGCTCGTTGCATTCATCGAACATATCGGCGCTCCGCAAGACCCGTTACGGCATCAGAAGGTCGGGCCGACAGACACCGCAAAGCTGGAACACGAACTGGCTACCACTCAGGAAGAGCTGCGCATCGCATTGCACGCGCTGGAGGCATCGCGGCAGCAACAAAAGGAAGTCAGCGAGGACGCTTTGGCAGTCACCGAAGAATATGAGTCGACGAACGAAGAGTTGCTGACGTCAAAAGAGGAGCTCCAGGCGCTGAACGAAGAGCTCACGGTACTCAACGCTCAATTGCACGAAACGCTAGAGCGCCAGCGGTCAACATCGGACGATCTCCAGAACGTGCTCTACAGCACAGACGTCCCGACCTTATGCCTCGATACAGACCTGCGGATTCGGTTCTTTACACCGACCGTTCAAACAATGTTTACCATAATTGACAGCGACGTCGGCCGGTCCATCACTGACCTTCGTCCGCAGTCGAGTGACCCGCAGCTCAACACAGACTGCGCGGCAGTGCTCGCCGGCGCATTGCCCCGGAGCTGCGAGTTGGAGGTCCAAGAAGGCCGGTGGTTTCAGCGCCGCGTGCTGCCGTATTACACACACGAAAAGCAAATCGACGGCGTCGTCATCACTTATGCGGATATCACGGAGCGCAAACAGGCGAAACGCATCCTTCTTATCGGCAAGCAACAGGCCGAAGCAGCTAACCTCGCCAAGTCGCGCTTCCTGGCGGCTGCCAGCCACGACCTTCGCCAGCCATTGCAATCGCTGATCCTGCTACAGGCGCTGCTTGCCAAGACAGTGCGGGAGGAAGCGGCATCGAACCTCATCGAACGCTTTGGGCAAACGCTCGACGCCATGACAGGCATGCTCAACGTTCTGCTGGATATAAACCAGATTGAAGCCGGCGTTGTGCAAACGGAAGAGATTGATTTTCCGATCGAGTCCATCTTTGCGCGCTTGCGCGACGAATTTACGCCCTTGGCCGAGGCGCAAAGGCTCGATCTGCGCGTTGCGCATTCCGGTCTGCGTGTACGCAGCGACCCCCGACTGCTTGAACAGATGATCCGCAACCTGCTTGCAAACGCGATAAAATATACGCGCTCCGGTGGCGTGGTAATAGGCTGCCGGCGAGATCAGGATCGCGTCAGGCTGGAAGTTTGGGACACCGGCATCGGCATTGCAGAAGCGGATCTTCGCACGATTTTCGATGAGTTTCACCAAGTCGACAACTCAGCGCGGGCGACGAGCAAGGGGTTGGGGCTCGGTCTGTCTATCGTCCAGCGCCTGGGCGTTCTGTTGGGACACGACGTTGGCGTACGGTCGTTACTGGGCAAGGGATCGGTATTCTCAGTCAGGATCCCCGTCGCCACGGCCGATGTACCAGCCAGGCCTGCGCCGGGCGGCGAGCGGGTTGCGGCCTATGGCCCCCGCCCCTGTATGATAATGGTGATCGAGGACGAGCCTGAAGTTCGAGAGTTGCTCGAGCTGCTGCTAACGGATGCCGGACACACGGTCCGAACAGCGGAAACTGCCGACGCCGCAATAGCCCTGATTGCGAACGAGGCTATCAGACCCGATATCGTTCTTGCTGATTATAACCTGCCAGGAAGGCTGGACGGCGTAGAAGCGCTCAAAGAAATTCGTCATTCGCTCAATCACCGCATACCGGGAATTATTCTGACCGGGGCGATCTCGAGCGAGGCACAGAAGGCGATTGCGGGACATGACTGCCTGCATCTCACCAAGCCCATCAAACTGGCGGAGCTGATGACCGCGATCGAACATCTGACGGAGGGCGATACCGACCCTGCCGACACCTATCGTCCTGGCCAGGCGGTGATCTATGTCATCGATGGCCAGACACAAGTTCGGTCTTCTATCCGCGATGCGCTAGGCAAGGAAGGGTTGGCGATCGATAGTTATCCCGATGCTGAAACCTTCCTTGCTGCCTATCGGCCCGGCACCGAAGGTTGCCTGCTGACCAACGCCACGCTGCCGGGGATGAGCGGGATGGACCTCCTGACGCGACTTCGTGAAATGCGCGATCCGTTGCCGACAATCATGATGACGGCAAGCAGCGACGTTAACCTTGCCGTAGCCGCCATGAAGGCGGGCGCTTGCGACTTCATTGAAAAACCTGTGAGCCGCGCCAAGCTGCTGACCAGCATCCGCCGCGCCCTTGATCAATCGCGGAACCAGGGAATCATGCTGGCGGAACAGGAGGTCGCAGCACGACATGTCGCCGACCTTACGCCGCGGCAGCTGCAGGTGATGCAGCGGGTGCTCGCCGGGCGGCCAAGCAAGGTCATTGCGGCGGAGCTTGGCATCAGCCAGCGCACCATCGAAAACCATCGTGCAGCGATTATGCGTATCATGGATGCCAAGTCGCTCCCCGAACTAGCACGCGCTGCTCTTGCTGCCGACAAGCGGCCCCGCTGACGACGAACCGACCTAAGCAGCGAGCTCCGCCTTGACGTCCGGCATCGGCTGGATCCATTTCTCCATGAAAAGCTGTGCCGCCATTGGCCTGTCGACGTGCCAACCTTGCGCGATATCGCAGCCATATTCGGCGAGCAGTGCCAGGCAGGCAGCGTCCTCCACCCCTTCGGCTACGACCTTGAACTTGAGTTCGCGCGCGAGTTCGATGGTCGATCGCACCAGTATCTGGTCGCTGACGGATTCCCGGATATTGGTGATAAAGGATTTGTCGATTTTGACCTCGTCCGCCGGGAACGCCTTCAGATAGGCAAGAGTGGCACGTCCGGTCCCGTAGTCGTCGATCGAAATCCGGATGCCCATTGCGCGGAAACTGGTAAGGACGGCTACGGCGACTTTCGTCTGGTTGACGGCGGCCGACTCGGTGACTTCGAGGGTCACGAACCGGAGGATCGGCCCGGCGCATTCCAGCCGGGCGTGTAGGTCCCGAACGAACTGTGCATCTTCGAGCAACGATGCCGAAATGTTGATGGCAACCGAGATCGCGCGACCAGCGGCATGCCAGCTCGCCAAATCTTTGAGAGACAAATCCACGATTGCAAGCGTAAGACGAGCCAAATTTCCGCTTGTTTCGAGAAGCGGAATGAAATCATCCGGCGCAATCGCCCCGAGCTTCGGATGGGTCCACCGCACAAGAGCCTCGGCCCCGCAGATTTGCTTTTCGCCAATCGACCATTTGGGCTGATAGTCGACGCGAATTTGACCCTCCTCGATCGCCATCTGCACGTCAGCAAGCAAGGTGAGGGCCCTTTCGATGTCGTGCGACGATTTGTCACTATGAATTGACCAGCTTTGACCGGTCTCCTGGCTCTGCCGCGCGGCAAGCAAGGCCTGCGCGACGATCTTGCGGCTCGACGCGCCGGCACCTGCGCAAATGCCGAATCCAGGCGTGACGAGGACTTGGTGACTCCCAAGCTGAAGCGGCGCGCGGAACAGCGCTGACGTAGACTCAATCCGCGCAATCAGCGCCGCAGGCTCTGCATCGACTTCGCTCCAGGCAAAAATGCCGGGAGCAAGGAGGTGGTAAATCTGGCCGGGTAGCCCAAGAGATAGACGGTCCAATGTTCGCTGCAGCCACAGCGCGCGCTTCGCATCGTCGAGCTGCGCCTCCATCTCCTCGAACCACATGAATCGGACCACGACGACGATCATCGCGCCTTTGTCCGCGTTGTGGCGTTCAAACGCGCGAGCATTGGGCAGCCCGGTCAGAGCATCCGTGTGCCGCTCGGTTTGCAGTCGGGCTGCGAAGCCTGTGACAGAAGCCCAGGCAAACTCAGCCCCAAGCACAAGCATGGCTGGAATGACTTCGATGGAAGGCCACCCTATCCCTTCGCTCAGAGCCGGCGCCGTCAGCAATGCGACCGTCCATACACAACGGGCAAGTGTCCGCCGCGAAGAACGCCTTATGCGTCCCAGAAGCGCAATGACTGCAAGCGTGGCGAGAACGGCAGCAAGGGGGCCGACGGCCGGGAGTTGCGAGCCGCGCAGCAGCGTTTCTGCGGCGAGCATTTGGATGAGAGCCCCAGGGATTACGCCGTGACGTGGGGTTGCGTAACGGTCGCCCAACTCGATGGCGGTGGCGCCAATTACTACCTGTTTGCCACTGACGCGCGCAGGGTCTACCCGGCCCCCGAGGAGATCGGCGGCGCTGATCCGGGGGAGCGTGGCGGGGTCCAGGGACGTGTCGATCCGGAATCGCTTGTCGGTAGCGCCCGATACATTGGCGAGCATTGCAGCAAGCGAAGGACGGGCCATGCCGCCCGTCACCGTGCCATAGGGATAGCTAGCCAGCTGCCCGTTTGCATCCGGACTGACATTGACCGACGCGAGCATAGCACGTTGCCGGAAGGGTTCGATCGGCAGGTTCTCGGTGAAGGCATTGCTGCCGTTCGACAGCGGCTGGCGGAATGTTGGCAGGATGACAACTGCCTTTGCCCGGTCAAGAGCGGCCGCCATAGCGTCATCGTCTTGAGCATTGCTGCGCGCAGAGAAGTCGACGTCGAAAGCGACGGTCGTGCAGCCGAGATGGTCGAGCCGGTCGATCATCGCTGCGTGCAGCCGCCGGGGCCATGGCCACTGACCGAAGCTTCCAAGACTTTTGGCATCGATTTCGACGAGAAGGATGTTGCCGCTAGCGCGGTGCGGTAACAGCGCTTCCCTACTCTGTCGAAAGTCTTCCTCGATCGCGCTTGCCGCGCCCGTAAGCAGCAGGAGCACGGCTACCCCGACACACAGGGCCAGGGCAGAATAGGACCGCCACCAACGAAGTCGGAGAGCCGCGGACACGCCTGGTCCTGATAATCCGGAGGTGTTGCGGTTTGGAATTTCGCCATTCCCCCGGCCTGTGAGTGTCTGGTTTAGCAATGATACGCTAAAGACCGGTAAAGGCTGTGTTATCTGGGGCGACTGCCCTTCTTGTCCGTAACCGCGTCGCCAGAACCCTTGCCGCCGTTGCCGCCGTCTTGGCCCTGCTTTCCGTTACTCCCAGATCCCTGATTTTTGCCAAAGTCGGAATTCCC
>JANMJZ010000101.1:0-1580 GCA_031371635.1 Sphingomonadales bacterium | reverse complement strand
GCTTCGCACAGCTCATCATCGTGAACCCGACGAGGTCGCGCACCGCCTCACCCGGACGGACACCCTGTACGATGCCCTGTGCCCAACCGTATTTGGTCGATTTCATATCAGTGTTGGCGAGCAACCGTGCCCAGGCCTCGCGATTGCCCGCAGGCGTCTTGAGGTCGAGCAGCGGCCCCTTGAGCGATGCGCCGTCCTTCATCGGACGTCCGACACGCGACGACGAGGCAGCAGCGGCGGGTGACGCGCCGATTGCAGCCATGCCCGCGCTCGCGCCGACCACGGCACCAGCCTGAAGAAAAGTTCGTCGTTCCATCGCGCTAACTCCTGAAATCCACCGCATGAATAGCCTAGCATCCCCTCTTGCCCGAAACGAACGGTGCGATAGTCTGTCCGGCAGACGGATAGAAAACGGGGAAACAGCGATGGCAACCGAAAGCGTGACGCTCGACCGCAGTCACGACCTCGACCCTGACCACGACAAGGACGGCTCAATTCGTGCGATATCGCGCGGCCTTCGCGTGTTGCAAGCGATCAACCGCGGCGGGTCGATCACGATGATGCAGATTTGTCGCCAGGCGGAAGTTCCCTACCCGACGGCCTGCCGCATCATCGAAACGCTGATCAAGGAGGGCATGGTCGAGCGCGAACCGGCGCGCAAACGCTACCGTGCAACTGCGCTCGTCCGGACCCTATCGATCGGTTTCCAGGACGAAGATGCTCTGGTCGCCGTTGCGCGACCGCATATTGTGGCACTGTGCCAAAAGCACGGCTGGCCGATCAGCATCGCCACCCGCGTCGGTCATTCGATGATGGTGCGCGATTCGACGCACAAGCTGACGTCGCTAACATTCCATTATTATGCACCCGGTTACACGCTGCCGATCATCGAATGTTCAACGGGGAAAGCCTATCTGGCGTTCTGTGACGCGGAGGAGCGCGCCTCCATCCTTAGCGGGCTGAAACGGATCGACGGTCCCGCCGAACGCCTCGCCGGTCTGCTGCTGCACGACGACACCATGCTCGCAGCGATCCGGGCGAAGGGCTATGCAATGCAGGCGCGCAATGCTTACACCGCTGTCCCTGGCAAGACGTCGTCGATCGCGGTTCCGCTGTTCAAGGGCGACCAGATTTGCGGCTCGGTCGCGCTGATTTTCTTTGCGGCGGCCATGCCGATGGCGCGAGCCGAAGCGATGTTCGCTGAAGACCTGCGCGCGACTGCCGACGCCATCTCATCGGACCTGCACTAGCTGACAGCTGGCTGACGTTGTCCGCTCTGCGGATAGAATCGACATCGGAACGCTGACGGAACAGCGGGACGTGGATGTTCTGACGCACAGCAACGCCTGAACCGGATAACCGGAAAGGCTGTGCACGCTGTGACCAAAAAGGGACAAGATCCATGGCACATCTTCCGTTTCGGTTCACCCGGTCCGCTTTTCTGGCCGGTATCAGCGCACCGGCGCTGTTCATCGGCACCGCAGCCCTCGCGCAGACGGCACCCGCCGGAACGACGACCGCGGCTGAAACCGATGGCAATGACATCATCGTGACGACCCGCCGTATAGAAGAGCGATTGC
>JANMJZ010000062.1:0-3919 GCA_031371635.1 Sphingomonadales bacterium | reverse complement strand
GGAAGAACGGCCGTGCTCGGCACCGCAACAACGTCGAGCTTGGGCGCCACGGGCGCAACCGCACCAATGTCTGGGAATATCCCGGCATTGCGGCATTCCGTCATAGCGAGGGCGGCGACCTGCTTGCGTCCCATCCGACATGCAAGCCAGTGACGCTGGTGGCTGACGCGATCCTCGACGTGACCGCCCGCGGTGACATCGTGGCTGACCCGTTTCTCGGCTCTGGCACGACCATTATCGCGGCCGAGCGCGTCGGCCGCCAGTGCTACGGCATGGAGATCGACCCGGTCTATTGCGACACAATCATCCGCCGCTACCAAGCGATGACGGGTGATCTCGTGGTCCACGACCCCAGCGGCCGGACCTTTGATGACCTCGCTGCAACTCCTGCGGAAGGTGAGTACGGGGCATGACCGATAACCGCCAAGGTAATGGCCGCTTCGGGCCCGGCAACAAGGCCAATCCCTACGGTCGTCCCAAGCTTTCCCGTTCTGTCGACGACACGATCAGGCGCGAATTGAATGCCAAGGTGACGATCACCGAGGGTAACCAGCGCCGGCGCATTACTAAGCTCGCCGCAACGGCCAAGCAGGTTGCAAACATGGGGGCGTCGGGCGGGCTGAGTGCTGCTAAGCTCGCGCTCGACATGGCTCAGAAGGCCGAGGAGCGGGCCAACACAAAAATGGTGTCGGCACCCGTCATGACTGAGTCGGACCATGAGATCGCTGACCGCGTCATCGCCCGGCTGACCGCATTTATCAACGCGGGAGGCAGCAATGAATAAGCTCACGCCTGTGGAATTTGATGCGCTGACGCGCATCGATTTTTGGATTTTTGTCCAGCGCGTGTTCGCCGAGCTGACCGGCGAGCCCTTTGCGGACGGGTTCCATATCCAGCTCCTGTGCTCGGTGGTTGACCGGGTGCGCACCGAGGACAGCGTCCGGCTTGCCGTCGCGCTTCCGCCGCGCAGCCTCAAGTCTATCATCATCTCGGTGGCGCTGACCGCGTGGCTGCTGGGACACGACCCGGGCCTCGAGATCGTCTGTGTGAGCTATGGCCAGGAGCTCGCGGACAAGCTCGCGGCCGATGCCCGCCGGGTCATGCAGGCGCCCTGGTATCGACGGTTGTTCCCTCGAACCGTCCTGGACCGCACTGCAGTTAGCCATCTTGCGACGACGGAAGGTGGAAAGCGTTACGCGACCTCGGTCGGCGGTGCCCTCACAGGCATCGGGGCAGACGTGATCATCGTGGACGATCCGATGAAGCCCGACGAGGCCTTGTCGGATGCCGAGCGCAACAGGACGAACGGTTGGGCGCGGCATACCCTGTTCACGCGCCTTAACAACAAGGCCAAGGACCGTATCATCGTAGTCCAGCAGCGCCTGCACGAAGATGACATGATTGGCCACGTCATGGATCGCGCGGGCTTCGAGCTCCTGTCCTTCCCGGCCATCGCTCAAGAGGACGAACACCATGTTATCCGCACGCCGTTTGGCACGCTTGTTCACGATCGCAAGGAAGGCGAGGCGCTCCACCCTGAGCGCGAACCGCTTTGGGTGCTCGAGCGGCAGATGGCACTGCTGGGCACCGACTACTTTGCCGCTCAATATCTCCAGTCGCCAACGCCGCTTGGCGGCGGTATTGTCAAGACCGAGTGGTTTGGTCGTTACGACCTGACAAACATGCCCCGGTTCAAGCGCATCGTGCAGAGCTGGGATTGTGCCTCGAAGCACTCTGAGCTGTCTGATTACAGCGTCTGTACAACCTGGGGGATTAACCACCAGAATCAAGTCTTTCTGATCCACGTGTTCCGCGGTCGCCTCACTCACGGCGAGCTCGAACACAAGGTGCGCGAGCTCGCTAATCTGTACAAGGCTGGCACCGTGCTGATCGAGGAAACGGCCGCCGGGGTTTACCTTGTACAGCAGCTCAAGCACGCTGGGTTTGCTCGCGTCATTCCGGTCAAGCCCAAGGGCGACAAGGTGATGCGTATGCATGCGCAAAGCGCCCTCATCGAAGGCGGTCGCGTGTTCATCCCTCGTGAGGCACCTTGGCGCGAGGCCTTCCTTCACGAGCTCGCGATGTTCCCCAAGGGGAAGTATGACGACCAAGTAGACTCCGTTTCGCAGGCGCTCGCCTACATCGGGCAGGGGTCTCCTTTCGATGCTCTTATTGAAATGATGCAGTCAAGAGCACTGAGCGATTACGGCCTCACTCCAGAGGACCTTACGATCGTGTTCGATTGTGCGGATCGCGACTGGGAGTTTAAAGGGGTCGGAGGTCGCCCTATTCGGCGTGAAACCGATGGCTTTTACCGCGCAGCAGCAAGGGAATGGGTTGGCATACAGGGCCAGACTGGCGTCACGCTTATCGAAGACTGGGGTGACGACCCGAAAAGCTAGCGATATGACGTTACTGCACAACTCCGTTAAGCGGGGAATAGCAGTGATGGATCGGCTTTCTGCCCTTACTGCGGCGGGCGGAGCGACGAGCCCGCAGTTCATTGTTGAGCGCGGAGACCATGCTGGGCGCGCTGCGCTATAATGGGCGCAACCATGTACCCGGCATCCAAATTGGTATGAACCGTCTTCGCGGCAGGATTTTCGGCGCACTGCTGATGCAGCTGAACGAATATGCCCTGCCAGCTGTATTTCGCATGTTCGAAGCGCACGGCTTTGGCGAGATTACTGTCGATCCGGAGTGGCAGGAGCGCAATGCGAGCGTGCACCTGATTGCCAAAAAACACTCTTAGGGCGGGATCGGCTAATAGCGACCTGCAGACCACGGTACTTCCTTGAGAGCGGCGCTCTGGCTTAGAGAAGCGCTACCTACCGTCCGCAGCTAGTAGCTGGGTTCCACCCTTGACGCAACGTGCGGCTGACACTGCCCCCGCTGAACGAACTTGATGATTACATCAATCCGAAAGCGCCCAGTTGAAGTTTTCATCGCCTCGAAAGATGATGCCCGCGACGATCCGAGAATGACATCAATCCTGAAAAAGGCATGAAAAAAGGTGAGCGGTGCAACGGTTCGCCGGGTGTTCCATTCTGCAAAAACAACCCCGGTTACGCCGCTAAAGGGTTGTCACCGCCAAGCAGATAGTTTAGCCCGAAACTGGCTGATGACCAGGCTCCCATGGCATAATCCCTACAGCCAAGATGGAAGTAGGTTGCGCAGGTTGCGCTCTTTATTCGTACGGCTGTTTGTAACTGACGTCCATGACAACGATGACGAGTTGCGGCACATATCCACGATGAACATGGCGGGGTTTGCACAATTTACTCTTGGTGTCGCTTCAGACCCAAGAATCCAACTAAAACCGGCCCAGAAGTTTTGGTTTAAGTCAAATCAGTCGTTGGCGTAATAGGCTTCACGTATGAAAAACTTTATTTATCAAAGCGCGTTGGACATCGTGAAGATGGGACCGCGATTTTTCTTTAGCGGCGTGAGAGCCAGCCAAGGTTCCGATGATGTTTTTTCAGTTTCGGTTCCGGGAGTAGGTCCGGTCCTTGTCCGTGCTGGCGATAGCGACTTTGAGAGCGTGCGCCAAGTTTTCAGAGGTGAGGAGTATGCGATTGTCGTTCCACAAGTAGCAGATCGCCTCGGCGCAAAATATGATCAAATTATCAGTGCAGGAAAACAACCTGTAATTATAGATGCCGGGGCAAATATCGGCACCGCATCAATCTGGTTTGCGGAAAAGTATTCTAAAGCAGTAGTCTTGGCAATTGAGCCGGACCGTGAAAATGTTGCCATACTAAGGCTTAACGCGAAAAATCGGAGCATTGCCGCACTCGATGGCCGTGGCCTGGGCCGCGTCATGCGAAGTGGAATAGTGAATCGCCACGCGCGCCCCCTCCCGGGCCAACCGCAACGCAATGCCGCGTCCGATTCGTTTGGCCGCCCCCGTAACCAGCAC
>JANMJZ010000270.1:0-2001 GCA_031371635.1 Sphingomonadales bacterium | reverse complement strand
TCGCCCGCGCGCGCGATCAGGCGGCGGAGGACACCTGCCTCTTCCTTCTCCGAGACCAGCGCGCGACCAATCACCAGCCCCCATGTCCCGACATTGACCAGCCCCGACGCGGACTTGCCCGCGTGCGCCCGCCAGTCGGCGTCGCCCAGCTTGTCGGCAATCAGCGCGTCCGCGGTTTCGGCATCGGGTACACGCAGGAACGCCTCGGCCAGCGACAGCAGCGCCACGCCTTCGGACGTGTTCAGACGGTATTCCTGCAGGAACTGGTTCACCCACCCCGTGGACTGCGCCGCGCGCAGATCGGCGAGCAGGCCGGAAGCCCGCGCGACGACACCCAGTCGCTCAGTATCCGACAGCCTCGCCCGCCCCAGCCAAGGGGCCAGCACCACGGGCTCGAGCGCACGGTGTAACGCACGCCTGGGGGTAGCGAAATCGGACGTAACGGCATCCATGGCTTTTGACTCTTAGGTTTACGCGGACGTAAAGCGCCGCGACAGGGACTCGATGCTTTGTAATAAAATTACGCGAGGAATGCACTATGGGCGTCGTCACGCAGGACGAATTAAAGGCACTCGTTGGCAGCAATATCGGCACGTCCGACTGGCTGACCGTCGACCAGGCGATGATCGACAAATTTGCCGAGGCAACCGGCGACCACCAGTTCATCCATGTCGATGTCGAAAAGGCCAAGCTGACGCCGTTCGGCGGGACCATCGCCCACGGCTTCCTGTCGCTGTCGATCATGCCAGTACTGACCGCGATGACCGACATGCCGCGGCTGGACGGCATTAAAATGGGCGTGAATTACGGAGGTAACAAGACGCGGTTCCTATCGCCCGTCCGCAGCGGCAAGCGCGTGCGCGGGCATTTCAGACTGCTCGAAATCGAGGAGAAGCGCCCCGGCCAGTGGCAGCAGACCGTCGAATACACGCTGGAGATCGAAGGCGAAGACAAGCCCGCGCTGATCGCCGAGTGGATCAGCCAGTTCTTCGTATGACGCGGATCACCCCGCTCTCCCAGCCCTACCCTGAGCCGATTGCGGCGACGCTCGGCCGGATGACGCCCGCGGGCGGCGACGCGCCGATGCTGTTCCGCATCATCGGTACCAGCCAGCGCGCGTGGGACAAATTCGCCGCCGGGTCGCTGCTCGACAAAGGGCCGCTGCCGATGCGCGAGCGGGAACTGACGATTTTTCGCACCGCCGCGCGGATCGGCGCGGATTACGAATGGGGCATGCACTGCGCGCTCTATGCCGAGCGGTGCGGGATCGACGACACGCAATTGAACGCGCTCGCCAAGCTCGGCGCCGACGAGGGCGGCTGGAGCGAGGCCGACTCGGCGCTCATCGCCACCGTCGACGCGCTCATCGACGACCGCCACCTGAGCGAGGCCCAGCACGCCCGCATGGCCGCGCATTTCACCCCCGACCAGCAACTCGAAATCGTGCAGCTTGTCGGTTTTTATCAGGGCGTCGCGCTGATCGTCGGCGCGTTCGGCATAGCACCCGAACCTGGCACCCCCCATATCCCCGCCTAACCGACCCTTATCCCAACAGGAGAGTTCCCATGCGCGACGCGCTCATTGTTTCCACTGCCCGCACCCCCATCGGCCGCGCCTATCGCGGCGCGTTCAACAACCTGCCGTCGCCGACCTTGGCGAGCCATGCGATCAAGGCCGCAGTCGAGCGTGCCGGGATCGACGGGGCCGAAGTCGAGGACGTCGTCTTCGGCTCCGCGCTGCAACAGGGCGTGCAGGGCGGCAATATCGCGCGTAATGCGCTGCTCCGCGCAGGCTTGCCGGTTACGGTCAGCGGCATGTCGCTCGACCGCCAGTGCGCCAGTGGCCTGATGGCAATCGCGACGGCGGCCAAACAGGTGATCGTCGACGGCATGGATATCGCCATCGGCGGCGGCGTGGAAAGCATCTCGCTCGTCCAGACCCCGCAGATGCGCGTCGCGCCCGACCCCGAGCTGCTCGCGATGCACGCCAACATCTATATGC
>JANMJZ010000219.1:0-18989 GCA_031371635.1 Sphingomonadales bacterium | reverse complement strand
CCGCGCGGCGAGGCCGAGCGCGCTGAGCAGCTTTTCGGCGCGGGCTTCGGCGTCCGCGCGCAGCTTGCCCGCGATCAGCTGTGGCAGGACGACGTTCTCCGCCGCGCTGAAATCGGGGAGCAAATGGTGGAACTGGTAGACGAAGCCGATGGCGTCGCGCCGCAGCCGCGTGCGCCCGTCATTGTTCAGCCGCGCCGCTTCCTCGCCCGCAATGCGGATCGATCCCTCGAACCCGCCTTCGAGCAGCCCGACCGCCTGCAGCATCGTCGACTTGCCCGAGCCCGAGGGCCCGAGCAGGGCGACGATCTCGCCCTGCCCCACGTGCAGGTCGACGCCGCGCAAAACCTCGATCACTGCCTCGCCCTGCCTGAAGCTGCGGGTGAGGCCGGTGACGTGGAGGACGTCACTCATAGCGCAGCACCTGCACCGGGTCGGTCCCCGCAGCCTTCATCGCCGGGTAGAGCGTCGCAAGGAAGCTGAAGAGCAGCGCCATGATCGTGATCACCGCGACTTCCATCGGGTCGGTCTTCGACGGCAGTTCGGTGAGAAAGCGGATCGACGGGTCCCACAGGTTCTGGCCGGTCACGAGCTGGACGAAGTCGACGACATTCTGGCGGAAGAACAGGAAGATGAAGCCGAGCCCTAGCCCGGTCAGCGTCCCCAGCGCGCCGATGACAGTGCCGACGACGACGAAGATCTTCACGAGTGACGCCCGCGTCGCACCCATCGTGCGCAGGATGGCGATGTCGCGTGTCTTTGCGCGCACGAGCATGATCAGCGACGAAAGGATGTTGAATACGGCGACGAGGATGATGATCGACAGCACGACGAACATCGCGACGCGCTCGACCGCCAGCGCCTCGAACAGCGCAGCGTTCATCTGCCGCCAGTCGGTGATTTGCGCCCGTTCACCGACCTGTTTCGCCAGCGGCGCGAGGATGGCCTGCACATTATCGGCATCGGTCGTCTGCACCTCGACCATGCCGACCTGATCGCCGAGCAGCAGCAGCTGCTGCGCATCGGGGATCGGCATCATGATGAACGCCTTGTCATAGTCGTACAGCCCGATCTCGAAGATCGCGGCGACGCGGTAGCCGACGATACGCGGCACGCTGCCGAACGGGGTCGTCTGGCCGTCGGGGGAGATAAGGCTGATCGTGCTGTCGACCTGCGCGCCCAGCATCTCCGCCAGTCGCGACCCGATGGCGATGTTGCCGCTGCCTACGGTCACATCGGACATCTTGCCGGCTTTCACCTCGAAAGTCTTGTTGGTCTGCATGTCCTCGAGCCGCTCGCCGCGGACGAGGACGCCTTCGACGCGGCCATTGTACGTGGCCATCAGCGGCTGTTCGATCAGCGGGGTGGCCGAGACGACACCCGGCGTCTTGCGCGCCATTTCGGCGATTTCCTGCCAGCCCGCCAGCCGCCCGCCATAGCCCTGGACCACGGCATGGCCGTTGAGCCCGATCGTCTTGTCGAACAGTTCGGCGCGAAAGCCGTTCATGACACTCATCACGATGACGAGGGCCGCGACGCCGAGCGCGACCGCAACGAGGCTGATCGAGGCGACGATGGCGATGAAGGCCTCGCTGCGCCCCGGCAGCAGATAGCGCCGCGCGATCATCGTTTCATAGGGGGACAGCAGCATGTCGCGGGTCGTTAGAGGTGCGTGGCGATGCAGGCAACCATGGGCCTAAATCCTACTGCGATACCGGGTGTTGCGCGATTCACACAGGTAACGGCCAATCGTTGCGTAACCTGCTTTGGATTGATGACTTTCTAATAACCGTAACCTAGCGTCTCATTTCTGACATGACGGTCATCGGCCGCGGTTCAGGGATGTTTCGGCTCCGCACGCCCACAGGGGAGCGCGTCGAGCCGGGACGGGATCAGTCAAGGGGGCTGACGAGCAATCGTCACGCGGGTGCCCGGGTCGCAAGACCCGGGCATTCGGCGTTTCAGGCAAGTGCGAGCCGCAGCACAAGCCCGCCCGCCGCCGCCACGGCCAGCGTCTCGAACACGCTGCGCTTCAGCACGAACAGCCAGACGATTGCGAGCAACGACAGCCCTGCCCCCAGCGGATCGAGGCTGGAGGGGACTGGCGCGTCCATGCGCAATGGCCCCGCGCGCACCGTCTGCACCTGCGCGAACAGGAAATGCACGGCAAACCAGATCGCGAGATTGAGGATCACGCCGACGACGGCAGCCGTGATCGCGCCAAGGGCCGACGCCAGTGCCGCATTGCCCCGCAGCCGCTCGATGAACGGCGCGCCGGCAAAGATCCAGACAAAGCATGGCAGGAAGGTCACCCAGGTGGTGAGCAGCGCCCCCAGCGTCCCCGCGACCAGCGGCGGCAACCCCGTCGACGCGCGAAACGCGCCGAGAAAACCCACGAACTGCGTAACCATGATCAGCGGCCCCGGCGTCGTCTCGGCCAGCCCCAGCCCGTCGAGCATCTCGCGCGCGGTCAGCCAGTGGTAGTGCGCCACGCCCTGCTGCGCGACATAGGCGAGCACGGCATAGGCCCCGCCAAATGTTACGACGGCCATGCGACTGAAAAAGCTAGCGATATCAATCCACACGCTGTGCGGCGCTAGCAGCGCGAGCGCACCGACCGGGAGCAGCCACAAGGCGGCCAGGATCAAGGCTGCATTGCGCGTCCGTGATGCCGGATGCAGCACCGGCCCATCGCCGAGCGCCGAGTCGGCATCGGCAAGCCCTGCCCCTGCGCCCCCATGCCCGCCGCCGGAAAACGCGAGGCCGCCCCGCCGCCCGGCAATCCACCCCACCAGCCCCGCGATGGCAACGATCAGCGGGAATGGCGCGGCGAGGAGGAAGATCGCGACAAAGGCCGTAGCGGCCAGCAGGCGGCTGGCGGTCGATTTCAGCGCCCTGCCCCCGATCCGCACCACCGCCTGCACGACGATGGCGAGCACGGCCGCCTTCAGCCCGAAGAACAGCGCCTCGACTGGCCCGACGTTTCCGTAAAGGATGTAAATCCAAGACAGCGCCAAAATCGCAAGCGCCCCGGGCAGGACGAATAGCGCGCCTGCCACCAGCCCGCCGCGCACGCCGTGGAGCAGCCACCCGACATAGGTCGCCAGCTGCTGCGCCTCGGGTCCGGGCAACAACATGCAGAAATTGAGCGCGTGCAGGAACCGCCGCTCGCCGATCCATTTCTTCTCGTCGATCAAGATGCGGTGCATGACTGCAATCTGCCCGGCGGGCCCGCCGAAACTCAGTAGCGCGATGCGCAGCCAGACGCGGGTCGCTTCCCGGAAGCTGACGGCGTGGGTCATCGCGCTTTTCTCCCCTCAGCCTCGATGCTGTCGAGCAGGGCATCGATGCGCCGATCGAGCTCGGCCCGGGCCGCGGGCCAGGCGTCGTTCACCGAAGGAAGCGCCGACCAGTCGAGAAGCTCAGTCGGACGAAAGCCAGGGGGAAGCCTGGCGAAGGTCACCACCATGCTGGCGCGACGGACGTCGTCCGCCGTCAACACGGCAAATCCATCGCGTCGGGAGTCGATATGTGCAGCGTCCAGCTGTTGCCGGAGCGGCGGCGAGATATGGTCTGCGATTTGCAGGCCGCGCGAGAATGCCGTGACCGCGATCCCGCGCTCGCGGGCGCGCCGTCGAAACAACTCACGGGCAATGGCGCTCTTGGCTGTGCCGAAGTCGCAGACGAACAACACGACCGGCGGCAGGGAAGCCGCCAACATTGGCCAGGCCCGGCCGACCGCAAGCACGCCCAGTGCCCGAGTGAGAAAGCGCCGGCGCGACGTCACGCCTGCGTCGCCGCATAGCGACGCTCGACGACCTCCCAGTTTACGTTGGCCATGAAGGCATCGACGTATTTGGCGGCCGCCGCTCCATAGTCGATAGCGAAGCTGTGCTCGTACATGTCGAGTGCGAGCAGGGGGACGGTCGATACGGCGCTGTGCATGTGGTCGGGCGCCCAATGGTTCTCGAGCGTGCCGAAATGCGGGTTCCATCCGAGAATGCACCAGCCCGAACCACCCGCCAGTGCCATGGCAGTCCGCCGGAAATCAGCTTCCCAAACCCCCACCGAACCGAAAGCCGCGCCCAGCGCCGCTGCTATATTCCCGCCAGTTTTTCCTTCGCCCCCCAGCCCCTCGAAATAGAGTTCGTGCAGGATGACGCTGTTGGTGCGGTTGAGATATTCACGCTTCAGCCCGCCATGGACGATCGGCGGGACGTTCAGGTCGCCAAGCGATGCCCTGAGCCGCCCGGCGATCATGTTCAGCGCTTTCACCGAACCCATATAATTATTGTCCCAGTGCGACCGGATCAGCCGTTCGGACAGGCCAGTCAGTTTTGCAGGGTCCACGGGCAACGCCGGGGGTGTATAATCTTCGCGAAAAGCACGGAGAGGCACCACCGGCGCACGGGCCATACTGCTGCCAGCTACGCCTGTGCCTGCCGCGACACCTGCGGCGCCGAGCGCGAGTGCATGACGGCGGTTCATGTCGATCATTACAACGGCCTTTCGGTCTTGTACCGAAAGCGCGAAAGCCCGCCTGCGCGCACTCTCCCGCCCTCGATAGGAGGACAGGGCAGCGCTTGGACGACCATGCCGTCTGTAAAGCCGGGCGACTGCCGTTAGCCCGATGAAAAAAGTCTATGTCGCGCCCAATCACGCGTCAATCGCCGCTAGAACTTCTTTGCCACCGTGATCCCATAGGTGCGGGGGTCGCCCAGCTGCCCGACGACGAGCCCGTTATTGCCCGGCTGGTTCGACAGGAACTCGAAATATTTCGTGTCGAATGCGTTCTTCACCCAGGCAAAGACGTTCAAATTGGTGTCGTCGCGGTATCCGGCACGGAAATTGGCGATACTGTAGCCGTCAACGATGAAATAGGGCGACGGCGTCGCGTTGGAGGAAAAGGACGAGCGGTAGCTGGCGTCCGCCCCCACATAGATTTCGCCACCGTGCGGACCCACTGGCAGATTGGCTTCCCCGCCCCAGGCGAGCGCCCATTTCGAAATACCGGGATAGCGCCGGCCCGAGATGTCGACGAACTGCGCCGTCCCGCCGGTGAATTCGGGCGCGACCGGGGCGTCGGGAAAGCGCGTGAAGATGCCGTCGTTATAAGCGAAGTTGAAATACGCGCTGAAACGTTCGGTCGGGCGCAGGCTGAATTCGCCTTCCACGCCCTGAATGCGCACATCGGCATTGGCGAGGTATCCGCGCACGATCCCGATCGCCCCGTTCGAAACCGTCGTCTGATAGTCCTTGATGCCGGTGTGATAGGCCGTGAGGTTTGCGGTAATGCGGCGCCCCCAGAACTGGGTCTTGATCCCCGCTTCGACGTGATCCACCTTTTCAGGCTTCACCTGGGCGAGCGAGGAGGCCACGGTGATGCCGTCGGCAAGGAACGGCAGGCCGTTGAGGTTGAGCCCGCCGGATTTGAAGCTTTTCGAATAGATCGCGTAGAGCTGGACGTCGTCGACGGGCCGCCACGACACGTTTATGTCGCCCGAGACGTTGAAGCCGCTGTATTTTGCCGTGTAGAATTGCGCGGGCAACGACGCGTTTTTCTGTGCCTGCTGCGCGGGGGTCGGGTTGGCGATGCCGCCGGTCTGGGTGGCGTTGTAAACGGCGTCCTTGGTGTCGTAATTCAAGCGGAGCCCCGGCTGCACCCGCAACCGGTCGGTCAGGTTCCATGTCAGCTGGCCATAAGCGGCGAGGCTGTTGTTGGCATAATTGATCGCGGCCCGCTGGGTCAGCCCGTCGAGCACAGCCGGGTTGGCGGTCGGCCCGTTGGTCCACTGGTTCGCCGCCGAACCCTGGGCGGTAATGCTGTCGGTCGCAATGGTCTGGCGATAGCCGAAGACGCCGGCGACAAAATCCACCTTGTTCCTGCCCGACGTGGCAAAGCGGAACTCCTGCGTCAGCTGGCGCTGGTCGGAATTGTTTTCGGACTTGGTCGTGATCGGCAGGCCGATGAAGTCGCGGTCGTTCTTCGGCCGCCATGTCCAGAATCGCCATGCCGTGATCGAGGTCAGCGTGTTGTCGCCGGCCTGCCATTCGGCAATCAGCGAGGCACCACCCTGATCCTGATAGGACTGCAGGGGCGAGTCGACATCCGTGACGCGGTCGAACGGAGTTGTCGTCGGCAGCGCATAGCCGAGTGTCGTGGCCAGCGCGCCGAACTGGCGATTGGCGGCGCGCAGGGTTGGAAAGGTGCGTACCGCAACCTGCGTGAAGCCCTTGGGCCGCTGGCGGTTGTAGTCGCCCGTCAGGGTCAGGGTCAGATCCTCGATCCCCTTGTAGAGAAACGAGGCGCGCAGCCCCAGATTGTCCTGCGAATTGGTCCATTCGTTCCGGCGAACATCGCGCACCGTGCCACGTCGTGTCGTGCCGACGACGGCCAGACGCGCGGCAAGCGTGTCCGAAAGCGGACCCGAGACGCTCGCCTTGCCCTGAAAGAAGTCGTAATTGCCGCCGGACAATTCCACCCGCGCCTCGGGAGAAAAGCTAGGCGCGCGCGTCCGGATGTTGATCGCGCCCGCCGCTGTGTTCTTGCCGTACAGCGTCCCCTGCGGTCCGCGCAGCACCTCGATCTGTTCGGTGTCGATGAAGTCGAGCGCCGCGGCTGCGGGCCGGCTGTAATAAACCTGATCGATGTACAGCCCGACGCCCTGTTCGATCCCATCGTTGGTGAGACCGAGCGGCGCGCCGAGCCCGCGGATATTGATCGCCGAGTTGCGAGGATTCGAACTGTAGAACTGGATAACCGGCTGGATCTGCGCGACGCGTGCAATGTTGTAGGCGCCGGTCGAGGTCAGCTGCTTTTCGCTGAACACGCTGACCGGCAGCGGCACGTTCTGCAGTGATTCCTCCCGGCGACGCGCGGTCACGACGATGGCGTCGCTCGCCTGCTCTGCCGGGGTCACCGGCGCTTCCGCCTGGGCGAATGCGGGAAGCGGCGCGGCAGCGGTGGCAAGCAGGATGGCACGAAACAGAACGCGGTGCATGAACGACTCCCCTTATGGTCGTTCGATACTCCACCGGAACTATCGGGTTTAGGAAGCGAGCAAAACTATACGCGCTGAAAGGTGGCGGCACATGACAGCGATGTCGGGAGTCAGACCAGGCGCGACTGCTTTACCGCGGCGGCAATGAAGCTTGCGAACAGCGGGTGCGGGGCGAAAGGCTTGGACTTCAGTTCAGGATGGAATTGTACGCCGACGAACCAAGGGTGATCCGGCCGCTCCACGATTTCGGGCAGCGTGCCGTCAGGCGACATGCCCGAGAAGATAAGGCCGTTGGATTCGAGCACGTCCCGGTAATGCGCGTTCACTTCATAGCGGTGGCGATGGCGTTCGCTGATTTCGGTCGTGCCGTAGATGCCCGCAACCTGGCTGTTGCCGCCTAGTGTCGCTTCATAGGCGCCGAGCCGCATCGTGCCGCCCAGGTCGCCGCCCGCCGCGCGCTTGTTGATCCCCTCGGCGCCCATCCATTCGGTGATCAGGCCGACGACGGGTTCGGAGGTCTCGCCGAATTCGGTGGTGGAAGCGCCCTCAATACCGGCCGTATTCCGTGCCCCCTCGATGCAGGCCATCTGCATGCCGAGGCAAATGCCGAAGAACGGCACGGCGCGTTCGCGGGCAAAGCGGACACTGGCGATCTTGCCCTCCGAGCCGCGCTCGCCGAAGCCCCCGGGGACGAGGATCGCATGCATCGGCTCGAGCTGTGCGGCAGGGTCTTCGTCATTCTCGAACAGCTCCGCGTCGAGCCACTTTATGTTGACCTTGACCTTGTTCGCGATGCCGCCGTGGACCAGCGCCTCGTGCAGCGACTTGTACGCATCGGGCAGGCCGACATATTTGCCGACGACGCCGACGGTCACTTCGCCTTCGGGATTGCCCAGGCGCTCCTCAATCTCGGACCAGCGCGACAGGTCGGGGTCCGCGACCGGCTCGATGCCGAACGCGCGCAGTACTTCCTCGTCGAGGCCCTCGCGATGATATTGCAGCGGCACCGCGTAGATCGACTTCGCGTCGAGTGCGGGGATGACCGCTTCCTTGCGGACGTTGCAGAACAGCGCGATTTTTGCGCGCTCCGATTCGGGCAAGGGCTGTTCGCAGCGGCAGACAAGGACGTCGGGCTGCACGCCGAGCGCGGCCAGTTCGCGCACGCTGTGCTGTGTCGGCTTGGTCTTCAGCTCGCCGGCGGCGGCGATGAAGGGGACAAGCGTGACGTGGATCGACACGCTGTTACCTCGACCGAGTTCGTTGCGAAGCTGGCGGATCGCTTCGATGAACGGCAGCGATTCGATGTCGCCCACGGTCCCGCCGATCTCGCACAGGACGAAGTCGAGGTCCTCGACGTCGTTGAGCGCGAACGCCTTGATCGCGTCGGTGACGTGGGGAATGACCTGCACGGTCGCGCCCAGGTAATCGCCGCGCCGTTCGCGCTGGATGATCTGCTGGTAAATGCGGCCCGAGGTGACATTGTCGGACTGTCGCGACGCGACGCCGGTGAAGCGCTCATAATGGCCGAGGTCGAGGTCGGTCTCAGCCCCGTCGTCGGTCACATAGACTTCGCCGTGCTGATAGGGCGACATCGTGCCCGGATCGACGTTTAGATAGGGATCGAACTTCCGGATACGGACGCGGTAACCGCGCGCCTGCAGCAGGGCCGCGAGCGACGCCGCCATAAGCCCTTTGCCAAGCGAGGAAACCACGCCGCCGGTAATGAAAATGAACCGCGCCATGGGAGGATGCGCTTAGCGGTCCCTGCCCGCAAAGGGCAAGGTCGCGAATCCCGCCTGACGCAATTTAGTTGGAATTGCCGGGAGGACCCTGGGTCGTCGACGGCGCCGTCGCGGGCGCTGCCTTCGGGATAGACGGTGTTACGGTCGAGGTCACCGGCGGCGGTGCCGATGTCGCCGCATTGCGCGGCGCGCGTGCTGCCTCGGTCTTGGGCCGTTCTGTCGCCATCGGGACCGCAGTGGGTGCAGGTGCATTTGCCAGCGGCACGGCGGGCGCTGCCACCACGGGTTGCCCGGCGACCGGTACGCCCGGCTGCGTCGTCGGCGCCTGTGTGGTCGGCGGCGGTGCGACCGGCGCCTGCGGACGGGCGAGCGAGGTATCGATCGTCGACACACCGGCACCGGTCCGCGTCGCAAGCACGGCATGCAGGATCGAGAGGCCGATGAACAAGGTCGCGAGGATCGTCGTCGCGCGGGTCAGGAAATCCGCCGCGCCGCGCGCCGACATCAGGCCGGTCGGGCTGCCGCCCATGCCGAGGCCGCCGCCCTCCGACTGCTGCATCAGGATGACGCCCACGAGCAGGACGGCGACGATCGCCTGGACGACAAGAAGGAAGGTCAGCATGTGCGCGCGTTTCTATCTGATGATGAAGGAAGTGCCGCGCAGATAGCCGCGCGCGGCCCGTGTTACAACCGGGTGTCAGGCAGCCTCGACGATCGGCACGAAATCCGCGGCGGTCAGGCTGGCCCCGCCCACGAGGGCGCCGTCGACATTGGCAACGTGCAGCAGTTCTGCCGCGTTCGACGGCTTGACCGACCCGCCATAGAGGATGCGGACGTCCGGGCCGACGATGGCGCGGATGGCGGCGTGCATCTCTGCCACGTCCCCGGCGGACGGAGTCAGCCCGGTACCGATCGCCCAGACCGGCTCATAGGCGACGACAAGCTTGTCTCGCACGTCAGGCAGCGATCCGGCGAGCTGCCCTTCGACCACGGAAACCGCCTGCCCGGCCTGCCGCTGGTCGACCGTCTCGCCGACGCAGACGATGGCAGTCATGCCCGCCGCGATCACGGCTTCGGCCTTGGCCTTAACCTCGGCATCGGTTTCGTGATTGTCGGCGCGTCGTTCGCTGTGCCCCACGATGCACATCGTCGCGCCCGCCTCGACCAGCATCGTGGCCGATATGCAGCCGGTATGCGCTCCCTTTGGCGCCGCGTGGCAATCCTGAGCGCCAACGGCGACACCGCGTCCCGTTGCCGGTGCGACCAGCGTGAACGGCGGGCAGATGGCGACGTCGACCGCGCGCCCTTTCGCGGCGGCAGCGATAGCGTCGAGCTCGGACAGCGCAGCCAGGTTGCCGTGCATCTTCCAGTTTCCTGCGATAAGCTTGCGAAGTGTCATGCCCCGCCTCTATGGGGGCGGGCTCACCCGCTCAAGGTCAAAACATGCTCGGTCTTTTTCGCCGCTTCTCGAAATCCCCGATCGGTATCGGCATCTTCGCGCTGATCCTCATCGCGTTCGTCGTCACCCTGTACGAGGGGAAGAGCGGTTTTGACACGTCGTCGCTCACCGGGGGCGGCGCGGTGGCCACGGTCGGCGGCAAATCGATCGAAGAGGCGGAGCTGACCCGCCGCGTGCAGAACCAGCTCGACGGCGAGCGCCAGCGCAATCCCGAAATGGACATGAGCCAGTTCGTGGCGAGCGGCGGCGTCGAAAAGACGGTCGACCTGACGATGACGGGCCGGGCGCTCGAGATTTTCGCCGCTCAGCAGGGCATGGTCGCCAGCAAGAAGCTGGTCGACGGCGCCATCGCGAGCATTCCGGCGTTCAACGGCCCGGCAGGCAAGTTCGACCAGACGGTCTTTGCCCAGGTGCTGGCCGCGCGGAAGCTGAGCGAGAAGATCGTGCGCGAGGATTTCGGGCGCGAAGCGATGACCAAGATGCTGGCGGTGCCAGCCGCAGGCGCAGCGCGCGTGCCCGAAAAGCTGATCATGCCCTATGCCTCGCTGCTGCTCGAAAGTCGCAGCGGGCAGGTGGCCGTCGTACCCAGCAAGGCCTTCGAGCCCAAGACCGCGCCGACCGACACGGAGTTGCAGACTTTCTACCAGCGCAACATCACGCGGTACACCGTGCCTGAACGGCGCGTGATGCGCTATGCCCGCTTCGACAAGTCGCGCGTGGCCGACAAGGCGGCGCCAACGGATGCCGAGATCCAGACGGCCTATAACGCGAATTCGGCCTATAAGGCACGCGACAAGCGCGCCTTTACCCAGTTCATCGTGCCGACCGAGGCGATCGCGAACGACCTGCTAGCCAAGGTGAAGGGCGGCATGTCCATGGCGGATGCGGGCAAGAGCGTCGGGCGCGACCCGCTGCCCGTGGCGCTTACGGAAAAAGACGCTTTTGCGAAGCTGACCGGGACCAAGGTTGCCGATGCAGCCTTCGCCCCACCGAAGGGCGGCTTTGCGGCCGTCGAACGGTCCGGTCTCGGCTTCCATGTCGTCCGCGTCGATGCCGTCCAGAGCATTCCCGCGACGCCGCTATCGGCCGTGCGGGCCAAGCTGGCGCTCGACGTTCTGGCCCAAAAGGAAAAGCGGCTGATCGCCGAGTTCATCGTCTCGCTCGAGGACCAGGCAGGTCAGAGCGTCACCTTCGACGAACTCGCAAAGAAATACGGACTGACCGCCGAAGCAACGCCGCCACTAACCGGTGGTGGCGTCGCGATCGATACGCCCGGCTACAAGGCAGGTCCGGAAGTGACCGCCTTCCTGACCGACGCCTTCCGTGCCGAGCCCGAGGACGACCCCGCCGTTGCGACCCTTGCGAGCGATACGGGCTATGTGCTGTGGAAGCTCGACCGCAAAATCCCCGCCGCCCCGAAGCCATTGGCCGAATTGCGGCCGCTGGTCACTGCCGACGTCCAGATGGACAAGGGGTCCAAGGCCGCCAAGGCGGCGGCCGACAGGGTCGTCGCTGCCGTCAATGGCGGCACACCGCTCGATGCCGCGATCAAGGCGCTCGGCGTGCCCCTGCCGCCGGTCCAGCCCGCGGGCGCCCGTCGCCTCGAACTGGCGCAGGCACAGGGCAAGGCCCCGCCGCCGCTTTCGATGATGTTCGCAATGCCGGAGAAGCGCGCCCGCGCCCTGCAGGTCGACGGCAAGCAGGGATGGTATGTCGTGTATCTCGACAAGATCACGGCGGGCGACGCGCGGAGCGCGCCCGGCCTCATCCAGGCGACGCAACAGCAGTTGTCGAGCGCAGTCGGCGACGAATATGTCCAGCAATTCGCCAATGCCATTCGCGCGCAGGTCGGCGCCAGGCGGAACGAAGCAGGGCTTGCCAGGCTAAAGGCCGCACTCGCGAGCCGCGGCCGATGAAACGCCGCCAGTGACGGCGACCGTCGCTGAACGCGACGCGGCGGCCGGCCAGGGCCTTGCGGCGGGCAAGCCTGCACTGGTCTGGCGCGACATGGTTGCCGACACGGAGACACCCGTTTCGGCCGCGCTGAAGCTCATCGAAAGCGGGCGCGGCGACTTTCTTCTCGAATCCGTCGAAGGGGGCGCGGTCAGGGGACGCTTCAGCCTCATCGGCCTGGCGCCCGACCTCGTGTTCCGTGCGCAAGGAAAACAGGCTGAAATCAACAACAGCTGGCTGACCGACAGGAACGCGTTCTCGGCGCTTTCGCAGCCAACGCTCGAAGCGTTGCGTTCGCTCGTCGCTTCGTGTCGCATCGACGTTCCGGAAGGTTTGCCGAGCGCCCTTGCCTGCCTCGTTGGCTATTTCGGTTATGAGACGGTTGGTCTTGTCGAAGACCTGCCCCGGCCACCGGCAAACCCACTTGCCCTCCCCGACATGATGTTCGTGCGTCCCACGGTGGTGCTGGTCTTCGACCGGCTGGCCGACCGGCTGTTCATCGTCTCGCCGGTCTGGCCCGGCGGGCGCGTGGAGGACGCTGTCGAGCGGATCGAAGCGACGATGGCGCGTATCCATCTTCCCCTCCCCTCTGGGCAGAGGGCGGTAGAGGCGGGTAGTGTCACGGGTCGGGCGTCGACCAGCGAAGTTCCGGGAAACCCCTCTGCCCTGCCCTCTCCCCATAGGGAAGCGGGAGAACCGACGCCCATCCTTGCTCCCGGCCGCTACGCCGCGATGGTCGCCCGTGCCAAGGACTACATCACCGCCGGTGACATCTTTCAGGTGGTGCTCGCACAGCGCTTCACTATGCCCTTCGCGCTGCCGCCGTTCGATCTTTATCGGGCGCTGCGCCGGATCAATCCGTCACCGTTTCTCTATCACCTCGACCTGCCCGGCTTTGCCCTGACCGGTTCCAGCCCCGAGATTCTCGTCCGCGTCCGCGACGACGAAGTGACGATCCGGCCCATCGCGGGCACCCGACCGCGCGGCAGGACGGCGATCGAGGATGCGGAAAACCGTGCGAGCCTGCTCGCCGATCCCAAGGAACGCGCGGAGCATCTGATGCTGCTGGACTTAGGCCGGAATGACGTCGGGCGCGTCTCAACGGCGGGCAGCGTAACGGTCACCGACAGCTACACCGTCGAATTCTACAGCCATGTCATGCACATCGTGTCGAATGTCGTAGGCAGGCTGTCACCTGCCCGCGACGCGCTCGATGCCCTTTTCGCGGGATTCCCCGCCGGCACCGTGAGCGGTGCGCCGAAAGTGCGGGCGTGCGAGGTCATTGCCGAACTCGAGCCGGAAACCCGCGGCGCCTATGCCGGGGGCGTCGGCTATTTTTCGCCCGACGGGAACATGGACAGCTGCATCGTCCTGCGTACCGCGGTCGTCAAGGACGGCGTCATGCATGTGCAGGCAGGTGCAGGTATCGTTGCGGATTCGAACCCCGAATATGAACAGCGCGAATGCGAGGCAAAGGCTGGCGCGCTGATGGCGGCCGCGCGCGAAGCCGTGAGGGTGTCTCAGGAAGGCCGCTTCGGACAGTAAACCTGCGGTGCGTCAGCCAGTGATCACACAATTTCGCCCGGCCCCCTTGGCCCGGTAGAGCGCCTCATCCGCGCGGCGCAACATGTCCGCAGAAAGATCGCCTTCCATGATCATCGTGACGCCCGCAGAAAAGGTGACGGTGCCCAGCGCGGCATGGTCGGTTGCCGCGAAAAGGTGGCGATCGGAGAGCTTCTTGCGCGTCGCGTCGATGGCATCGCGCGCGTGCGCGATCGGCAGGTCGGGCAGCGCCACGAGGAACTCTTCGCCGCCGAACCGCCCGACGATACCGCGTGACTCGAAGGCCTGCGCAAGGGTCGCCGCGACGTAGCGGAGCACCCGGTCACCGGTTTCGTGGCCATGCGTATCGTTGAACTTCTTGAAATGGTCGATATCGCAAAAGCCGAGCGAAAGCGGCTTTCCCGTCGCATGCGATTTTTCAATCAGCGCCTCCAGATTGCGCTTGAACGCGCGGCGGTTGGGCAGATCGGTGAGCGGGTCGACGTCTGCCGCGCGCCGGGCATCGACCAGGCTCGATCGCAGGCCGTTCAGCTGCTTCTGTGCAAGCAGCAATTGCGCTTCGGCATGGCGGGCTCGCGCGACCATGGCCTGGGTAAGTCCCACGATCGCCGACACTTCGCCGCCGGCAGCGCATTCCTGTTCCAGCGCCTTGCTGAAATCCTTGGCATCGCCAGCCGACTGGGTGGCGATCGATGTCAGCCCCTCCGCCTGAGCCTCGATGCGCTCGGCAAAACGGCTGAGCGCCTCCGCACTGATCGGTCCGCCGCATTCGGCGAAGATGCGTTCGGCAGCGTCCCCATCAAGGACGCCCGTCCGGCTGATTTCGTCGCGGATGGATGCAACCAGCCGCGAATTGTTCGCCATACGGAACTGGAAGGCGAGGTCATAATTGTTCGGCGTAGGATCCAGCCGGTTGTCGAACAGGAAGTTTCCGACGTCCGTGAACATCTTCTGCTGCCAGCTAGGCTTGTCGTCGGACGTCGGATCTGTGGCGCCGGCACGTCCTTCGAACCAGCTGCGCAACCGGTCCTTGATCGCAAATTGAGGCTTCGGGTCGAGATAGGCCATGGGTCCGGTCCGGGGTGCTCTTGCAGATGGTGGGACGCGAAAGCTACTTGCAGCCGCCTACGATTGCGGCATGGGGGGTGCCATGATCCTTGTCATCGATAACTACGACAGCTTCACCTGGAACCTCGTCCATTATATGCTGGAATTGGGCGCTGAGGTGGAAGTGGTGCGAAATGACGCACTTAGTGTTAACCAAGCAATGTCTTCGGATGCGCAGGCCTTTCTGATTTCGCCTGGCCCGTGCACTCCGAACGAGGCCGGCATCTCGCTCGATCTCGTAGCGGCCTGCGCGCATGAGGGCCGCCCCCTGCTCGGCGTCTGCCTGGGACATCAGGCGATCGGCCAGCATTTCGGCGGGCGGGTCGTGAGGGGCGGCCTGATGCACGGCAAGACGAGTGCCGTATCGCACGACGGCAGCGGCCTGTACGCGGGCCTGCCCTCACCCTTTACGGCCACGCGGTATCATTCGCTGATCGTCGAGGATATTCCCGCCGAACTTGTCGTCAACGCCAAGAGCGACGATGGCCACGTCATGGGTTTTCGCCACGCGACGCTCCCCATCCACGGCGTCCAGTTCCACCCCGAAAGCATCGCCACCGAACACGGTCACGCCATGCTGGCGAATTTCATGAGCCTGGCGGGCCTGCAGCCAAAGGCGCCTGCGTGACCCTGCCCGATGCGTCACTGCCGCTGACCGCCGACGCCGCGCGGGACGCCTTCGATGCCATGCTCGACGGCGTTGCGGGTGACGATGCCATCCGCGACTTCCTGCTCACTCTGTCGCTGCGCGACGAAACCGCGATAGAAATTGCCGCCGCCATCACCGCGATCCGCGCACGTATGATTCCTGTGGCCGCGCCTGACGGTGCCATCGACGTCTGCGGCACGGGCGGCGACATGAGCAACAGTGTGAACGTGTCGACGGCTGTCGCCATTGTCGTCGCCGCCTGCGGCGTGCCGGTCGCGAAGCACGGCAACCGCGCGGCCTCGTCGCAGGCAGGCGGTGCCGATACGCTGGAGGCACTCGGACTCGATCTCGAGCGTGCATCCGCGACTGCGGAGGCGACGCTGGCCGACCTCGGCATCGCGTTTCTCTTCGCGCAGAAGCACCACCCGGCGCTGGCCCGGCTGGCCCCCATCCGCAAGTCGATCCAACGGCGCACGATCTTTAACCTCACCGGCCCGGCCTGTAATCCCGCGCGGGTCACCCGCCAGCTGATCGGCGTCGCACGGCCCGACTTTCTGCCCGTCTATGCCGAAGCGCTGACCCTGCTTGGGATGGCGGATGCGATGCTGGTGGCTGGGCACGAACCGCTCGACGAGCTTTCGGTCGGCGGGCCCAGCACGGTACTGCGCCTCGGCCAGCCGCCAGCCCAGGTCACGCCCGAGGATGTCGGCCTGTTGCGCCACCCGCTGGTCGCGCTGCGGGGCGGTGACGCGGTATTCAACGCGGCAGCGCTGCGCCGGATGCTGAAGGGTGAGGCGGGCGCCTATCGCGACGCCGTTCTGTTCAATGCCGCAGGTGCGTTGATCGTCGCGGGGCATGCCAGCAACTGGCGCGAGGGGATCGAGGAAGCGGCAGAAGCGCTCGACCGGGGGCTTGCCAACACGCTGCTCGACTGCTGGATCGCCTATCGATGAACAAGCTCAGCGAAATCTGCGAAACCACGCGTGCCGAAGTGGCGCGGCGTAAATCCTTGCGAGCGATGGCCGACCTCGATGCGCTGGCCGTCAGCCAGTCTGCCCCGCGCGGGTTCCATGCGGCGCTGAGGGCAAAAGCCAAAACGGGCTTCGCGCTGATCGCCGAGGTCAAGAAAGCCAGCCCTTCGAAAGGCCTGATCCGCGCCGACTTCGACCCCGCATCGCATGCCGCCGCCTATCAGGCGGGCGGGGCGGCGTGCCTCTCGGTCCTGACAGACGTTCCCTATTTCCAGGGACATGACGACTATCTGGTTGCCGCACGCGCCGCCTGCCGCCTGCCCGTCCTGCGAAAGGATTTCATGCTCGATCCCTGGCAGGTGGCCGAGGCGCGGGCGCTTGGTGCCGATGCGATCCTCGTCATCATGGCGGCGGCGGACGACACGCTTGCCGCCGAGCTCGAGGGCGCTGCAATCGACCGTGGAATGGACGTGCTGGTCGAAGTGCACGACGCAGCCGAACTCGAGCGTGCCCTGCGGCTGCGTTCGCGGCTCATCGGTGTAAATAACCGTGATCTGAGGGACTTTTCGGTGGATTTTGCACGGACGTACGAACTCGTCGGTAGCGCCCCTTCCGACGTTACGTTCGTCGCCGAAAGCGGGCTCACGGGCCATGGCGACCTGCTGGCGATGAGCGAACACGGCGTCCGCACTTTCCTTGTCGGCGAAACGCTGATGCGCCAGGACGATGTTGCGGCCGCCACCCGCCAGCTGCTGACCGGCGCATGACGGGCCTCACTCATCTCGACGACAGCGGCGCGGCACGCATGGTCGATGTGTCAGCGAAAGCGGATACCGCGCGCGAGGCCGTTGCCGAAGGACGCATCGAAATGACCGCCGAAGCGCTGCGGGCGATCCGCGAAGGGACGGCGAAGAAAGGCGATGTTCTCGCCGTTGCCCGCGTCGCCGGCATCATGGCTGCCAAGAAGACGGGCGACCTTATCCCGCTCTGCCACCCGCTTGCGCTGTCCTCGGTGACGGTCGATTTCGCTTTGGGTGACAGCGCCATCACGGCCAGGGCCACCGTGCGTGTCACGGGCCCGACCGGCGTCGAGATGGAAGCGCTGACCGCCGTTTCAGTCGCGCTGCTCACAGTCTACGACATGGCCAAGGCGATGGACCGCGGCATGCGGATCGAGGGCATCCGGCTGCGCACCAAGACCGGCGGCAAGTCAGGCGACTGGTCGGCGTGATCACGCCCGAGGAAGCACAGGCGCGTATCCTTGGGCTCGGCGCGCCCGTCGACATCGAGAGCGTCGAGATCGCAGAGGCAGCCGGACGCTGGGCCGCCCGCGACATCATCGCCAACCGCACCCAGCCCGCGCGCGACCTGTCAGCGATGGATGGCTATGCGATCCGCTTCGCCGATCTGCCGGGCCCGTGGCGCGTCATCGGCGAGTCCGCCGCCGGCAAACCCTTTGGGGGAGCGATATCCATTGGCGACGCCGTGCGCATCTTTACGGGCGCGGCCGTGCCGACGGGCGCCGACACGATCATCATCCAGGAGGACGTCGCCCGCGACGGCGACAGGCTGAGCCAGAGCGGCGAAGGGCCGCCCCGGACCGGCGCGCATATTCGTCGGGCAGGATCGGACTTCGTCGGGGGCGACGTACTGCTGTCGGTAGGAGACGCACTCGGTCCGGCGGCCCTCGCACTCGCCGTCATGGGTGGATACGGACAGGTGCCGGCCCATCGCCGCATCCGCGTCGCGCTGCTTTCGACCGGCGATGAGCTCGTTATTCCGGGTTTGGATGCGGGCGACGACCGGCTGCCCAATTCGAACGCGCCGATGCTCGCGGCGCTCCTGAGGGGCCTGCCGGTCGATCTCGTCGATCTGGGCATCGTGCCCGACGAGCGCGCGGCACTGGCGGCCGCCTTTGCTAAGGGCAGCGATTGCGACATTCTGGTCACCAGCGGCGGAGCTTCGGTCGGTGACCACGATTTGGTGCGGCCGGTGCTGCTCGATCTCGGCGCCACGCTCGATTTCTGGAAGGTCGCGATGCGCCCGGGAAAGCCTGTCATGGCAGGAAAGCTCGGCAAAATGCTGGTGATCGGCCTTCCCGGCAACCCGGTCTCGGCTTTTGTAACTGCCCTGCTCTTCGCCAAGCCAGCAGCAGCAGCCCTTGCAGGAGCAAGTGCCCCTTTTCCCGGCAGCATCCCGATGCGCCTCGCCGCCCCAATCGCCGCCAATGGTAACCGCACCGATCATCTGCGCGCAAGACTAACAAAGGACGGCGTTCTTCCAGTCGGCCCAAATGACAGCTCTGCGATGGGCGGGCTGGCAGCTGCGGACTGTCTGATCGTCCGCCCTCCCAATGCACCACCCCTTGCAATTGGCGATGATGTCGCAGTGCTCACCCTGAAATAGTGGATGCGAACCTATAGTGAACATTAACGCTTGACGCTCCGTTTTGCGATGCCTAGAAGTTCCACGTTCGTTCCATTATTGGAGGCATTGAGATGCTGACCCGCAAACAACATGAGCTTCTTTGTTTCATCCATGACCGGC
>JANMJZ010000212.1:0-21225 GCA_031371635.1 Sphingomonadales bacterium | reverse complement strand
CCCCGTCGGGGGGGGGGGGGCGGGGCCGCCCCCCCGTGCTTCCCAACCCGGTTGATGATGAAAATGGGGGAGCAGACTGCCCCTCTCCCCGACCCTCTCCCCTGAAGGGGAGAGGGAGAAGTCAGTTCACCTGCGCCCAGGCCCAGTCGAGCCACGGCCCCAGCGCCTCGATATCGGCGGTATCCACCGTCGCCCCGCACCAGATTCGCAGTCCCGGAGGTGCGTCGCGATAGCCCGCGATGTCATAGGCGGCGTGCTCGGCTTCGAGCAGCCCGGCGAACTTTTTGATCAGCGCCTCGTCCGCGCCCTCGACGGTCAGGCAGACGCTGGTCTTCGACCGGGTGGCAGGATCCGTTGCAAGATGCCCGAGCCACGGCCGCTCCGCGACGATGGCATTGAGCGCCGCCGTATTGGCATCGCTGCGCGCCATCAGGCCACCGAGACCGCCCAGTGTCTGGGCCCATTCGAGCGCGAAGATGACGTCCTCGACGGCCAGCATCGACGGCGTATTAATCGTCTCGCCCTTGAACACGCCTTCGGCCAGCGCACCCTTCGAGACCAGTCGGAAGATCTTGGGCAGCGGCCAGGCTGGCGTATGGGTCTGAAGCCGCTCGACCGCGCGCGGCCCGAGGATGATAACGCCGTGCGCTCCCTCTCCGCCCAGCACTTTCTGCCAGGAAAAGGTCGTCACATCGAGCTTGTCCCACGGCATGTCGTAGGCGAACACGCCGCTGGTCGCGTCGTTGAAGGTCAGCCCTTCGCGGTCGGCGGCAATCCATTCGCCGTCGGGCACGCGCACGCCGCTGGTCGTGCCGTTCCAGGTAAACAGAACGTCGTTCGACCAGTCGATGGCATCGAGGTCGGGCAATGCGCCATATTCGGCGCGGATCACGGTCGGATCGAGCTTCAGCTGCTTGACCGCATCGGTCACCCAGCCTTCGCCGAAGCTTTCCCAGGCGATGGCCGTGACGGGCTTGGCGCCCAGCATCGTCCACATCGCCATTTCATAGGCCCCGGTGTCCGAAGCGGGCACGATACCGATGCGATGGGAGTCGGGAACCTGCAGGACTTCGCGGGTCAGGTCGATGGCGCGCTGCAACCGGGCCTTGCCGATCTTCGACCGATGCGAACGGCCGAGCGAGTCGGTCGCCAGGCGCGATGCGTCCCAGCCGGGCGGCTTCGCACAAGGTCCGGAGCTGAAGTGGGGACGCGCAGGTAGCACGTCGGGATGTGGTAACTCAGTCATGTATTCTCTCCTTACAGAGAGCAGCGCGGCGTTGGGACCGCGTGGCCCGTCGGCGGCTGTAGAGGTTGTTTCAGTCGCGTCAACCGGCTTCTCTTTCTCCCTCTCCCCTCTGGGGAGATGGTTGGGGAGAGGGGCAGTGCGCCCAAACGAGTCATTATCGAGGTGTAGGCGTTCGGCCCTTCTCCCCAACCCTCTCCCCAGAGGAGAGACAGAGACGTAAGAAGCATGCATGCGTCGCACCGCTCTCCTTCTCCCGCTCGCCCTTGCGGCCTGCATTTCCGGCCAGACCTACCGCCGCCCACCGGTTGAGCCGCCCGTGCGCGGGACCGATCCCTCGGCCTTGCGCCAGTGCGTCGGCAGGATGGACGCCATCGTCGCCCGCTATGCCCTGCTGCCCGACCGTAACTTCGGCGGCGGCTGTTCGGCGCTCGGCAGCGTCCAGTTGCGCGATATCGGCACGCCGGTGACCAACCTCGGCGCGATGACCTGCAACCTGGGCTATGCCTTCACCGTCTGGGTGCAGTCGGACCTGCAGGTGCCCGCCATGGGCGAATTCGGATCGCCCGTCGCCAGGGTGGAAACCTTCGGCACCTACAACTGCCGCAACGTCAATGGCGCCGCGACCGGCCGCCTGTCCGAACACGCCTATGCCAATGCCGTCGACGTCGCCGCCTTCGTGCTGAAGGACGGGCGCCGGATCAGCGTGTCCAACGGCTGGAACGGGGACGAGCGCGAGGCCCGTTTTCTGCGCAGCGTCCGCGCGTCGGCGTGTCGCCGGTTCAACACGGTCTTGAGCCCCGACTATAATGCGGCGCACAGCGATCATCTGCATTTCGATATGGGAAGAGGGCCATTCTGCCGTTAGGGCGCTCGGCATGAACGAAAATAACATTCCAGACCGCGTCTTCGAACGCGCCGCCACCGAGGCCGAATCCGCCAAACAGATCGTCTCGACCCCGCAGACCGAGGATCCCGCCTACAAGCTCGCCTTTCAGGACATGGACTTCCTGCTGAGCGAGGAACTGCGCCCGGTGCGGTTCCAGCTCGAACTGCTGAAGCCCGAACTGCTGCTCGACGCGGCGAAGATCGGATCGATGATGGTATTCTACGGCTCGGCGCGCATTCCGGCGCCCGGCGTCAAGTCGACGCATGCCGATCCTGAAGTTGCGGCCAGCCTCGAGGCGAAATCGAAATACTACGATGAAGCGCGCAAGCTTGCAGCCCTTGCCAGCGCGACGCCCCGCGATGCCGACGGCTGCCGCCATTTCGTCGTGTGCTCCGGCGGTGGCCCGTCGATCATGGAAGCGGCGAACCGCGGCGCTGCCGATGTCGGCGCCGAATCGATCGGCCTCAACATCGTGTTGCCGCACGAGCAGGCGCCGAACGAATATGTGACGCCCGGCCTGTCGTTCCAGTTCCACTATTTCGCGCTGCGCAAGATGCATTTCCTGCTGCGTGCCCGCGCGGTCGCGGTATTCCCGGGTGGATTCGGGACGTTCGACGAGACGTTCGAGCTGCTGACGCTCATCCAGACGGGCAAGATCAAGCCGATGCCGGTGCTGTTGTTCGGCGGGGATTTCTGGCGCCGCGTCGTCGATTTCGACGCGCTGGCTGCCGAGGGTGTCATCTCGGCAAAGGATATTGAGCTGATGACCTTCGTCGAAAGCGCCGAGGAAGCCTGGAAAATCGTCCAGGACTTCTACGCGAAATAAGTCGTGCAACCCCGGCCTTTGCTGGGGGGCGCCTTACTTGGCCGGCGCTGCCGCGTTCGCAGCGGTCGCGTTCGCTGCAGGTGCCGCCGCATTGTCGGCGGCCGCCGTCGCATTGCCCGCAGCCGGATCGGCAGGTGCCGCCGCAGCAGGCGCTGCCGGGAAAGGCAGGTTTGACCCCTGCGCGTTCAGATACACGATGACGTTAGCGCGATCCTCGGGCTTCGACAGGCCGGCAAAGCTCATCTTGGTGCCCGGCGCGAACGCCTTGGGCGACGTGAGCCACGCGTTCATGCTCTCGAAATCCCACTTGCCGCCCTTGCCCGACAGCGCGTCGGAAAAGGCATAGCCGCCCTTGCCCTTGCCGATCTCCTCGCCCAGCGTGCCATAGAGATTGGGGCCGACGCCGTTCGCGCCGCCCTGCGTCACCGTGTGGCACGAGGCGCACTTCTTGAAGACTTCGGCGCCCTTGGCTGCATCGGCCGTCGGCAGCAGCGTCGCGATGGCGACCGGCGCGGCGGCGGCGGCGGCCTCACCCGTGTCCTCGACACCCTCGACGACATAGCCCATTTTCTCGAGACGTTCGGTTGCAAAGAATTCGCTGCTGACCAGCGTTGCACCGAGGGCCAAGATCGCGGCGCCAAGGCCCATCATTGCGACGATATTCTGCCGATTGTCCATAAGTCTGCCGAATGTCCTGAAAGCTTGCGGGTGTTCGAATGCCGTCGCCCTTATCGCTCAGCCCCGCCAACCGCAAGCGCGCTTGCGGCGGCGCAACATCATCCTTACGCGCTCGTAGCGATGCAGAACTATCCCGCCCCCGCCCTGCCCATCGTTGCGGCGATGACCAAAGCCGCCGACGCCACCCCAGCGCGCGCGGTATCGTTTCAGGGCGCCCCCGGCGCGAACTCGCAGATTGCCATCGAAGAAGCGTTTCCCGACGCGCTTCCCCTGCCTTGTTTTGCGTTCGAGGATGCGATCGACGCCGTGAAGGAGGGGCGCGCCGACTGCGCGATGATCCCGATAGAGAACTCGCTGCACGGGCGCGTCGCCGATATTCATTTCTTGCTGCCCGAATCTGGGCTGGTCATCACCGGCGAGCATTTCCTGCCGATCCGTTACGCGCTCATGGGGCTGGGGCCGCTCGACGGCGTGAAGCAGGCCACCAGCCACCCGCAGGCGCTGGGCCAGTGCCGCCACTGGCTGCGCGCACGCGGCATCCAACCCGTGCCCTATTCGGATACGGCGGGCGCCGCAGCGCTTGTCGTCGAGGGTCGTGATGCCAGCGTGGCCGCCATCGCCCCGCCCCGCGCCGCCGCCATCTACGGGCTCGACATCCTGGCCGACGGGCTGGAAGATTCGGCCGACAACATGACGCGCTTCGTGATCCTCGCGCGCGAGGCCCCGGCCCGTGACCTACCCGCCGGCGTGATGACGACACTGATGTTCGAAGTGAAGAACGTCCCCGCCGCACTGTACAAGGCGATGGGCGGCTTTGCGACCAACGGCGTCAACATGACCAAGCTCGAAAGCTACCAGCGCGGCGGCAGCTTTTCTGCCACCGAATTCTTCGCCGATATCGAGGGGCACCCCGAAGACCCCGCCGTGGCCCGCGCCCTCGACGAACTGGCCTACCATACGAAATGGGTGCGGCTGCTGGGCACCTATCCCGAAGCGCGCAAGCGGGGGTGAATGCGCGTCGTGGTGATGGCGGCTATTGGGTGGAAAGCGGCATGGCTGCTTTGGAGCGACGATGTTTGGTATGCGGACATTCGTTGTTGCGCTTCGGGACGTCAACTTTGCGCCTAAATTGTCGGCATCCAACAAGCTGATCGGCGTCCCTAAAACTTCCGTTCAGCTCGGCTCAGCGCGGCGTCTTCGCCGCAGCCAGCACGCCGCGATAGAGCCGCGCCGATATTTTGTGCAAATGCAAAGCCGCCGTCACAGGTGCCTTTCAATCGAGGCGTGCCCAGCCAACAGGTGCAGAAATCAGTCGAACCGGGTCATTTTCGTGCGACCAAGAGCGCGCGTCGGCGGGTGCGACGAACCAGCAGGTTTCGGTCTCATGAATTTTCAGCCTGCCCATTAAGCGAGGTTACGCCTCATGATTACGAAGCAGTTCGGCCACTTCGTGAGCGGGGCGACCGGCATAGTCCTTGGCGATTTCGGCTCTCAGACAACCGCGCAGAGCCGCGCTGTACTGTTTGCGTATGACGCCGAGCACATGAGGTGCGGCGACGATGATGAAATCGAGGCTGGACTGCTGCGCCATCGTGTTCAGCTTCCCGATTGCTCCGGTTGCGAAAGCATCCTCTTCGACCTGGTGGAAGTCGGCCGACTCATGGGCGCTGCGCCCATGCCCGCTTGAGCTGAAGCTGCGTCCAGGCTTGTCCGTTCCGAGCGCCGACGTGCTTGCGGCGTGATGCCTAGTCTCTTCGATCACCTCGAGATCGGCGACGAAATCCTTTCCGCGGTTGCGAAAGAGCGACATTTTCGCGCCATCAACGACAAGGATCATCGCACCGTAGGAAACAAGCATTTGGAAATCTCGCAATCGCAGTGGAGTGACCCCAATCGTCGATTGCGCATGGTTTGCTAGTGTCGGAATCTACCCAGAATCTGCATCAGGCGCATCGCGTCAGCAGGTCCCTGTGTCGGCTTGAGTAGTTTCCGGACCTGGCCCGTTCGCGTTTTCACGAGCAAATACCGCCACGTTGGTAGGCCGCACGCGTCGGAGCCGGCGCAACTGCATCTTCGCATAAGACCAAGTTGCCGGAAAAGATACCAATAGGCGGCGGCCTACCCGTCATCGAAAGGTGTAGCTGCGATGACCAAACGACACCCATTTGCCACCGCACTGATTGTGCTCTCGGGCGTGACGATCGTTGCAATGTTGGTTATTTACGTAACGATCTGGCTTGGCGTGAACGTCCCCTGGGCTGGTTTTGGAAACTGAACGCACAGGTTGTCGCAAGGTTTGATCATCTTAAATGCGGCGGCTTTCATCACCCTGGTCTGCGTGAGGGCATAGCGAAACGGCTGTTACTCACGAGATACTGGCACCCGATACGAGCCGGAATCGGCGCGCCTGGAAACTAGAGCGCGACCTTGCCGGGGTTTTGCGTTGAGCCTCGGCTTCAAACAAATTCTAGGCTGAAGAAGCTGAGGATCGCACCCGTGGAGCGCGTTTACGTCATGGTGCGAGAACCACTACATCCTCGTGAAGTCGGCGCGCGTCGGAAAAGATCTCCCATACCGCCATAAACATCGCTGCAATGACGGGTCCGATCACGAAGCCGTTGAACCCCATCAGCACGAACCCTCCGAGCGTCGCGATCAGGACGAGATAATCGGGCATGCGCGCGTCGCGCCCGACAAGGATCGGACGAACGATGTTATCGACGCTGCTGATGATCACAAAGCCGCAGAGAAAAAGGATGCTTGCCCGCAATGTATCGCCAGTGGCGAACAGATAAATGGCGACCGGCGCCCAGATCAGCCCGGTGCCGATCGCAGGGAAGAGCGAGAAGATCGCCATGGCGACACCCCATAGCAGCGCTCCGCCGACCCCCAGAAACCAGAAGATCAAGCCCCCGATCACGCCCTGCAGGGTCGCGACGACCACGCTGCCTTTGATTGTGGCCCGGACAACAGAGACAAATCGTGCGATGAGCAATCGACGCTGCACGGCAGGGAGCGGCAGGCTGCGCTCGATCGTGCTTACCAGCGCGCTCCCGTCGCGCAGCAGGAAGAAGGTCAGATAAAGCATAACGCTCAGCGCGACGAAGAAGCTGAAAGTGCTTTGACCCATAGCGAATGCCTGCCCCGCAATCGACTTGAAGCTGGTCGCAATACCCTGCCCGATCCGGGACTGAAGCGCAGCAAAGTCGGTGAGGCCGACATTACCGAGCCAGTGGCGAACGACGTCAGGCAGACGGCGTTCGATGTCGACGAAGGCGCGAGTAAGGTCGATCTCGCCTGTCTTGAGCTGCGCGAACACCGTCGACGCCTCTTCGAGCAAGGCGACACTGAGCAGAAGTGCAGGGATGATGGCCACGGCAATGATGATTGCCAATGTGGCAACTGCCGCCAGATTGCGACGATTCGGCATCAAGCGGAGCAAAAGCGCGTGCAGCGGTGCGGCAACGATCGCGGCGATCACCCCCCAGAGAATGGCCCCGACGAATGGCCCGATCAGCCATGCAAACGCAACGGTCGCGGCGATAACGAGAAGCTGGAGGAAGCCGTTCTCGACCAAGGAAGCGCTCGCCGTGTTCTTCACGCCATCACTGTCGTGTTCAGATCGGCAGCCCGGCGCCGCCGGACCAGCCGGAAGACGCCTGGCTTGCAGCCTTCGAGCAGAATCAGCAGAACCACGCCGAGCCCAATCGCGAGCGCCATGTCGCTCCAGCCAATCGAGCCGAACTTCAGCCAGATCTGCGCCTGCGGGACGAAAAGAATAAGCGCCGCCACCCCGGCGATCGCAAGCGCGACATAGCGAAGCGCGGTGTTGTGCCCGTTGAATGCAGCGCTCAGCGAGGCGCTGAACGAGCGGTTGACGAGGATCAGCGCGACGATTTCGGCGATGAGGGCAAAAAAGACCAGTGCCCGAAGCTCGGCTTCGGGCATCGCGTTCCACGTCTCGACGAAGAACACCGTCGCGAGCATCGCGAAAGCGACCATCCCCTGAAACACGCTCCACGCGATCATATCGAAAGAGAAGAGCGGCTCGGCTGGATTGCGCGGACGGCGCTGCATGATGTCGTCCTCATCGCGCTCGGCTTCGAAGACGAGCGCGCATACGGGATCGATCACCATTTCGAGCAGGGCGATGTGGATCGGCCCGAACAGGATCGGCAGCCCGAAAAAGAGCGGGAGCAGCGCCAGGCCGGCGATCGGCACATGGACCGCAAAGATGAACGCCATTGCCTTGCGGATATTGTCGTAGATGCGCCGCCCGAGCCGGACGGATTGGACGATCGACCCGAAATCATCGTCGAGCAGCACGATCGCCGATGCCTCGCGCGCAACATCGGTGCCGCGCTTGCCCATCGCGATACCAATATGCGCGGCCTTGAGCGACGGCGCATCGTTGACCCCGTCGCCGGTCATCGCGACGATTTCGCCACTAGCTTTGAAGGCCTGTACGATGCGCAGCTTTTGCTCGGGCATGATGCGGGCGAATACCGTCACAGTCTTCAGTCGTTCTGCGATCTGCGCGTCGTCGAGCGCTGCCAAGTCATCGCCGCTCAGGACATCGCCCTCGGCGATCCCAGCCTGCGTGGCGATCGATCGTGCGGTAGCGGCATAGTCGCCAGTGATCATCACGACCCGGATGCCGGCACTGCGGCATTCGGCAACGGCCGCTGGGACGGTGGGCCGCAGCGGATCGGCCAGTCCCACTAATCCTACCAGCGAGTAAGCATAGCCCAGCTGCGACTCCGCCCAGCTGCGGTCCGGAGGCGTCGCGGTCGCCACGGCAAGCACGCGAATACCGCGTGCGGCCATTGCATCGACAGCAGCGGTCAACGCCGCGAGCGGCGCGCCGCTCAAGTGACACAGGCGCGCAATGGCTTCGGGCGCACCCTTTGCCGTGATCGTCAGTGCGTCGCCGTCTTCCCAGACGTTCGACATCGCAAGCAGATCGGGGCGTAGCGGGTAAGCATGCACCAGTGTGCTGGTGACCGCCGAATTTGCCGAGACTTCAGCACGCGCGGCGTGCAGAGCGACTTCCATCGGATCGGTCGGATCAGCGGCACTTGCGCGGGCAGCTGTTTCGATCAGATGCTCGAATTGGTTGGGGAACATATCCAGCGAAAGCCGGTGGGTCTCGCCTGAAGGCAGCCAGAGCTCGGCAAGGGACATGCAGTTTTCGGTCAGCGTGCCGGTCTTGTCGGTGCACAGGACGGTTGCGGAGCCCAGCGTCTCAATGGCAGCCGCACGTCGGGTCAGCACGCCCACCTTGCCGATCCGCCACGCGCCCATGGCGAGGAATATCGTCAGGACGACGGGAAATTCCTCGGGCAACATCGACATGCCGATCGTGATCCCGGCGAGGACTGCTTCGATCCAGCCGCCACGCAAAAGCCCGTAAAGCAGCACGACCAGCAGCGCGACGGCCCCGCCGCCGACCGCGCACCAGGTCACGATCTGCGTCGTTTCGCGGCGCAGGCGCGGCGCTTCGGTATCGAGCGTCGCCAGCGACTGACCGATACGACCGATCTCGCTCCCCAGCCCCGTCGCCAGCACCCGCGCGATGCCGCTGCCGCGCGCGACGAGCGATCCCGAATAGACATAGGGCTGGCCTTCGCCGCCGGGGCGGTGCGCCCCTTTGGTAACTGGTGCGACCGCCTTCCCAACGGGTAGAGACTCCCCGGTCAGTAGCGACTCGTCGGCCTGCAGATCAGCGGCTTCGATCAGCGCGGCATCGGCCGCAACCCGATCGCCCTGCTCCAAGACGATGAGATCATCGCAAACTACGTCGCGCCCGGCGACCTGGATACGCACACCGTCACGGATGACCAGCGCGCGCGGCGCAGAAAGATCGCGCAGGGCCTCAAGAACATTTTCTGTCCTCGCTTCCTGAATTACGGTCACCGCGACTGAAAATGTCGCAAAGCCCAGGAGGATCAGTGCCTCAGCCCTGTCACCGAGCAGCAGATAGGCGACGCCGCCCGCAACCAAAAGCGCCAGCATCGGCTCGCGCAGCACCTCGAACACGATTCGTAATAATGAACGCCGCCCGGCCCGGGGCAGTTCGTTGGGTCCGTCTGCTGCAAGTCGGCTGGCGGCATCTTCAGCAGTCAAACCCAGATGGCGCTGCGTATCAGTCATCGCCGCCGCCTTCACCACCTTCGCCGCCTTCCCTTGACCCACTACGATGGCAGCGAGCGCAGTTCTCGATATTGAGGATGCCCTCCTCGGCATGCTCGGCGCGGATTTGAGCAGGTTGGTGCTCGTGGCAGCCGAAGCACGTGTAGCGGCTGGTGTCGCCGCCGACATGGCAGGTCGCGCAAGATGCCGCGTGCGGGCCGGTGAGCGAGAAGAAGCGGCTATGGTCGAACGTCGCGGGCTTCCAGGCGGTCTGGCTGTGGCACGTCGCGCAGTTCTTGCCCGCCTGCGCATGCAGCTGCGTTTTCGGGGCAACATGGCACGTCGCACACTGCCCACGGATTTCGGCCTTGAGAAGGGCGTGGTCGAAGCGCGGCTTCGAAGTTCTCACAAGCTGCGGCCCACTGTGATCGCTGTGGCAGGCCATGCAATTCGGTTCGGTCAGCGACTGGTGAAAGGCGATCACCCCTGCTCTCCTTGCCACGGGCACGCCCCGCGTCGAGCGCACACCAATATCCGCGACCCTATGGCAGGCGATGCACCGGTCGGCGGTGACGCCCTTGAAGGGCGCATGGCAGGCGAAGCAGTCGCTGGCGATTTCGGTATGTGCCGGGATCACCGGTCCCGGCGCGACCATCAAATGCGGATACATGAACGCAAGCGCGATCAAGCCGCACAGATTGGCGACGATCAGCCAGAGACCCCAGCGGCGCATCAGTGCCAGCCCCAGAACAGGAAGATCGCGATGATATGCGCGAGCGCCAGCACGCCGAATGCCAACGTGATCGGCAAGTGGACGACGCGCCATGCTTTGACGACGTCGAAGGTCAGGCTGTCCCAATAGGTCTTCTCTTCGAGCGCCTCTGCCGTCAAACCTTGCGATCGCAGCCGTGTCCGCGTTGCCTCCAGCCGGATGCGCGAACGGCCGAGCAGATATTTGCCCGTAAGCCCGCTGGCGATGTTGATGAGCATTGCCCAAACCGCCAGCCAGGCGAGGATCGAATTGAAATGGATGCCGGCATGGACCAGCACCAGCAGCGATCCCGCCCAGGCGAGCCGCTCGTGCCAGCGCAATAGGCTGGCTGGCTTACCCGACTTGATCAGCTTGCGCTTTCGCATCGAATAGCCCGATGACGCAAGGATCAACAGAACACCGGGGATGCCGAGATAGCGCCCGATCCAGACGGCATTGGCGAGGTGAAGCCCGGCATCGATGGCGAGCGCCGCGCCCCCCAGCGCGATCAGCGACAGATAGAACGGGATGACCTCACGGCTCAATAGGCTGGTGCGCAGGCCGCTCATGCGTCGAGCACCAGATCGCCGACGGGTGCGCCAATGCAGGGCAAGCAATGTCCGGGCGCAACATCAAATGACGGCACTTGGGCATAGCGCACCTCACCCGACAGCACCGCTGTCTCGCAAGTCCCGCAGCTCCCCGAGCGACAGCCGAATGCCACGGCCAGACCGTGGCGCTCAGCGAAGTCGAGTAAATTTGTATCCTCGCCCGTCCAGCTGAGCGTCCGCTTGGCCTCAACAAATTGCACAGCGAGCGGCGTTTCGAGCGCGACGGGAGCAATGCTTTCGGCAGACTCGATCGAAGCGGGACCGAACGCTTCATAATGTACCGCGTCACCCGCGACGCCCCAGTCGCGGAGCGCAGGCACCAAGCTCGCCATCATCGGCGGCGGGCCGCAAATATAGAAATGATGCTGGCCGTGCGGCAGCAGGCGCCGCAGCAACGCGACATCGATGAAGCCGATCTCATAGTCAGGCGCGGCATTGGCCGCATCGGGAAGTGGACAGCTCTGCACTATCTTAAGGCGGAAATTGGGATGCCGCGCCGCCAACTCGGCGAGGTCGGTACCGAAGACCAGATCGCGGCTGTCATGCACGCCGTAGAAGAGATGGATCGCGCGTTCGGGCGTGGCCGCAAGCGCCGCGCGTGCCATCGCAAACAGTGGCGTGATGCCGATCCCGCCGGCGATCAGGACCACGGGGACGTTCGGGTCGTCGCCGAGGACGAACGCCCCGGCAGGGGCTCGAACCTGAATGACTGTGCCTGGTACAACCCCATCGTGAAAGTAATTTGAAACGAGCCCGGGGGGCAGATCGGGCTGATCGAGCGGGGCAGCAATGCGCTTGACCGTGATTCGATAGGCATCCGGTGCATGGCGGTCCGATAGCGAATAGCAGCGGGTAACCGGGCCGAATGTGCCTTCCAAATTCGGCAGTTCGAACTGGAACGTCAGGAATTGGCCGGCGCGATAGGGCGCAAGCGGCTTGCCATCGACTGGAACTAGATAGAACGACACCTGGCTGGTTGCGTCATCCTCATTGTCGCGCGACCGCACACGAAAGCCACGGTCGCCCGGCCAGGCTGATTCAGCTGCGTGACGTGTCGGAGCCGCAGGAGCCGCACGAGCCGATACCGGTTTCGTTCGGCGCGCTGCAAACACGAGTACCGTGGCGAGCTGCACAAGTAGCGCAGCGGAGATGTATCCAAGGAGAGCTAGCGCGGTCACCGGTATCGGCGCCTCGACGAAACGGCGGCGTCCTCACCTGCGCGAATTCGTTTAAAGGCGCCTGCACCAAGTCGTGCGACCCTTTCGAGAGACCGAGTCCCCCCTGTGCCGGGCAGCGCGTCGGGCATCGAGATCCCTATGCCAGGGGCAATCACCGTTTCGCGAACCGGCACGGTTTCCCGGGTCAGCTCCATCAACAATTAGCGGGCGTCGGGTTTTGCTTGGCATGAGCGGCAACCGGCACTGGCACATGGGCAGAGTTCACTGCCCCGCCCTCGTTATCCCAGCGGGTAAGTGCCCGCCGATCTGCTGATCGCTCACCCGTATCACGCTGAGAGCCCCGTTTCCGTGCGTGTTGCGCGCATGAAGTGGCGGTCGCGAACCCAGGTTCGATCGCGTCAGCAATGTCGGCACCCTCGCGTGTCAGCCGGTTGAGGGCCATGATATTCTGATCGCGGTCGCGAGCGTCGATCCAAAGCAAAAGTCCACCGTTGCCGATCTTGAGGTCCAAAGTCTTGGCAAGACCTGGTTCGAAACCGTGCGCGAGAAGCGCCCTGACAAGACCTCCGGTCGCCGCCGTTGCGGCCGTCGCCAGCAGCGCGACACCAAGCCCGCCGCCTGCAAGCACGACCGATCGGGCGGCAATGATCGCTCCGGCGTAGCCTAGCCCGTCGACCAGAATATTGCGAAATGCGCCGCCGTTTCCCTGCTTTCGAGCTTGCCTACGCGTCGCTGCGGATTTCGAGCTGGCGTCGTGATCCAGCGGACTGTCGAAGAGTGACTTGCGGCCAAGGACACCAAACTGACTGCGATCGAACCCTGCGCGCTCGAGCGCATCGACAGTTTCTCGCAGCTTTGGCGGGTCGGGAAGCCATGCAGCAATGCGATACGAGTGCGTCATGATCTCCGCTTAGCGGCTGCCACGTCATCGAGAGACCGTCGGAATTCACCTAGACCCAGCCTAGGATTTGGCGTCGGGCTGAGTGTTTCCCGACTCTGTCGCGACGCGGCGAGGTAGCTAGTCACCAAGCTCCAACACCTACGCGGAGCCTGCGTGACCGATCGACGATCCTTCCTGGCGATGTGCGCCGCGAGCGGCTTCGCGCTCCCCTTGGGTGGCTGCGCGTTCACCCCTGGTACCGAGTATGACGGCGCGGCCCAAACGCAACGAGCCGCATTGGCGCAGGCACCAGGCTTTCGTGAGCTGGTCCGCTTTGCCTCGCTCGCGCCGAGCGGCCACAACACCCAGCCATGGCGGTTCAGTCATCGTGCAGGGCTGGTTCGCATTGCGGCGGACCCGGCACGGCGTACACCCGTGGTCGATCCCGATGACCATCATCTGTTCGTCAGCCTCGGATGCGCGACCGAAAACTTCGTCATCGCCGCGTTGGCTGCCGGACATCATTGCGACGTCGTGTCCAAACCGATTGGTGCAGAACTGCGGATGAGTGCGACAACACCGCGCACGAACCCCTTGCTGTCCGCGATTCCGCGCCGTCAGTCGACCCGTTCGCGTTTCGACGGGCGCCCGATCGCCGACCCGGCGCTGGCATCACTCAAGGCGGCAGCAGCGGGTGAAGGCGTATCCCTCCGGATCCTTACAGCCTCAAAGCAGCGCGAAGCGATCCTCGAGTTGATCGTTGCCGGAAATGACGCCCAGATGGACGATCCGGCGTTCGTGGCCGAGCTGAAGCACTGGATCCGTTTCAACGCACCTGCCGCCATTGCCCACGGCGATGGCCTGTATTCGCGCTGCTCTGGAAGCCCCACGCTGCCCTCATGGGTCGGGGACCGGTTTTTCGGCATGGTTTTCAAGAAGACCGACGAGGACGCCAAATATGTCGCGCAGATCAGGTCGTCGCCCGGCATCGCCATCTTCACCGGCGACAAGGCCGATCCTGATCACTGGATGCGCGTCGGACGCAGTTTCGAGCGCTTCGCGTTGCAGGCGACCGCGCTCGATATCCGCGTGGCGATGATCAACCAGGCGGTCGAGGTGCCCGCCGTACGCAACGAGCTGGCAACCCTGCTCGGCATCAACGGCCAGCGCCCCGACCTCGTGGTCCGCTTCGGCTACGCCCCCACGATGCCGATGTCGCTGCGGCGCCCGACCAATGCGGTCATCGAGCCGTTCATCGCGTGACGCGCTACGACCGGCGGTCGCAGACGCTTGCGCCCTGTTTTTGGCCGCCGGCCGCGAGCGCGGCAGGTTGTTCAGTTTTCCTGATCTAGCCCTGACCCCGTGCAGCAAAAAGCAGCCGCCCCGGTCCAAGGCGATCGAGCACGTGATCGAGACTAGCGGACGATACGGCAAAGCACCCCTCGCTCCGGCCGAGCATGCCGGTCAGCGTTGCGATCTCGGGGGAGACGTACCATGCGGCGTGAACGACGATGGCGCGGCTCTCGGCATTACAGTTTTCCGCGTCGAGACCGGAAAGCCGCATCGAGCGCCCGTGATGACCGTGATATTCCGAACCAGTCACAAACGACCCTGCAGACGACGCGAACGATCCGGGTTCGTTCGAGAAACGACGCGTCCAGCCTGTATGCGCCGGATCCGACCCACGCCCGTGAGCGACCAGATGCGCTTGGGCAGCGCCGGTTTCCAGGTCGACGACGAACAACCGAGGCGCGGACGAGGGGCGCGAGAAATCGACGATGCCGATCCGGTCGGTATGCGCAAGGCGCGTTCGGTGGCGTCCGAATGCAGCCATCGCCTGCGATAACATGTGCGGCGGAAGATCGGTCGTCGGCGCACGATTGAGCGCCTGCGCGACACCGGGCCCGGTCGATGGAAAGGCGGCTGCTGCAATGCCTAACTTGATGAAATGTCGGCGGGAAAAACTCATTGGTTTCAATTAGGGACCAAGGATGAGCAAACCTAACACGTGCTTCTCCGACTAGCCCGTTTCCGGTTCGTGCTGGCGCTTGTCGTGGAACTTTTCTCAAAAACGTCGGCGTGAGTAGTTTCCGAACCCTGTCATCCCCCCAGCTTTCTGCGACTCCATCTCAAAGCGCGGGACATTGGTTGAGGATTTTGCATGCACGACGATTGGAGCCGAGAGCTTACAACCCATACCGGCTTTCGGTTCAGCGTGCGCCCGGCGAAGGCCTCGGATGAGGCCGCCCTCGGCGCCTTCTTCGCTCATGTCTCCGCCGAGGATCTGCGATTCCGCTTTCTTACTGGGCTGAAGACGGTCGGCCATGACCAACTCGTTGCTATGACCGACATCGACCACCGGAAAACCGAGAATTTTCTAGCGTTCGTCGATGGCGAGGCGGAGATCATCGCCACCGCAATGCTCGCCTGCGACGACGCGATGGAGGTCGGCGAAGTCGCGATCGTGATCCGTTCGGATTACAAGGCGAAGGGCATCAGCTGGAACCTGCTGGCTCATGTTTCCGCTTACGCCAAGGCAAAGGGACTGAAGACGATCCAATCGATCGAATCGCGCGACAGCCACGCAGCGATCGACATGGAGCGGCAGATGGGGTTCGTTGCGGGGCCCTACCCCGACGACCCGACGCTCATGCTCGTGCAGCGGCACCTGCAATAAGCTGATGGTTCGATCCCACGTACTTGTCGCAACAGCTCTGTTTCTGACGACTGTTGCGAGCCCAGCTTGGTCCCGTTCGCTGCCGCCGCAAGTCGACGGGGCGATAGAGGAGCTCAAGGCGGGCTCCTACCTGTGGGCTCCCGAGATCGCGCCGAAGGGACCGGTAACGGTCATCGTCAGCCTGGCCACACAAAGGGCCTATGCCTACCGCAACGGCGTACCCATCGGCGTCTCGACCGTATCGACGGGCGCGCCCGGGCATGAAACGCCGACGGGCATCTTCGTGATCCTGCAGAAGGCGGTCGTTCACAAGTCGAACAAATACAGCGATGCGCCAATGCCGTTCATGCAGCGGCTGACCTGGGACGGCATCGCGATGCATGCCGGGAGATTGCCCGGCTATCCCGCCTCGCACGGGTGTATCCGGCTTCCCGCCGCATTCGCCAAATTGTTGTTCGGCATCACCAGACTTGGCCTCACCGTTGTCATCACGGACGATCCGCTTGCTCCGGAAATCGTTGCTTCGCCCGGGCTTTTCGACGCAGCCGGCGTCGACGATGGTCATGTCGCCGATCAGTCCTATCGCTGGCAGCCTGAGAAAGCTCCAAAGGGCCCGGTGACGATCGTCGTGAGCGGGCGCGACCGCCGCATCATCGTCCTTCGCAATGGCGTCGAGATCGGATCGGGCGACATTTCCATCGATGGTCCGGTTACCCGGACCGAGGCATTTACGCTGAACAGTGTCGACACCGCGGGAACGCACTGGCTGCGCTTGCCGCTGCCGGGTCAGACGACGGGAACCGCCGCCCAGATGACGCCCGCCGAACGCGAAAGAGGCCATTTTCCCGACGGATTGCGGGCCGCGATATTAAGCGTGCTGCAACCTGGAACGACGTTGCTCGTGACGCGCGATTCGATCCGAAGCGCGGGCACCGGCACCCGACTGACCGTGATTGCGGCTGACGCGAAATGAGCCGAATGCGCGTCGCGATGGTAGCAGTTACAGCGGCCGGCGCCGCCGCTCTCGTCGCGAGGACGACATTTCTCGATCAGCTCGATGCACTCAACCAAGATCTTGCCGACGCGCAGGTCCCGGTACCCGTAGCGCGCACCGATCTGCCGCCAGAGGTGGCAGCACTTGCTGCCCGTCTAGGTGCCAGGGCCGATAGGCCGTCCCGTCATGTCGATTTCGGACAGACCGGAACGATGTGGATGAAACCCGGCGGGCCGCCGCAGCGTTTCACCGCGCGGCAACGTATCGGCACGTCGAACTCGGGCTTTGTCTGGCGCGCGCAGATCGGCCGTATTGGTCAGATCGTGGTCGTCGACTCCTTCGTCGCCGGACACGGCATGCTCGAAGCGCGGCTCTTCGGCATTGCGCGCGTCGCCCGGCTCGCCGGAACGGCGTCGATCAATCAGGGCGAATTGCTGCGCTACCTCGCCGAGCTTCCGCTCAACCCGGACGGGATCCTGTTCGACCATGCGCTCGAATGGACAGTTGCAGACGCGCACACGATTAAGGTCGCTACTGGCAGGGACAATGCGCGGGCCGAGATCAGTTTTGGCCTCGACAGAGACGGTCTCATCGCCACTGCCAGCGCAGCGTCACGGGCGTACGACACCGGTGGCAAACGCTACCCATGGAATGGTCGGTTCTGGAACTATCAGCGCGTATGCGAGCGGCTGCTGCCGATCCAGGCCGAAGTCGCCTGGGACGTCGACGGCGCGGTATTCACCTACTGGCGCGGCAGAATGTGCGACTGGCGTGACTTCGTACCCAACGTCGCTGAGTAGTTTCCGAGCCTCACGGACCGGCTCGGGAAAGCGGACAAGTCTGCGGACAACCTCGAACCCGGAGACGATCATGTCGCATGACGATCAACTACAAAAAGCCGTACTCGCCGAACTTGCCTGGGAGCCCAGCATTGTTGCGGCGCACATTGGCGTCGCCGCCGAAAACGGCACGGTCACGTTGACCGGTCAGGTCCACAGCTACGGCCAGAAGCATGCCGCCGAGATGGCCGCAGGACGTGTGAAAGGCGTCAAGGCCATTGCCGAGGAAATCGAAGTCAAGCTTCCCAACGAAATCAAGCGCGACGATGCCGATATCGCAACAGCCGCGGTGAACCGGCTCGCCTGGGACACCGGCACGCCGCGCGACGCGGTCAAGGTAAAGGTCGAAAAGGGCTGGGTCACATTGACCGGCGAAGTCGAGTGGCATTTCCAGAAGGATGCGGCCGAACGCGAAATCCGCAACCTGCTGGGTGTGCTGGGGGTCTCGAACCAAGTCACCATCAAGTCGCGCGTCGACACCAGCAATCTCCAGGATGACATTCAGCTCGCGCTCCATCGTTCGATCTTCTTTCAGCCCGAAAACGTGCATGTCTCTGCGGAGGAGGGACGCGTGAAGCTCACCGGTACGGTCAACTCGTGGATGGATCGGCGTACTGCCGGCGCGACGGCATGGGCGGCACACGGTGCCACATCGGTCGAAAACGACCTCGTCGTCGCCTGAATGAATTGTCCGGCGGCCAGCCTAACGGACAGCACTGGTCGCCGGATTATGCCCCATCGACAACACCAGGAGCCACTTGCGTGATCGACACCAGCCCGGCCTGGCCGGCATATTCTGTAGATCGTTGCCTGCAAGACGCAGCGACGACGAGATTGTTGTCGGGGACCGGCACGCCGCCGGGGGTCGTAACGGCCGAAGCCAAGGACGGCTGGATCCTGCTGTCGGGCGAAGTCGATTATAGATTCCAGCAACAAGCCGCCGCATTGCAGCTGGCGGGGCTCGAGGATTTCCGAGGCGTACGGAACGGAGTCACGATCCGGTCGAACACGGGACGGACAATCTGGGACGATTTTCTGGGTCGTGACCCCGCCTGTCGCACGATTGGCGGCTGCATCACTCTTTCAGACCTCAAGATGGCCCCGAGGGCCGCTGAGGCAGACTTCATATCTTTACCAATGAGGACAGCGGCATGAGCAACGCCATCGCGAAATTCAACAAGCGCATCCGGCACAAACTGCACGAGGTGGAACATCGCCTCGCAGCCCTAAAGTCCTCGACTGAGACGCAGGTCGAACATGCCGACAAAGCGATCCGCGCGCACGTCGAGACGCTTGAAGACGGCGCACACAAGGCAAAAGAGGCTCTCGGTGAGGCCCAGACAGAAATGTCCGCCTGGGTCGATGATGCACGCGACGTCGTTGCAGATTGGAAGAACAAGCTCGATACCGCAATGCTGCGCGGCCGTGCCGAGCGATCGGAACGCTATGCGGAGGCAGCGCTAGTCGTTGCCCTCGCGGGTGTCGATCAAGCGGAAAAGGCAATGCTCTCCGCGGGCCTGGCACACGGCGAGGCCGAAGCGGCGCTCCCCGCGTGAGCGCTCTGATCGAGAACCGCATTGCGGGGAATCCCCGATGACCTTCAAGACACTCATGGTGCATCTGAAGCTCGGCTGTGCGAACGAAGATCTGCTCCGTGTCGCCGTCGATCTGGCCGTGCGCTTCGACGCCCGCGTCATCGGCATCGCCGCCGCTCAGCCCACCCCGATGGTCTACAGTGACGGCTATGCCCCGGGCATGTACGTCAGCGAGGACCTCGCCGAGATAGACCGCGAAATCGGCATCGCTGAGGCAGCGTTCGCAGCTGCATTCGCCGGCTCGTCGACAGCCACCGAATGGCGGTCGGCAACGATCTACGAAGCCGTTGCCGACTATGTCGCGCGGGAATGCAGGTCAGCCGATCTCGTAATCACGAGCGGCGTTTCGGCCGATCCGCTTGACACGGCGCGCACGGAAAAACCCGGCGACATCGTGATGCAGGCCGGGCGACCGGTGCTGGTCGTTCCGCGAACGGCAAACGCCGTCAAGCTCGAGACGATGGTCGTAGCCTGGAAAAACACGCGCGAGGCGCGTCGCGCTATCGCGGACGCTCTGCCGCTGTTGCGCCATGCCAAGTCTGTCACTGTCCTCGAAATTGCCCCTGACGATGATCGGGTCCGTGTCGAGGTCCAGCTTTCCGGGCTGTGCAGCTGGCTCAAAACCCATGCGATTTCGGCCGATGGCCTGTTCGTCGCCGCCTCCAAGGGCAACGATGCCTATCAGTTGAACGCTGCTGTCGAAAAGCTCGGCGCAGATGTCGTGGTTGCTGGTGCCTATGGACACAGCCGCTTCCGCGAGTGGGCTCTCGGCGGCGTCACCCGCGATCTAACGCTACAGGCAAAATTCTGCACGCTGCTGTCGCACTAGAATCCCAGCTCGGCCTGCACCGCGCGTAAATCGGGGTGCGATGACGCTGAAGGTAGCTGGCTTCACCCCTGTCCGCTCTGCCACGCTTCGAGGGCGTCTCCACGGAAAACCCAAGTACCATCGGTGGCGATCGAGTCATTGACGAATGTGGTCAGAAGCTTGCCGCGAGCAGCGGCTTTGCTTGTGATTTGCATACCGCCAAAAAGGAGAAGCAGATGTCCGCCTTCCGAAAAATGCGGCCAGACGATCGCCCGATTAACAGCCGGTCGTTAGCTTTAGGGCTGGCGTTGTTGCTCGCCGCCTGTTCGCAGGGGCACAACGAAACGCTCGCCAGTTCCACCCACGACAGCGTGCCGGTGGAAAACGCCGGGTTGCCACTGCCCGTGCGGCAGGAGCATTCAAAAACCGAAGCACGCGTTGCTTCAAACGTCGCGTCGCCTTCTCGTTCGGCGGCATCAAAGATTACCCTCGAAGGTCTAGGCGACCTTCGGATCGGCAAGGCTGTGCCAAAGAACGGCCCGTGGGCTGAGCGCGGTGCCCAAACCAGCGATGCCTGTCGCACCGTAAGCTCGCCCGAGTTTCCGGGGGTGTACGCCATTGTAACCGATGGCGCAGTGCGGCGGATCACGGTCGGGCAACGTTCCAACGTGAGGTTGATGGAGGGATTTGGCGCCGGTGCGACCGAGCGCGAGGTCAGAAAATCGTTCGCAGGGTTTCTAGAGGAGGCTCACAAGTATCAAAAGGCCCCCGCGAAGTATCTCTCGGCCCCGAATGCGTCTAGCGGGAGTCCCGCATTGCGCTTCGAGATCGGCGGCGACGGCCGCGTGACAATGATGCATGTCGGCACCGCGCCCGTCCTTAATTATGTTGAAGGCTGCGCGTAGCAGCGCCTCTGGTCAGCGAGCCGACAACGCGGACGGCGCACCGTATGAGCCTACGGCAGGTCGCCTGTCACCAGAGGTGCTTTCCGTCGATGACCGTTACCGGCCAATCCGCCGCTTCGAAATCATCGAACAATCGCGCGTTGACGCAGATTTTCCGAGACTTCCCGTCCCAGCTGCCATCCGCTTCGAACGCCGGGCTGTTGGCGTAGAGGTCGCACC
>JANMJZ010000077.1:0-10436 GCA_031371635.1 Sphingomonadales bacterium | reverse complement strand
GCCCGAGCAGGTCGAGGCCGCCATGGGCGCGCTGAAGCCGACGCTCAGCCTCGAGGACCTCGCCGATTGCGACCTCGTCATCGAGGCCGTCTACGAGGAAATGGGCGTCAAGAAAGAGATCTTCGGCAAGCTCGACAAGATCTGCAAGCCCGGCGCGATCCTGGCGTCCAACACCTCCTACCTGAACATCGACGAGATCGCCGCGAGCACGAGCCGCCCTCAGGACGTGCTCGGCATGCATTTCTTCTCGCCTGCCAATGTCATGAAACTGCTCGAGGTCGTACGCGGCGAGAAGACCGCGCCCGACGCGCTGATGACCGCGATGGGCCTCGCCAAGAAGATCGGCAAGGTCGCCGTCGTCGCGGGCGTCTGCCACGGCTTCATTGGCAACCGCATGCTCATGCCGCGGCAGGTCGAGGCGAACAAGCTGCTCATGGAAGGCGCCACGCCGCAACAGATCGACAAGGTCCATGTCGATTTCGGCATGCCGATGGGCCCGTTCCAGATGGCCGACCTTGCTGGCGTCGACATCGGCTGGCACCGCGACCCGACCCGGATCGAAAACGTCCGCGACGCGCTCGCCGCCAAGGGCCGCTGGGGCCAGAAGACCGGCAAGGGCTATTATGATTACGATGAGAAGCGCAACCCGACGCCGAGCGCCGAGACCCAGGCGATCATCGACGAGTTCGCCGCGAAATCGAACCTGCCGAAGCGCGAGATCAGCGACGAGGAAATCGTCGAGCGCACGCTCTACCCGATGGTCAACGAAGGCTATCTGATCCTCGAGGAAGGCAAGGCCCAGCGCGCGTCCGACATCGATGTCGTCTGGATCTACGGCTACGGCTGGCCGATCTATCGCGGCGGCCCGATGTTCTGGGGCGACCTGGAAGGCGCGCAAAAAATTGTCGCGGGCCTCGAAAAGCACGGCTTTGCCGTTGCGGAATCGCTGAAGGCAAAAGCCTAGCCGACTCGCAGGTCACGTTGTCGATACCAGACGCTGGATACCATCACGGGGTCATCGTCTGCATCGACAGCGTGGCTAGCGTATGCCCCGCAGCCAGCCGATAACTTCGCTCGCAAGGCGGACGCGGGCGTCGGACCAGCTGTGGTCGGTCGCTGCATGAACCGTCGCGACGCTTGTCCCGCCTTTTGCCCTGATCCCGGCCACGAGCGCGTCGGCCTCCGGCGCCCCGCCATCGTCGGACGTCAACATCAGGAGACGCGTCGCCGTGAGGCGCGGCGCTGCCTGCACGAAATCATAGGCATCGCTGTGCGCGATCACGTCGTCGGCCATCGCCTCGGGCGTAGTCGAAAGCGCCTCCATGCCGTTGTCGCGGATTGCCGCGACGGCCTTTTCCCGCGGTATCCTGCCGAACCTTCCGACATTGCCCGGGGAAATCATGAAAGCGCCTAGGAGCCCCTTGTCATGCGCCGCGGTCAGCGCCGTCACCCATCCGCCGAGACTATGGCCGCCCAGTACGATCCTCTTCGGGTCGATCCCGAGCCTGGCCGCATTTGCAGGGTCGCGCGCATAGGCCAGCACGGCGTCGACATCGGCAATGTCGTTGGCAAAGCTATAGGTGCCGGGGCTGCCCCATGACCCGCGATAGTTGAAGGTGATGACGGTCCATCCGGCACGGCGGATCGCCTGTGCAAGGTCGAGATTCTTTTCGTTGCCCGGCAGCCCGTGGCAAAGGACGACGACCGGATGCGGACCAGAACCCGCGGCAGTATAGACGACCGAATTGATTTCAACGCCGCCCGTGGGGATGTGGACGACCTCCATGCGCGCGGGGTGCGCGGCGTCATGGACAGGGTCAGTGAACACCGCAGGGTCTGTATCCGATGAGGCCGCCGCTGGCGCACCAAGAGCCAGAAATATTGCCAGAGCTGTATTGCGCATTGCCGCGTCCCCCGATTGTTCGGCAACGATAGGCCGCCTCACAAGGGCGGACCAAGCATTATCGGCCGAACGTTAACAATTTTACCCGTCGTGGCATCGAGACCGCGCGCTGTGGCGACATCAAGCGCGGTCACTGTCGCGACAAACGCCAGCGCACTCCGGATCAGCCCGTTGCGCGGCGCATTGCGGGTTGCAACCGCCAGCGCCGCCAGTTCCAAGGCGTCCCCGGCCCCGCAGTTCGAGACATTCGTGGAGTGCGTCGGTGACGCGATGAGGTGGGCACCCGCCACCCATTCCCGAACGCCGATCGCGCGGACAAGGCCGCCATGCTCCTCGGCGTCGAACGAACGGGCGATGTGTTTTCCGGCGAAGATCTCGGCAGCGCCCGGCGCGAGGCTGAACACGCCGAGGCCGTAGGAAATCTTCTTCCAGTCGGCCTTGATGCCTACTCCTCCCGCAGCGGCGGCGGTGTCGTATTCGTCACGTCGCGCGTGTCGGCGTTGTCCAGCGAGGCGGGATCATCACCTGGAGTATAGTCGACCGCCGTGTCGGGCTTGCCGCCGCCGGTGTAGACCCGCGGCTTGAGGGGGTTGCCTGGCGGTGTGCTGCGAGGGTCTGAGTCGGCCATTGGATCACCTGTGAAAACTTGTCCCCGGCAAACCAGTGGAACAGTGTCCGGTTCCCATGACTGGTTCAGCCTTCATCCATTTTTGTCGACCCAAAAGGTGCCGGTGACGAAACGTTCAGCATTCGCCCTGGTTGCCGTGCCGTTTATGGCCGCGCTCGCATCCTCCCCTTCCTTTGCCGAGGATCCCCCGGCCCGGACGGTCACCACCACCGTCTACGGCGCCGATCCCTGCCCCAAGCCCAAGGGCGACGAGATCATCGTCTGTGCGCGCGAGCCAGAGGGCGAACGTTTCCGCATCCCAAAGCGGTTCCGTTCGGGCCCACGCGTCGAAAGCGGCGGGTCGGCATCCTGGGCATCGCGGGTCGCGGGGCTGGAGGATGCGCAGCGTGTCACCCGGCCCAACAGCTGCTCGGCGATCGGCAGCAACGGCCAGACCGGGTGCACACAGGCGATGATCCGGCAATGGTTTCTGGAACGGCACATGGCGCGCGACCTGCAACCGTGATGGATGCTTGTCGGCAACACCGGCACTGAAATCGGTTGCCCGCATCGTTTTAGGGATGTCCTACCGGCGACATGACAGACAATCCGGGTCTGTTCGACCTGACTGAACGGCTCTGTGACATCGTCTTGCTTCCAAAGGGTCGGGTCACCGGGGGCACAACACTTCGGCGAACATGTTTCAGGTGTGAACTTTGTGACCTTTGGCAGTTTCGCGCCATTTACGGCGCCAGATTTGCCACCCGCGTCCGCCACCCCTCGGCCAGTTGGGGCAATGCCGCCAGTGCCCGTAGTGTCGCGGCATCGCGTTCACGCCCTGCGATCACGATTCCGGTAACGCGCTCGATACTCCATTCGGGGTGCAGGCGTTCGATCCGCACCAGTGCATCTCCGGCTGCAACATGGCCTTCCTCGATCACGCGGTAGTACCAGCCACTGCGACCGCTCTTGACCATCGTTGCGACGACACGGTTGTCACCCAGCCGGTGCGCCTGTTTCCAGCAAGGCTGCCGCCCCTGGCAGACCTCGACCAATGCCGTGCCCAGCCGAAGGCGGTCGCCGATGCAGACCTCGCCTTCTGTCAGGCCACGCGTCGAGATATTCTCGCCGAACGCTCCAGGGCTGGCCAGATCGTCTCTCCCCGGCAAGCGGTCTTGCCACCACTCGTAATGATCGCGGGGGTAATGATGGATCGCCTTGTCCGGTCCACCATGAACGGAAAGATCGGCCTGATGGTCCCCATCGATGCCGAGGCGGCGGACGGCACGCGGCGCATCGACTGGCGTCTTGACGATGGCGCTCGTCTCACCGTCCCCGGTGAAGCGCGCGACCGGACCGGTCAGCACATGTTCGATCGCCCACATCGCCACCCCCCCCGCATCGCAAACCCGGTTTTAACCTTCTTTAGCTAGGTCGACCAGACGCTTAGGGGAAATGCCCGAAGCGTGACGACAACAACCAGAAGGTGTGTTGCCTTGCGCCCGACGAAACGAATCCTGCTGTCCATCGCGTTGCTCGCCGCAACGCCCGCTGGTGCGCAGGAGCCCTATTGGCAATGCGCGGCCTTCGCACGCCAGTTCTCGGGCATCGAGATCCGCGGCGATGCGTGGACGTGGTGGAGCCTTGCCGACGGCCGCTATGCCAAGGGGAACCAGCCTCGGGTAGGCGCCGTCCTGTCGTTCATTCCATCTGGGCCCATGCGCCTTGGCCATGTCGCAACGGTGACGCAGGTGCTGGGTGATCGCGAGATCACCGTCACCCATGCCAACTGGTCGCCGATCAACGGTACGCGCGGGCAGATCGAGCGCGATGTGCTCGTCCGGGACGTGTCCGGCGACAACGACTGGAGCCGCGTCCGTGTGTGGTACGCACCCATCGGCGACCTCGGCACCACGGCCTGGCCAGTCGATGGCTTCATCTATCCGGAGAGTGCACCTCGCCCCGGCAACTCCCGGCTGCAGCTGGCCGGCGCAACGGCCGCGCCGCAGCTGACGCCGCGCCTCGCCTATGCGCGGATCGACACTTTGGTGATCGGCGAAGCGCCGTCGCGACGGCTGCGCCTCGGCAGCGACGTTATTCGTCTGGCGATGCTTGAGGATCGCCCGGCGCGCTAGTCACGGCGTCCGGTACATCGCGAAACCAGACTTCCACCGGGCCCGTCAGCTTGAGCGTCAGCGCTGCGCCCTTGCGGTCGACCTTCTTTCCCAGCGCAACGCGGATCCACCCTTCCGAAACGCAATACTCGTCGACGTCGTGACGCTCGGCGCCCTTGAAGCGCACGCCGACGCCGCGCTCGAGCATCTCGGCATTGTGGAAGGGCGATGACGGGTGGGCCGCAAGGCGATCGGGAGGTATATCGGTCATGCTGCGCCAATGCCCTGCGCAAGCCGCGGCGTAAAGATGCAAGCGGCGCAATCCATTCGTCCCACGAGTCTGGCGTCCCGCCGCTTGGCGCTTCCAAGAAGCAGCCCGCCCCGCCAGACACGAATCGAGTTCGGGGAAAAAGTTCCATGGGTCGCATCAAGAATTTTCTAGCGCTCGCAGCGTGTCTTTTTGGCACGATTGCAGCGGTCCCTGCCGACGCGCGTGGTGGCTGGCAGTGCGTGACCTATGCCCGCACGATCACCGATGTTTCGATACGCGGCAATGCCAGCACCTGGTGGGGTCAGGCCGCTGGCCGCTATGAGCGCGGCAAGACTCCCGCAGCCGGCGCCGTCCTCGCCTTCAAGTCGGCCCCCGGCATGCGCGCCGGCCATGTCGCCGTCGTCAAGGACGTCATCAGCGACCGCGAACTGATCATCGATCATGCCAACTGGTCGCGCCCCGGCGGTGTCGAGCGCAATGCACGCGCCATCGACGTTTCCGAAGCCGGCGACTGGAGCGCTGTCCGCGTCACCTATGGCAATGGCATGGGAACCCGCGTCAATCCGACGTTCGGTTTCATCTACCCGGGCGCCGAAGCGCGTGAAGCCGCGCCCCTCTATGACGCAACGATTACGCCGACCCGCCGACTCGAGCCGCTGGGTGTCGAGATCGCCATGCTTGCCCGCGAAGAGACGACGGGCACTCGCTAAGCTTACCCTATAGTCTGGCGGCGACGATCGGTGCGATCCGGGCGGCAATCACATCGACTCCCTTGGCGTTGGGATGAATGCCGTCGGGCAGCATCAGCCGCCGGTTGCCCAGCACGCCATCGAGAATAAACGGGTCGAGTTCGGCGCCATAGGTTCGCGCGAGTTCGGGATAAAGCGCGTCGAAAGGCTTGGCAAAGTCGGGCCCAAGGTTAGGCGGGGCGCGCATGCCGGTCAGTACTACGGGGATCTCCCGACGCTTCAGTTCGTCGAGCATAGCGACAAGATTGGCCCGCGTTTCGGTAACCGGAATCTGGCGCAACACGTCGTTGCCGCCCAGGCCTAGCAGGACGAGGTCTGGCTTGCGTGGCAGGTTATCGAGCGCGAACGCCAGCCGCTTCCGACCCGCCGCCGTGGTATCGCCCGAGACACCGGCGTTGACTACCTTCGCGTTGAGCCCCTGTCGCCGCAACAATGTCTCTACATGCGCAGGCATGCTCTCTCCGGCCTTCAGACCATAGCCAGCGTAAAGGCTGTCCCCGAAAGCAAGGATCAGCCGCTCCGGTCCCTTGACGGCAACGACCGGCTGCACTGCCTCCACCTGCGCAGACGGCTCGGCGCGATTGGCCATGTCGCTGCGGTTGCACCCGGCGAGCGATATAATTTGGAGGAATGCCGCAGCGCACACATATGCGTTCGAACCGAATTTGACAGGCATCGACTTTGATCTCTTCCGACAACGGCTCTGATATGGTGATCGAAGCGCGCGGCGTCACCCTCGCACTCGGCAACCCCCCGACGCAAATCCTGCATGGACTCGACCTCAGCGTGACGAGAGGGACAAGCATCGCGTTGCTTGGTCCGTCGGGCTCGGGCAAGTCTTCGCTGATGGCGATCCTCAGCGGGCTCGAACGCGCGAGCAGCGGAACGGTGCGTGTCGACGGGCTCGACTTCGGCGGCCTCGACGAAGACGGGCTGGCCCGTGCCCGGCGCGGGCGCATCGGCATCGTGCTGCAGGCATTCCATCTGCTGCCGACAATGACGGCGCGCGAAAATGTCGCCGTGCCGCTCGAACTTGCAGGGGTGCCCGATGCCTTCGAGCGCGCAGCGGCCGAGCTTTCTTCCGTCGGTCTCGGCAACCGGCTCGATCATTATCCGACGCAATTGTCGGGCGGTGAGCAGCAGCGCGTCGCCATTGCCCGCGCCCTTGCGCCGCGTCCGGCACTTGTCTTTGCCGATGAGCCAACGGGCAATCTCGATACCACGACGGGCGCGCACATTATGGACCTGCTGTTCGCCCGCCATGCCGACCTCGCGGCCACCTTGTTCGTCATCACCCATGACCCCGCTCTCGCCGCGCGCTGCAACCGCGTGATCGAGATGGCCGACGGGCGCATCGTCGCGGACCATATGCGGTGAATGATTGGGCGCTGGCGATCAGTCTGGCGCGCCGCGACCTGCGCGCGCGGTTTCGCGGGCTGCGCCTGCTGCTCGTCTGCCTGTTCCTGGGCGTCGGCGCACTGGCCGCGATCGGCAGCCTTGCCGGCGCCATCGAGGGTGAACTTGCCGCGCGCGGGCAGGTGCTGCTGGGCGGCGACGTCGAATTCGAGATCGGCCAGCGCCGTGCCGAAGCTGACGAGTGGCAGGCGATCGCTGCTGCCGGGCGCGTGTCGGAAACAATGCGGATGCAATCCATGGCGATCCGCGGCACCCAGTCCGCGCCTATCGAACTCAAGGCCGTGGATGCAGCCTATCCGCTCTATGGCAAACTGCGCCTGGTCGACGGGCGAATCGTTTCCGCCCCGCCCGCCGACACAGCGTGGGTCGGCGCTTCTCTTGCCGAGCGGTTGGGCATCACGACCGGTGACACGCTGCGCCTCGGCAGCGCGGCCTTTCGCGTCGGCGGTGTAATCGCAGACGAGCCCGACAGGCTGGGCGAAGGCTTCACGCTCGGCCCGGTTGTGATTGTCTCGTCCGCAGGCCTGACCCGAACCGGCCTGATCCAGCCGGGCAGCCTATATGGCACCAAATACCGGGTCCGAATGGGGGGCGGCGATCCCAAGGCCGTGATCGAGGCGTTCAAGAAGCGCTTTCCCGAAGCGGGATGGGAAACCCGAACCCGGGACAAGGCCTCGCCCGGAGCATCGCGCTTCGTCGACCGGATGGGTGACTTCCTTACGCTCGTCGGCCTTGCCGCTCTCGCCATCGCGGGCATCGGCATCGGGGGCGGCGTGTCGAGCTATCTTGCCGCGCGCCGTCGCAGCATCGCCACGCTCAAGGTGCTTGGCGCCACGTCGGGGATCGTGGCGCGCGTCTACCTGATCCAGATCGCTGTCGTGGCGCTTGTCGGCATTGCAGCCGGCCTGATCGTCGGCGTGCTGGCGACGCCGCTGCTGGTCACGCTCGCCGGGCAGGTTTTGCCGGTATCTCCGGGCTTTGCCGTGCAGCCGGTCCCGCTGGCCCTGTCCGCGCTCTACGGCCTGCTGATCGCGCTCGGCGCCGCTGCCGTCCCGCTCTTGCAGGGAGCCGAAGTGCCGGCCGCCGCCCTGCTGCGGGGCGCGATCGATGGCCGCGACGGCGGCCGCTGGCGTGCGTTCGGCTGGATGGCGCTGGCAGCTGGGGCGCTGGTCACCGTCGTCATGCTGACCTCTGCGCAGCCCGCCCTGAGTGCAACCTTCCTGGGCAGTGTGTCAGCGGCGCTGCTGCTGCTGGCGGCACTCGGATGGCTCGTCCGTGCCGCGGCCGCCCGCCTGCCGCGTCCGCGCAACCCGCTGTTTCGCCTTGCCATCGCGGGGCTCCACCGGCCGGGCGCGCGCACCGTGGCGCTGGTTGTAGCGCTGGGTCTCGGCCTGACCCTGTTCGTCCTGCTGGCTGCGATCCGTACCAGCCTCGACGCGAACATCGAGCGCACCGTTCCCGCCCGAGCGCCCGCCCTGTTCGCGCTCGACGTGCCGCGCGAGCGCGTCGGCCAGTTCATGCAAACGATCCGGCAGGCGTCGCCCCGCGCCGAGGTCGCGACGGTACCGCTGCTCCGCGGCACCATCGTCGCCTATGGCCGCACGCGCGTTGCCGACCTAGCCCAACTGCCACCCGATGCCTTTATCCTGCGGGGCGAGCGAGGCATTACCTACGCCGCGACCCTTCCCAAGGGGTCGACCCTCACCGAAGGCCGCTGGTGGGCGCCGGACTATAAGGGACCGCCGCTCGTCTCGGTCGAGGCGGCGCAGGCAAAGGCGCTCGGCCTCGCGATCGGTGATCCGCTCACGATCAGCGTGCTGGGACAGGAAGTGACCGCCAGGGTCGCCTCGTTCCGGACCGTGCAATGGGACACGCTGGGCTTCAACTTCGTGCTCGTCTTCTCACCGGGCACGTTCGACGCCTTTCCGCACAATCTGTCGGCGACAGTAAACATGCCGCCGACACAGACAGGCGTCGTGATGCGTGCCCTGCTGCCGCGGTTTCCCTCGGTATCCGTTATCGAAGTGGGCGGCGTGCTGAAGCAGATCCAGGACGTCGTGAGCCAGTTGTCGGCTGCGATCGCTGCCGCCGCCAGTGTCGCGATTCTCGCCGGCATTGCCGTCCTCATCGGGGCGATCACGGCGGCGCGCGAAATGCGAACCTATGACGCCGTGATGCTGAAAGTGCTCGGCGCCACGCGTGCGCAGATATTGTGGGTGCAGACGCTGGAATATGTCCTGCTCAGCCTCGTCGTTGCGGTGGTCGCCCTCGGTCTGGGTCTGGGCGGCGCCTATTATGTCGTCGTGCAGTTGTTCCAGTTCGCGTGGCTGCCCGATATGGGCGCCGTGATGCTGACCCTTGCCACCGGCGTGGTCCTGACTCTTGCCATCGGTCTGCTCTGCAATCTGCCGATCCTGTCGGCCCGCCCGGCTCAGGCACTTCGCGCGCTTTAGACAATCGCTCGCTCGCGATGCTCGGGCGACTTGCATCTGCGGACGAAGCACGTGAAGCTTGCACCATGCCCTTGCTTCTCCTGCTTGCCGCCGCGACTGCCGCCGCCTCGCCCATTTCCGCCGACCGCATCAAGGCCGACGACCGCGTCCTGTCGTCCGACTCCTTCGGCGGGCGCGGACCCGGCGAAGACGGCGAAGCGGCAACCCTCGCCTTTATCTCGAAAGCCTTTGCTCAGGCCGGACTTGAGCCGGGCGGCGACAACGGCAGCTGGGTCCAGGAAGTGCCGCTCGTCCGGCTCGACCGCGCGCCCGGAGCGAAAATGACCCTGGCGGCCGGCGCGTCTGTGCGCAGTCTGGCACTTGGCCGGGACGCCACCGTTTCACTGCGCAACGCTGGTCACACGAACATCGCACAAGCCCCGCTCATCTTCGCAGGCTTCGGAATCGTCGATTCCAAAAATGGCTGGGATGCCTATCGGGGCATCGACATGACGGGCAAGATCGCCGTCCTGCTGGCGAACGATCCCGACTTCGAGGGAGGCAAGGATCTGGGGTTCGAGGGGCGTCGGCTGGTCTTCGCCGGGCGGGTCGGGGCGAAATTTGCGGCTGCCGCAAAGGCCGGCGCCATCGGCGCGCTGGTCATCCATGAAGCGGCGGCGGCCAGCTATCCTTTCTCCCAGGTCGGCAGCGGCGACGCGCTCCCCGCGATGGCCCCCGCGCCGCTCGCTCCCTCTGCACTCAAGGCCAGTGGCTGGCTGTCGGGGGAGGCTGCCGTTGCCTTGCTCGCGCAAGCGGGCTTCACGCTCGACGCGCTCAAGCAGCGTGCGCGCGACCCGCAGTTTCGCGCCATTGCCCTTCCCGGCGCGACGCTTTCGGTCGAGGGCGACTTGTTTGCCACGCCGATCACCAGTCATAATGTGATC
>JANMJZ010000046.1:0-1997 GCA_031371635.1 Sphingomonadales bacterium | reverse complement strand
ATGCTTGGCGACGTCGCCGTCTCAATGTCGATGGTCGGCACGTACTTGGTCCGCTCGGGCATTCTCCCGAGCGTCCATGCTTTTGCCGTCGACCCGGAGCGCGGCAGCTTCATCCTGGCGCTGCTCGCCATCTACATCGGCGGCGCGCTCGCGCTGTTCGCGATCCGCATCGGCACCGTGAAGGAGGGCACCCAGTTCGACCTCGTCAGCCGCGAAGGCGCGCTGGTGATGAACAACCTCATCCTGTCGGCCATCCTCGGCATCGTCTTCGTCGGTACGCTCTACCCCTTGTTCGCCGAGGCTGTGTCGGGCGACAAATTGTCGGTCGGCCCGCCCTATTTCAACGCGACCGCCGGCCCGTTGACGCTGATGCTGGTCATCATCATGGCGCTCGGCCCCGTTAGCCGTTGGCGGCGGGACGAGCTGAAGGCGGTCGTCCGCCGTGTCGCGCTGCCGGTCTTCATCACGGCGCTGGCGCTGCTGGCGATGGTGGTGTTCGCGCCGCGCATCAACATCCTGTCGTTTCTTGGCATCGTGCTGGCAGTCGGCGTCGGGGCGGCAAGCCTTGCCCCGCTGTGGGGCCGCAACCTGCGGCGCACGCCGATGATTACCTATGGCATGGTGCTGGCACACTTCGGCGTCGCCGTCAGCCTGGCCGGCATGGCGACCGAAAGCGCGTTCATCAAGGAAACGCTCGTCGCCTCGCAAATGGGCGAAACGCACGACGTTGGCCCCTACAAGATCACGTTGAAGAGCATCGAGCCTGTCGCAGGGCCGAACTGGACCGCGCTCGAGGCGGAACTGGTTGCGCAGCGCGGCGACAACGCCCCGTTCACCCTGCGCCCGCAATCGCGCATGTTCTCCAACCCGCCGACCGAAACCAATGAGGCAGCGATCGCGACACGGCTTGATGGCCAGCTCTACCTCGTCCTCGGCAAACCCGACGGGCAGGGGCGCTGGCAGCTGCGGTTGTGGTGGAAGCCGATGGTGACATTGATATGGCTCGGCGGCGCACTGATCGCCATGGGCGGTGCCTTATCGCTGCTGGGCCGCGGCCTGCGTGAACGCGGCCAGTCGATGCGAAAGGCCTATGCGTGAAACGCGTCTGGCTGTGGCTGCCGCTGGGGTTGTTCGTTGCCTTTTTCGGTGTGGTGGCCATCGGTCTCTACCGCCCCGATGACCGGACACACCCGTCCAAGCTGATCGGCCAGCCGATGCCGGCGTTTGCCTTGCCGCCCGCGGCATTGGGGCGCCCGGGGCTTGCCAGCACCGACCTGCGCGGGCAGCCGCGCCTCGTCAACGTGTTCGCCAGCTGGTGCGTGCCCTGTGCGACCGAGGCGCCGGTCCTCGGCATGCTTGCGCAGCAGGGCGTCATTGTCGACGGGATTGCCATTCGCGACCGGCCGCAGGACGTAGCCGGCTTTCTTGCCCGCCATGGCAACCCGTTCCGCGCGATCGGCGATGATCCCGCGTCGCAGGTCCAGATCTCGCTCGGCTCGTCGGGCGTGCCGGAGACCTTCGTAGTCGATGCGAGGGGCATCATCCGGTACCAGCACATCGGTCCCATCCAGCCGGAAGACGTGAATACCATCCTCGCCAGGTTGGGCGCGGCCGGGTGATCCGTCACCTCACCACCCTTGTGCTGCTGGCGCTGGCCCAGCCGGTATTTGCCGACTCGCAGATGCCACAGGCGCCGCTTGCCAATACGCAGCTGGCGGACCCGGCACAGGAAGCTGCAGCCAAGGACCTGATGCTGTCGATCCGCTGCCTTGTCTGCCAGGGCCAGTCGATCGCCGACAGCGATGCCGAAATGGCGGCCGACATGCGCTCGCTGATCCGCACGCGCGTGCAGGCTGGCGAAAAGCCGGAAGCAATCCGCACCTGGCTTGTCGAGCGATATGGCAATTGGGTGACCTATGACCCACCGCTCGATCTGGCGACGGCGCCCTTGTGGATCACGCCGCTCGTCCTGCTCGCGCTCGGCCTGTTCCTGGGGC
>JANMJZ010000033.1:0-5409 GCA_031371635.1 Sphingomonadales bacterium | reverse complement strand
GTTGCGCGACTGCTCGAACAGTTCGTCCATGCCTTCCTTGCCGGCGCCGGACACGGACTGATATGTCGAGACCACCACCCTCTTGATGGTCGCATAGTCGTGCAGTGGCTTGAGCGCGACGACGAGCTGCGCTGTCGAGCAGTTCGGATTGGCGATTATGTTCCGCTTGACGTAGCCCGCGATCGCCTCCGGGTTCACTTCGGGTACGATAAGCGGTACGTCCGGGTCCATGCGGTAGAGCGATGAGTTATCGATCACCGTGCAGCCGGCGGCGGCAAAACGCGGCGCGTGGACCTTTGTCCCTTCCGAGCCGATTGCAAACAGCGCGATATCCCAGCCGGTCGGGTCGAAATGGTCGATGTTCTGGACCTTGAGCATCTTGCCGGTGTCGCCAAGCTCGACTTCGGTGCCCTGGCTACGGGAGGAGGCAACAGCGGCGATCTCGTCGATCGGAAACTGGCGTTCGGCGAGAATGTTGAGCATCTCGCGCCCGACATTGCCCGTCGCGCCTGCGACCACTATCCGGTAACCCATATCCAACCTTTCAAACTGTCGCGCGCCGCATAGCGTCACGCGACAAATTGTCCAGTTTGCAGGCGGGTCGGAAGCGCCTGCTTATGTTAGGGTCGTGCTCGCGCGAATGCGGAACGGCTGCCACTGAAGATAAGCCAGCGAGCGCCAGGCCCATTCGAAGGGCCCCGTCGCAAAGCTGCGCACCCAGATGTTCGCGATCACGATCTGGGCCGCAATCACGGCCGTCGCGATGGCAGCAAGCCCGGCATAGCTGTACTTGCCCCACAGCCCGAAAGCGAACGGCGCGAACAGAATGAAAATCCCGATGATCTGCTGCATGAAGTAAAGCGAGAAGGCCGTTCGCCCCGCCGCTTTCAGGGGCGACAACAGGCGCGCCCCCACCGTCGATTTCACGATCAGGTTGATCAGCGCAATATGGCCGATGACCACCGAAAGGCGGGCGAACTCCCAGTTGAACCAGATGGTTTTCGGAATGGGGTAGAAATCGAAAATCTCCCAGACGCCGACCGCCCGTGCCGTGAGGCCATAACCATAGCTGGCGAGCATCAGTGCCGCGTAAAACCGGGCGCTTTTGCCGCCCTGTATGATTTGCCACTTCCAGAGCGCGACGCCGATGAGCATGGCGCAAAACGCCTCGAACACGCTGAACTGGATTGAGCCCTTGCCCACGAACTTGATCCAGGCCCCCCACATGAACCCCGCATAGTCGATAAAGCTCGCGCCGACGCTGCGCGCCTTTTGTTCTCCATCGACGCGCTTCTTCTCGTCCTTGTCCAGCTTCAGCCGGTCGAGCTTCTTTTGCCACTCGGCCTTTTTCTCGATCTCGGCCTGGGTAAGCGGCGTATTCCTCGCCGCCTTTGCGTCGATCGCCTGAACCTGCGTGATCAGCGAGGACCGCGAAGCATATTCGGCGCCGCCGCTGACGGCCGTAAACGCAGCGAAAGCCAGGCCGATGGTTACAAGCCATTTGGGGGACAACCGCCGAAACGGAAACAGGAACAGTGCAGCGAGGCCGTAGATGTGCAGGATATCGCCGGGCCACAGCAGGATGAACACGTCGAACAGGCCAAAGGCAATAAGCCAGATGTTGCGACGGTAATACAGATCAGCGACGCCCACCGGCCCGTCCGGCTCCATGGCGCGGCGTGCCAGCACCATCATGCCTGCGCCGAACAGCATCTCGAGCAGGCCGCGCTGAGTGCCTTCCAGCACGATATTGATGACTGCCCAGGCGTTCCGGTCTGCAACGGTCCATCCGATCCCGCGAATGTCGTTTTCGGCCAGATAGACGCTTGCCCCCATGAAAGGGATATTCATGTAGAAGATCCCAAGGATGTCAAAACCGCGAAGGATGTCGAGCACGTCGATGCGATCCATGCGCGCTATCGGCGTTATACTCGTGTCGGTCATACAGTCCCCCCGGAACTTTACCTGGCTATCGCGGCGTCGACCTGCTGTCCACAGGCAACGCATCGAATGCGACGGTCAGCCGCGGCTGGGCGCTCGTGAACGGCAAAGTGCCGTGCCAGAAATATGACGGGAAAAGAACGAGCTTGCCCGGTACCGGGGCGATGATGCGCCGCGGCGGCAGGTCGAGGCCGAGCAGCGCTTCGGGAACGCCAAAGGCAAGCGCGCCTGCACTCCGGCTACCGCTCACTTCGGAGGGGAGATCAATGTAGACGGCCGAACTTAGCCAGCCCGCCTGATGTATATGGCTGATGTGGTGGCCCTCGCTGCGAAGGCGCACGGACCATGAACCGGCAAACTCGAAACGCGCGGCTTTGCGCCCCAGAAATGGGTGAACCGGATCATCGGGAAGCGCACTAAGCGCCTTTGAGACAGCATCGAAAACGCAGCCGCGCAGGGATCGAATGACGCGATCGGCCTTGTCGAACAATAAGCCACGCGTTTGCGTGCCGCCCCGCAGCGACTGCTCGGCAGGATGCTCCATGGTGCGATGCAGGCGCGTCAGGGCCAGCGCGGTCGCGGGAAGGTCGACGCCGTCGAGATCGATTTCCATTACGAGGCGATCGTAGTCGGCCAGCCACTGCTCGCGCGGGTCGTTTATCAACCGCCAGATGACCGTCAGCAATGCCCAGCCGGACTGATCGTTCGGCGCCAGCCGCGTGGCAGCAAGGGCTGAACTCTCGGCGGCGGCGATGTCGCCACATCTGACATGCACTTGCGCCAGCGTGGCATGGGCAGCGGCATTTTCCGGTTCGGCGACAATGGCACCTTCCAGTGCCGCCCGCGCCTTCGCGTTGTCGCCTGCCCACATATGTGCCTGCGCCGCGAGGATCGCCAGCATCGGCTCGGGCCCGAAACGGGCTTCAGCGGCACGCAGGAGCGAGAGCAGTTCCGGCCCGTCCCGCAAGTCCTTTGCTGCTGAAAGAGCCGATAGCCACAGGAGGCCAGAACCCGGTGCCCGGGCAAGTGCCTTGTGATAGGCATCGAAAGCTTCGGCCCGACGACCGATTTGCGGCAACAGCCGCGCGAGCGTCTCATGCGCATCGATCATGTCTGGACGGGCGTCGAGCACGCGATGATATTCGGCCACTGCCTCGTCGAAGCGGCCGAAATCGCCGAGCAGGTGTCCATGAATGGCGCGGGTTTCTGGCGTCCTGCTCCCGAGCGCGAGCGCCCGTTCGACCACCTCCAGCGCTTCCTCGAGCCGGTCGCGCTTTCGCAGCTCCACACCCAGATTGTGCAGCGCGATGACGTCCCGGGGGTTGCGGGCGACCAGGGTTCGCTGTTCCCTGAGCGCCGGATCGTCCCCCGGATTCATGAGGTCAGTTGCCGCCAGCCGGGCTGGCCTTCACATGGTGATCGAGGAAGCCGAGGATGGTGCGCCACAGATGAACACTGACGCCGGGACCGGCCACACGGTGGGTCTGCCCTGGATAGACCATGGTTTCGAACGGCTTACCCGCCGCCTGCAGCTTTGCCATCAAGGCAGTCGAGTTTTCGAATACCACATTGTCGTCAGCCATGCCGTGGATCACCAGCAGGGGGTCGCCAATCTTGTCGGTATAGGTCAGCGGGTTGGCCATCGCGTAGGCACCGCCCGGATCCTGCGGCATCCCCATGTAGCGTTCGGTGTAATGCGTGTCGTAAAGCTCCCACTTGGTGACAGGCGCGCCCGAAACGCCGGCCGCAAAAACACCGGGGGCGCTCTCGAGCAGGCGCAGGGTCATGTAGCCGCCATAGGACCAGCCGTAGACGCCGATCCGCTTTGCATCGACCCATGGCCGGCTCTTCAGCCAGTCGATCCCGGCCAGCTGGTCCTGCACTTCGATTGACGACATGGCGCGATAGATCTGATCCTCGAAAGCCTTGCCACGGTCGGGCGTGCCCCGCCCGTCGACCGAGAATACGGCCCAGCCCTGCTGCACCAGATATTGCTCGATTGGACTCGCCCAGCTGTTCGTCACCTGTCGCCCTGCCCCGGGTCCGCCATAGACGACCACGAGAACGGGCGCCCGGGCACCGTCAGCCAGTGTGGGCTTGAGCAACTTGGTATGCAGCACCGAGCCGTCGGCGGCTTTGATGGTTCCGAAAACGGCCGGGACGTGCGCCGCGACGAACGGCGCATAGGGGTGGTCACCGCCGAGCGCGTTCTCGTCGATCCATGACATGCGCTTGCCGTCGAGGTCCGCAAGATAGGCCTGCTCGGGTTGCGACTGGCTCGATCGGGTCACGATCATGCGGTCGCCGCTGGCGCCACAAGTCTCGGCACGCGACCCGCTGCGGGCGCAGGTCCAGTAGCCGTTCTCACTGAGCTGCGTTACCGCCCCGCCTCCAAGCGGTACGGCATAGAGCTGGTTCTCGATCGGGGTCTCGCGGTTGCCTGCAAAGACGATGCGGCCCTTTGCTTCGTCGACCGAGATGACGTTGCGGATGTTCCAGGCGCCTTTGGTCAGTTGCGTCCATTTGCCCGCGTTGAAGCGGTATAGATGGCTGAAGCCGTCACGCTCCGACGACCAGAGCAGGCTGCCGTCGGAAAGCGCCCGGAAATTGTCGTGCAGGTTGATCCAGGTCTTTGCGCGCTCGGTGAAGACAATTGTCGATGCGCCTGTCGTAGGATCGACACGCAGCAGGTCGAGTGTTTTCTGGTCCCGGCTCTCGCGTTGCACGTAAAGCGTCTTGCCATCGGCGGACCAGTCTACCCGGGCCAGATAGATGTCGTCGTTATCGCCAAGGTTGACGCGCGCGAGCCCTGAGCCGTCGTTGCGCATGACGAACAACTGGACTTTGGCGTTGGCGGCGCCGGCGCGTGGATAGCGCTGGTCGTAGATCTTGGTGCCGTCGGCACCGATCGCGGCGCGGCTGACGACGGCAACGCCGCTTTCGTCCACGCGGGCAACGGCAATGCGGGCGTCATCCGGCGACCACCAGGCCCCTTTGGTCCGGTCCATTTCCTCCTGCGCGACAAATTCGGCGAGTCCCCAGCTGAGCGTGCCACCGCCATCGCGGGTCAGGCGGCGCTCGGTTCCGGTAGCCAGGTCCGTCACATAGAAGTTCTGATCGCGCACGAACGAGACAAAGCCGCCCTTCGGACTGATCGCCGCGTCGAGTTCGCCCTGCGGCGTGTTGGTGAGGCGGCGGATGTTGCCGTCGAGTCCGGCCAGATAGATATCGCCATCTAGGGGCACGAGCAGCGATTTGCCATCGGCCGCCCAGTCATAGGCGACGATCCCGCGCGAGCCCCCGATGCGCGCGCGCTCACGCTGCATCTTCTCGGCTTCCGACAGTTCTCCGCCGCCGAACCTGGTCGAATCGACCAGCATCCGCGATCCGCCAGTCTGGGTATCGACGCCCCAGAGGTCGAACCTCTCGCGGTCGTCGGCGCGCGGGCGCAGCGAAGTGAGGAGCTTG
>JANMJZ010000027.1:0-2110 GCA_031371635.1 Sphingomonadales bacterium | reverse complement strand
GACGTGACCTTCACGGTTCCGGCTTCCGACCTCGCCCGCTCGCTCGACCTGCTCGAAAACGCCAGGCACGGTATCGGCTACAACGCGATCGTCCATGACAGCCGCGTCGCCAAGATTTCGGTCGTCGGCGTCGGCATGCGCAGCCACGCGGGCGTCGCCTCGGCAATGTTCACCGCGCTCGCCCAGCGCGGCATCAATATCCAGGCGATCACGACGTCGGAGATCAAGGTCAGCGTGCTGATCCACGAGTACGAAACCGAACTTGCCGTGCGGGTGCTGCACACGGCCTATGGGCTGGATGCAGCCGACCATGTCGAAGGGGTGGCGGCGTGAGCCCCGCGCTTGGCGCCCTCATGCAGCGCGGCACCGATCTCCTCGGCAGCGACACCGCGATCATGTGCGGGGCGATGTCGTGGGTCAGCGAGCGGCATCTGGTGTCCGCCGTCTCGAATGCGGGCGGCTTTGGCCTCATCGCGTGCGGGTCGATGACGGTCGATCTGCTCGATACCGAGATTACCGAGACGAAGAAGCGCACCGACAAACCGTTCGGCGTCAACCTGATCACCATGCACCCGCATCTGATGGACCTTATCGCGCTGTGCGGGCGGCACGGCGTCGGGCATATCGTGCTTGCGGGCGGGCTGCCGCCGTCGGGTGCGCTCGACGCGATCAAGGCGACGGGGGCAAAGGTCATTGCCTTTGCGCCCGCGCTGGTGATGGCCAAGAAGCTCATCCGCAGTGGCGTCGATGCGCTGGTGATCGAGGGGCATGAAGCGGGCGGCCATATCGGCCCGGTCTCGACATCGGTACTGGCGCAGGAAATCCTGCCCGACATCGCTGGCCAAGTGCCGGTGTTCGTCGCGGGCGGCATCGGGCGCGGCGAGGCGATCGCAGGCTATCTCGTAATGGGCGCGGCCGGAGTCCAGCTCGGCACGCGCTTTGCCTGCGCGACCGAAAGCATCGCGCATCCCGCGTTCAAAAAGGCATTCTTTCGCGCCAATGCCCGCGATGCGATGCCAAGCGTCCAGATCGACCCGCGCCTGCCCGTCATTCCCGTTCGCGCGCTGAAGAACGCCGGGACCGAGGCGTTCACCGCCAAGCAGATCGAAGTTGCGCGCCTGCTCGACGAGGGCAAGGTCGACATGCGGGAAGCTCAACTCCAGATCGAATATTTTTGGGCAGGTGCCCTTCGCCGTGCGGTCGTCGAAGGCGATGTCGAGGGCGGCTCGCTGATGGCGGGCCAGTCGGTCGGCATGGTAACCAAGGAGGAGCCGGTTGCCGACATCATCGCCGAACTGATCGCCCAAGCCGAAGGCGCGTTGCGGACAAGCTAGTGTTTGTTGGACAGCCTCGGCGCTTCTGCTAGCCGTGCCAGGTGCCCACAGCCGTCGCCTCTGCCCGTGAAATTCTGACCCGCCTGCACGAAGTGATGGCGGCGCGTACCAACGCGCAGGCCAAGCTCAATCAGGTAGTCGGCATCATTGCCGAGGCGATGGCGAGCGAGGTCTGTTCGATCTACCTGCTGCGCGACGGACTGCTCGAGCTGTTCGCGACGCGCGGACTCAAGCAGGAAGCCGTGCACGTGACGCGCATGGCGCTGGGCGAGGGGCTGGTCGGCACGATCGCGCGCGATGTCGCGACGCTCAACCTCGACGAGGCGACGAGCCATCCCGATTTCGCCTACAAGCCCGAAACGGGCGAGGAACTGTTCCATTCTTTCGCAGGCGTCCCCATCGTCCGCCGTGAAGCGGCGGTTGGCGTCTTGTGCGTGCAGCACGCCGAACCCAGGCGGTACGACGAGGTCGAGATCGAAGCGCTGCAGACCGTCGCAATGGTGTTGTCCGAACTCATATCGAACGCAGGGCTCGTCGACGACAGCAGCGCCAATGCGACACGCGCGCCGCAATTGCAGGGGCAACGGCTGTCGGGCCTGAAACTGGTCGAAGGGATGGGCCGCGGCTTTGCGGTCTATCACAACCCGCGCATCGTCATCGAGCACACGGTCGCCGAGGACACCGAGGCCGAGCGTGCGCGCGTCTATTCCGCCTTTGCCAAGATGCGCGAGCAGATCGACACGATGGCGAGCCAGGCGGAGTTCGGCGGCGACGGC
>JANMJZ010000008.1:0-67072 GCA_031371635.1 Sphingomonadales bacterium | reverse complement strand
CCGCGCGTGCCGGGGCCAGTCTGGTCCTCGGCCGACAGATCGTAGCCGTCGAAGTAGTTGGCCGTCCCGCTGATCTGGATCGGATCGAATTCGATCGTCGTCAGCCATGTACCGCGCCACTTTGGCGTGCCTGACCCGGCGGTCAGGTTGTAGTTGCCCAGCGTGCCGTCATAGCGCTCGGTCGTCCCATCGGGGAAGCTCGTGCTCAGGTTCAGGATGTAGGTCGCTTCGACGAAGCTCGACACCTTGAGCCGGTCGCCGATCGGGACGGACACATTTGCCCCGAAGTCGATACCCTCGGACTTGATCGTGTTGGCGTTGATGAAAGGTGCCTGCACGAACGCAATGCGGGGCTGGGCGTTCGGGTTGTTGATGTCCGGCGCGTCCGCGATGACCTGATATCCTGCCGGGATCGCCTGACCGGCATAATAGGCAGCAATGGCGGGTGCATTGTTGGCAGTCGTGATCGCGTTGGTCTTCTTGATGTTGTAATAATCAACCGTGAACGACACGCCGCGAATGGGCTCGATCAGGATACCACCCGTGAAGCTCCGCGACTTCTCAGGTTTCAAGTCCGGGTTGGAAATGCTGGTCTGCCCGTACGAGGCAGCCGTCACATAGGACGGGCACGACGTGTAGGTCGCCAGCGAGCAGCCGTATTGCGACAGGAACGCGTCGCTATAGATGCCCTGCGTTGCCGTGACATAACCCGTCGTCGGGAAGGTCGCATTGGCCTCACCGAAGGACGGAATGCGGAAACCGCGCGAGTAGGTGCCTCGCAGCACGACCTGACGGATCGGCTGGAACTTCACGCCCACCTTCGGCGAGAAATTGTCGAGGCCGCCCGAATAACGGTCGTACCGTCCCGATGCGTTGACCGTGAGCTGGTCGAAGATCGGGGCATTGAGTTCCGCATAGGCTGAATAGACCGTGCGGTTTCCCTTGGCGGCAAAGCCGTTGAGGCGGAAATAGCGCTGCGTGGGCCCGTTGATATCCGAATTCGCGCTCGGCGCATCGACGGCTTCGTAGCGGATGCCCGCGCCGACACCCAGCTGCAACGGCCCGCCCGGAAGGTCGAGCAACTGCGCGCCGATCGTGCCCTGCAACTGGTAAAGGTCCGACGTCGCATTGTTGACGTTGGTCGGCGCCAGCCGCGACAGTACGTCCGGGCCGTTCGCACTGGGGTTGATGAAATTGTACGATCCGGTGTTAACCGCATCGAGCAGGTTCTGGATGCGAACATAGCCGTCGGCCGTTGAACGCAGGTCGATGTGCATCGCTGTCGCACCGACGTCATAAGTCAGCCTGTCGTTGATACTGCCCTTGGCGCCCAGCGCGACACGATAGGCCCGCGTACGGGTATCGTTCCGCTCGATGAGGTTGGGAATGCGACCGATAATTGCCGCCGTCTGCCCGGCCGCCGCGAACGGATTGTTCGGGTTGAGGCGACGATCCGCCGCCGTCGCGCAGTTGATGCCCGACGCACAGACAAATACCGGCAGCTGAAGCACTGTGTTGTTGCCGTAGGTCGCGACGTTGGCTGACGTGCTGTAGCGCGGGAAGAAGAACCCGGCCGGCGCATTGCCGCGAATGGTGGCGGGCAATCCGTCGTAGCTGGTGCTCGTCTGCAGGAAGTTGAACTCGGCATAGGCTTCGCCGGTGTCGCCATAGCGTGCCGTCGCCTTCGCCGAACCGCCAAACCGTTCGATCAGCGGCTGGATCGTGCCATAAAGCTGCGTGATGTCCTCCTGGCAGACGACGCCGTTGGCGGGCGCAGCGGCATTCTGCGGTAGGGCGAGTTCAGCTGTCGTCAGCGTTGTCGAGGGCAGGCCCTGGCAACCGCCGAGATACTGATAGCGCGACAGACCCGGGATCGCGGCGCCGGTTGCAGCATCACGCGGACGGACGGCAAATGGCGTAGAGATTTCGAAACCACCGGTGTTGCCATCGGCCTCGGTGCCGTTGAGCACACCGTTCGCACCACATTTGCCCTCGAAGCACACCTGCGTCATATCGTCGGTGTTGAAGGGGTAGCGCCGCTCGCGGTTCTTCAGCTGCTCGCTGCGATAGTAAAAGCCACTGACGTAGACGTTGTAGCGGTCCTCGGCCAGGTCGCCGATACCCGCCGTCATTGACAGCCGGTACGTCGGAGCATCGCCGAGTTCCGAAATCCCTGCCTCGGCACGGCCTGCCAGGCCCTTGAATTCACGCTTTGTAATGATGTTGACGACACCGGCAACGGCGTCGGCACCATAGCTCGACGATGCGCCGTCCCGAAGCACTTCGACGCGGTCGACAATGTCATCGGGAATGGTGTTCAAATCGACGAAGTTGCGCGTGCCGTCATCGGCGAGCGGATAATACGCTCCGCGCAGACCATCGAACAGGACGAGCGTGGAGTTCGACGACAAGCCACGCAGAGAGACCGCCGAAGCGCCCCCGGCGAAAGCACCGTTCGCGGTGAACGAGTTCGTCAGCGCCGGACCGTTGTTCGAAGCAAGCGTCTGAAGCGCGTCCTGAGTCGTGCTCAATCCGCGACGATCAAGATTCTCCTGGGTAAGCACCGTTACCGGCGACGGCGTCTCGCGGTCCGCCTGGCGCAGGATCGAGCCGGTGACCACGATCGTGTCTTCGGCTGGAGCTTCTGGCTGAGCTGCCGTCGCTGGCCCTTGAGGAGCAGCTTGGGCAAATACAGGACTTGCGAGGACCGAGGTGACTGCAAGGATGGAAGCAGAAATCAGATGACGACGAAAATTGGTACGCATGGAAACATGACCTCATACACAGGTCGCATTCCCCCCAGATGCAACGCAAACACACCCCGCTAACACCGCAAGGCAAGGCTGCTGGATAACGGCGGAGGGTGTTGCCCGCTACAAGCCAGACCCCTCACTTCGTCGAAATTTCTCGCACCTGTTGCGTCCCGGTCACACTATGTTCCGCGGACGTTACGACCTTGAATCTGCTGAAAGGGGGTCGCTCAGCGCATGAAAGTCCTGCAGCAGCGTCTGCTCTTCCTGCGACAAATGCGGATTCCACACGTCAAAAATCAGGACGATGCGTTGCTCCGCACTGTCGTTCCATGCCTCATGTTCGATCGTATCGTCAAAGGCGAAGGCCTCACCTTCACGCCAGTTGCGCGTTTCGCCGCCGACGCGAAAGCGGCACCCCTGCGGCACGACAAGGGGCAAGTGAATGATAGCGCGCGTGTTGGTGACTCCGGTGTGCGCGGGAATATGCGCGCCGGGCTTCAGGATGGAAAAAAACGCCGAAGGCGCCTTCCCCTCGATATGGTTACGCGGCGCCAGCTCCAGCGCCGCCGCCGTCTCGGGGCACAGCTCGCATATCGCGTCGTTGCGCACGCCATATTCCCACAGGAAACAGGCGCTCCAGTCCAGCGAACCATCGAGCGTCGACCATTTGTTCTTGGGCGTTCCTTTGTCCATCTGGACATAGGGCCGGATGGCAGCGGCTCCCATCGTTGCAAGAGCCAGCGCTTCCGCCCTGATGGCGTCTGTCCGCGCTTCGATCGCGGGAAGCCAGGGGAAATGGCTACGGTCGAAAAACTCGTCGGCGGGCAGGAACGGGAAGTGGGTGCCGGCGCACTCGTTGCGATAAATCATGCGTCTGCCCAAACTATGGTCGAGGCATGCCTGAAAGCGACGCGCGGCCGGGCCCATTGCCGCCAGTCGTTCGCCCAGCGCGGCGTCGAGCGTGCGCGCAAGACCGGCCGTATGCGATTCGAGGAAGGCGCGTCCGCGGGCCAGGGCGTCCACCACCAGCGGCGGCGGCTCGTCGATTGCCGCGGCGAGTTGCACCACTGCGCTCCAGCCCTGGGCGGCTTCCCGCGCTTGCCCCAGGCGCTGGTTGAGTTCGGCGAGGCGCAACTGGCCGATGAAGTGCAGGCGGTCGATGTCGAGCACGCGGGACAGCGCGGCACGTTCCCCGGCATCGTCGCCCAGCATGCGGCAGGCGGTGGCGACGTTCACCCACAGGGTGGGTTCGCCCGGGTCGGCGTGCGCGGCGGCGGTAAAGCGCTCACGGGCACCCGCAGGATCGCCATTGGCGAGGCCATAGGTACCCAGCCGGTTGAGAATGCGCGGATCGCCAGGGGCGATAGTGAGCGCCCTTTCAAGCAGCTCCCGTTCCTCAGCCACCCGTCCGTTCTGGCGCGCGGCGGCGGCTTGGTTCAGCAGGTCGACCGCAGACGGGGGGAGCGCGTTCATTCCGTGGGCAAAACATAATGCAGCACCGTGCGCAAGTCAGCGCGGAAGGCTTGGACAGCGCTGGTCCGGCAGGGCCGCTTGACGGCGCGGCGCAATCGATCAGAAGCCTCTTGCATGACCGATACCGTTGCTGGGGCAACTGCAGCCATCGCACGCGGGGAGCGAGACCCCTTTCACTATGTCACGGTCGCGTGGGATCGTGCCCAGAGTGGCGACCGCGCGGGTGCGATGGAATTGCTGCAGCAGGCACTGGTCATCGCGCCTAACGATCCCGTGGCGCTCACGACAATGGCCAGCATGTACCGCGAGGAGCGCCGGTTGCGTGATGCGGTCCTGCATTGCGACGCGGCGATTCGCGCCTGCCCCACCTATGCATCGGCATGGCTGGAGCGCGGCTTCGTGTTGTCGACGGGGGGATCGTTCGAACGCGCGACCGAAAGCTATGCCGAGGCTGCACGGCTCGACCCTGGCAACGCGGCGCCCTGGGCGGGCATGGCGATGATTGCGGCGCGCAAGGGCGACCATGAAGTCGTCCGAGGACATGCCGAGCGGGCGCTCGCCATCGACCCCCACAACCTCATCGCCACGAGCGCACTTGCGACCGTCGACATCGAGGAAGGCGACTACGCGGCCGTAATCGCCCGGCTGCAGCCAATGCTGGCCAGCACTTCTTCGCCTTCTTCGGAACGGTCGAACGCGCTCAATGTGCTCGGCGACGCCTTCGACAAGCTTGGGCAAGTGGAAGATGCCTTCCGGGCCTATGCCGCCTCCAAAACCGAGTTCGCAGCGGTCCATGCCGACCAGTTCCCGCCAGAGCGCGAAACGCACCGGGAATTCATCGCCCGCATCGGCGCCTCGCTCCTGCGTTCCAACACGACGGACTGGGCGCTGGACGACAATGTGCAAGCCGCCCATCAAGCCGAGAGGCACATTTTTCTGCTCGGCTACCCGAGATCCGGCACAACTCTGGTCGAGAACATACTTGCCTCGTTGCCGGACGTCCTTGCCCTTGAGGAGCGGCCGACCCTGCGCGATGCGGATGAAGCCTTTCTGACCGATGACGCCGGTTTCGAAAGGCTGGCTGCTTTGTCCGCAACCGACGCAGCCCCCTATCGCCAGGCCTATTGGAACAGGGTGAAAGCCGCAGGACTGGACGTGGCGGGGCGCACTTTCGTCGATATGGACCCGCTCAAGGGCATTCGCCTGCCCATGATCGCCCGACTCTTCCCCGATGCACGCGTCCTCGTCATGCGACGCGACCCGCGCGATGTCGTGTGGAGTTGCTTCCACACGAATTTTGCGCTCACATCGACGAGCTACGAATTCACGTCGCTCGAACGCACGGCCCGGCATTATGACGCGCTGATGCGCCTGACGCAGGACAGCATCGCGCGCATGCCGATAGCCGCGCATGACGTTCGCTACGATGCGCTGGTCCGCGATTTCGACCGGACGACCCAGGAAATATGCGCCTTCGTCGGCATTCCGTGGAACCCGGCGCTGCGGGAATTCGACCGCACGGCGCGCGCGCGCGGCGTATCGACCGCGAGTGCCGCACAGGTTCGCAAGCCGCTGTACGACGGGACCCGGCAATGGGAACGATATCGTGCGCAGCTTGAACCGGTCATGCCCATCCTGCAGCCCTGGATCACTCTTTTCGGCTTCGATTCGTGACGCCGCCTCCTGACGTGCAGCAGGTAGTGCGGGACGGGACATGGCTTGCCCATCGCTACGACCCTGAAGGCGATGCATTTCACTTCATGCGGCTGACCCGCGATGACCATCGCAGCGCGACCTTCCTGACGGACGAGTATCTGCCGAACGGGCGGCCCGTGACGATAATCGGGCGACAGGCGGCGATCGACGCCTTGCCGCCCCTTCACGCCCCGCATTTCATCTTCCATTCGGCCTTTTGCTGCTCGACCCTGCTCGCGCGCGCGTTCGATATTCCCGGCGTCGCTATGGGGCTCAAGGAACCCCCGGTCTTCAACGATATCGTCGGCTGGCGTCACCGGGGTGGAGGCCCGCCGGCGCGGATCGCTCAGGTCCTCGACCAGGCAACTAGGCTGCTCGATCGCCCCCTGGGCGTCGGCGAGACGAATATCGTGAAACCTAGCAATGTGTCGAACGGTCTGGCGCGCGGCATCATGACAATGAACCGTGGTTCGCGCGCGCTGCTGCTGCACGCCCCACTCGGGATCTACCTGCGATCGATCGCCAAGAAGGAGATGACCGGCAGGCTTTGGGTCAGGGACCTGTTGGTCAAGCTGTTAAGGGACGGCCTGGTCGATCTCGGCTTCTCGACCGAAGACTATATGGGACAGACTGATCTGCAGGTTGCCGCCGTCGGCTGGCTGGCGCAACAGACGCTTTTTGCGCGGATTGCCAGCGAGTTCGGACCCGACCGCGTTCGAACGCTGGACAGTGAGGCGTTACTGGCCGCGCCACTTGAGGTGATGCGCGCACTCGGCAGCTTCTTCGACCTCAGCCTGTCCGATTCACAGTGGCAGTCGGTGACCGAGGGCCCCGCTTTCGCCCAACATTCGAAACATCGTGCCCATTTCGACGCCCGGGCACGCAACGCAGAATATGACGCAGCCGCCGCTGCCCATCTCGACGAGCTCGAAAAGGTGGAAGTCTGGGCACATGCGGTGGCGGAGGCGGCCGGCGTGTCGCCGGTTCTGCCGAACCCTATATACTGGGCCCCCTGATCCAGTTCGTTATTTATTCAGATCGTTGAGATTGCCCGGCTGGGTGATGCGCCGGGCTTCACCCTCCGCGTCGCCGCGAATGCGCCGCCACTCGCGTTCGGTATGGCAAACCTTCCGCTTCGACACCAGTGAACCTGTCACGTCTTCCCGGACGCAACGTACCTTGTCGAGCGGATCGGCGGGCATCACTGCGACTTGCGCAGTCGCGGCGGCAAGAAACAGTGAGAAGATCGACGTCGACATGAACAAACTCCGGAAAAGACCTGCCGTCAGATAGACCAATATTAAGACGCAAACGCGCTCTGACGGAAACAAAAAAATGGGGGCAGTGCCAAGGCACCGCCCCCGATTTTATTCGGTCGGCAATTCGCTTGTTTAGAAGCGAACCCGTGCCGAAGCCGCGAACGAACGACCCAGCGAGTCGTACGTCGACGGGTAGGTGTTGCCGCTGTTGAACGACGTCGTGCCGGCATTGGTACCGGTCAGCGGCGGCTTCGTGTTGAACAGGTTGCTGACACCGATGGTCAGATCCAGGTTCTTGGTGAGGCCGAACCGGGCTGCCAGATCGATATAGTCGTACGCACGGATGAAGTTGAAGTTGTACGGACCCGTTCCTGACAAAGGTGCGCCAGCCTGTACCGGTAGCGTACCGGAGAACAGGTTGCGGTTGCCGGCCGTGAAGCCGCGCGCGAGATAGTCAGCTGCCTGTCCTTCATAAGCAACCTTGTCGATGTGCCGCCACAGGACCGAGAAGTCGACGTCGTCGAACGAGAAGGTCGTCCGCTGGCTCCACTGGAACTTCGGCTGGATCGAAGCGCAGTTGGTGCTGAAATAGCCGGTGCAATCACGATCCACCGAAGCCGAGTCGGCAACGTCCGCACGGAAGTTCGAGTGGAAGGTGTAGTTCCCGGTGAAGTTCAGCGTCAGCTTGGTGAAGCCGAGGTCCTGACGGAAGTTGATCGAGAGATCGATACCGTCGGTAAACAGGCGACCCGCATTGGTCAGCTGCGTGATCACGCCGCGAACCACGTTGGTATCGCCGTCCAGACCACCGGTCGTCGCGCTACGCGAGATGACCGACGAGCTACATGCCGGATCGGTTGCACTCGACGCCGTGATGTTACGAAAGCACTTGTTGAGCACGTCGATGGCCGTCGGCGAAGTGATCGCCTTGTTCACCTTGATGTTATAATAATCGACGGTGAAGTTCAGGCCCGGAACGAAGCTGGGCGTGACGACCGCACCGATCGTGTAGGTGCTGGCCACTTCCGGCTTGATGTTCAGGTTGCCGCCCGAGGTGTTGTTCGCCTGACCAGCCGTCGGGTTGGTGATGCTGCCGATCGATCCGACCGGCGCGCCCTGCGCAAGGCAGACCGCACGCAGGCTGGCATTGGTCGTCGGCGCCGCGCCCGCGCAGGGGTCGGTGGCGAGCGACGTCAGGCCAGTCGTCACCGGGTTGAACAGTTCGGCGATGTTCGGCGCACGAACCGCGCGGGCGTAACCACCACGGAACTTCAGGTCACGCACCGGCGACCAGGCGAGTTCGCCCTTGTAGGTCGTCGTGCTGTACTTCGGCGCAGTCGCCGCGTTGACCTTGTAGCTCGAGTAGCGGACGCCGCCCTTGACCGTCAGCTCGTCGAAGAACGGCTTGTCCTGAACCAGCGGAACGACGAGTTCACCGAACGCTTCGTAGACGTCGTAGCCGCCATCGATGTCGGGCGCCGCGCCGCCGGCACCGCCGAGGTCACCCGACTTCGACAGCGAGTCGGAGAACTGCGAAGCGCCGTACTTGCGGTACTCGCCACCGACCGCGAAATCGACGGCATCGGTTGCCGAAGGAATCGTAAGGCCGAAGTTGCCGCTGACCACGGCGCGCGCCTGAGCGAGCGAGGTCTTCACCAGAACCGTCGAGGGCTGGACGAGATAGGCGATACCGGCCTGGCTGATCGTGCCGGCGTCACCGAAGAAGTTGACGGGCACGCAACCTGCGGCCGACGCGATGTTGTCGCTGCCTGCAGGACCGGCACGATTCGGACCGGTGCCAAGGCAGGTCGTCGTGTTGGTCGCATAGGCTGCAGCGCGGGCGCGCGACGTCAGGACGTAGCCGCCGACAGTCGAACGGTTTTCCGATTCGCCATAGGCGCCGTTGACATCCCAGTTGATCGTATCGGTGATTCCGCCGCGGAGACCCACACGATAGTCGAAGATCGTCGTTGCGAATTCGCTCGTGCGCGGGCCGCTTTCAACCGTACGACGCGACAGGTTGAACGATACCGTACGGAAGTTCGGATCGGTCGGTGACGTTGCCAGCGCGGCAGCGGCGCAGGTCGCTGCGTCAAAGCGAGGGGTGTAAAGGCCCGATGCAACCGTTGAGGTGTTGAAAGCGCAGAGCTGGTTGCGCAGCGCGGTCGGCAGATAGGGGTTGCTCAGCGGCACAGTGACCTGCGAGCCGAAAACACCCGACGGCGCGATGATCGTATTGACGGTGTTCTTCGAGAACATGCCGCGCGTGTAGACTTCAACCGCATCCGAAATCTCGTAACGGGCCGACGCGAACATGTTGTAGCGGCGGAACGGCGTCTGGAAGATGTTGTACGGGTTGAAGTTGAACGGAGCAAAGGTCGTTACCGCACGTCCCGTCGTGGGGTCGATCTGGCGTGCACCGCCGTTGGCCGTTGCCGGATTGACGCTCGGCAGGCCAGTGGCGGGATCGATCGGACGGGTGCCGGTGATGCGCGCCGGAACCGCCGTGCCCGAACCACCGAAAGTGCCCGAGAACGAGCTGATGTTATTGGTCGAGAAGTCGCGGTCGCCCTGATAAACGGGGTCCGATTCCTGATAGCCGACCGACAGAACGGCGTTACCCTTGCCGTCGTCGAAGTTGCCGCCGATCGTCACGTCGGTGCGAAGGTAGTTGCCGTCACCCTTTTGCGTGATCTTTTCACCGACCGACACTTCGACGCCGGCGAAGTCGCGACGCGTGATGAAGTTGACGACACCCGAGATGGCGTCGGCGCCATAGGTGGTCGAGGCACCACCGGTCAGCGCATCGACGCGTTCGACGAGTGCCAGCGGAATGTTGTTGAGGTCGACGCGGCCGACCAGACCCGAGGGCGCGATGCGGTTACCGTCGAGCAGAACGACGTTGCGGTTCGAGCCTAGGCCACGAAGATCGACGAACGAGGCGCCGCCGTTGCCGTTGTTGACCGCCGAACCGATGCTGGGAACGATGCCCGGGATGCTGCGGAGGACTTCCTCGGCAACGTTGTTCTGGCGAAGGGCGATTTCTTCGGCCGTCGTGACCACGACCGGCGACGACTGCGCCAGGTTCGGGTTCGAGATCAGCGATCCGGTGACGACGATCGTATCTTCGTCCTTCGGCGCGTCGGCGGCCGGCGTGGTTCCCTGCGCGAAGGCACCAGTGGACATAAAGGTCCCGGCGATGATGGTCGTCGCCAGCAGATTGCGGCGGAGAGCCTTGGTAACCATGTGGTCTTTTCCCCTAGTTCCGGCGGCTTCCGCCACCGCATTAAACCCTGTGTATCGACGTTTTCGCACGCAAAAACGGGCAGAAGGATCCGCCAGATATGCGGTCTCTACGGGGATGGGCGATCGCAATGCAACGTTGCGCGTACGGATTGAACCGCTTTGATCGGCGATTGTTGCATTTGTGACACAGGTTTGTCATCGCCACGACCCTGGGACATGGTGCGGACCAATGAGTTTGGAGAGATCGTCCCGATGAAGCGCTTCCTGCTGCCCGCCCTAGCCGCTGTAATCGCCCTTCCCGCCATCGGCGCCGCGCCGCCAGCGGCATCCGCGAAGTCGGTGACAGCCCTTCAGGCCTGTCGTACGGTTACCGATGCGGCTGCCCGACTGGCCTGCTATGATCGCGCCGTCGATGCGCTCAGCGCAGCGACAGCCAGCGGCGATGTCGTGATCGTGGAGCGTGCGGAGGTCCGCAAGGCCCGAAAGGGGCTCTTCGGTTTCACCCTGCCGCGCATCGATTTCCTGTCGGGCAAACCCGGTAATGCCGAGGACGCGGCCGACGAAAAGGAACTCAGCACCGTCATCACGAGCGCGCGCGAAATCGGCTATGGCAAGTGGCGTTTTACCGTCGAGGGTGGCGCGGTCTGGGAAACGGTCGAGGCAAGCATGCGCTTCAGCGACCCGGCGGCCGGCCGCAAGGTGCTGATCGAGCGCGGTTCGCTCGGCGGCTTCTTCGTCACCGTCGAAAAGGGAGGGCGGGTACAGGCCAAGCGAATTGGCTGACCCCTACCCGGGCATCGGCCCCGCGAGCAGCAGCGGGTCGATCCGCCGGTCGAGCCACTTCATTCCCCAGTGGAGATGCGGGCCGGACGCGCGGCCCGTCATGCCCACGGCACCGATCTGTTGCCCCTGACGTACGCGCTCGCCGGGCTTCACGTCGATCCGCGACAGGTGAAGGAAAGCACTGTTCAGCCCCATGCCATGGTCGATCATCAACAGATTGCCTTCGAGCGTAAAGGGCTTCTCGGCTGCCAGGATGACGACGCCGTCGGCGGGGGCAAGCACGGGCGTTCCGGTGGGCTGGGCGACGTCGACGCCGGCGTGCGGTGCGCCCTTTTCGCCATTGGCATAGATGCGGCTCGAACCGAAAAGGCCCGAAATGCGGCCCTGCACGGGCCACATAAAGCGCTGTCGCCATCCCCCTGCGCCACCGTCTATGCGGCGGGCAGCCTCGATCCGGGCGAGTTCGGGAGGGCGCAGGCGGGCGAACTCGGCCGACGGCTGGGCAAAGCGGGGCAGGCCGGCAATCGTCTCGACACGCCAGGCGCGCGGCTCGACCTTCAGAGGCAGTTCGACGGCGCGCCCGTCACGGTTCTTCGCACGAAGAACCGATGCTACCGGCGCGTCGCTGCTGAATCCGATAATGAACTGCCCATCCTCTGCGACCCGCACCGGCTGGCCGTCGAGCGTGAGACTTGTGGTACCCCGGGCGAGCTGCCCGAGCAGGATGCCGCCCTGAACGGCATTTCCCGTCAAGATGATCGGTCCGATTCGTTCTTCGCTGAGCAGAGCCGGATGGGCGGGCGGCGCCACATGCACCGGCGGCGGCGTGGCCGCGGTCGCCAGCCGGACCGCAGGCGCTCCCAGACAACCGGCAAGTGCGGCGACTGCTGCAGCAGCACTGCAGAGGCGCACGCCGATCACGCCATCAGGAGTCAGCGGACAGCGCCCGAGTAGCGATCGTGGCGCTTGCATAAGGCTCCTGCCGGGAGACGCTCCAATAGCGCAGATCTTCGATGGCAATGCGCTCACCACTGACGGCGCACAGCACATGGTCCCCTGGCGCAATTACGCGGAAACCGTTCGCCATATAATGCAGCCGCGCGAGGCGACCCGAGGGAGACATCAACATGTTCACGCCTTGTGTTTGCTAAAGCAGGCTACCTTGGCCGGGCACGTCACGGACAGGGCGTGCCCGCGGCGGCCTAGGCGCAAGATAACTATCGCTGCCGCCTTGCTCAACCCGCACGTCGACGCGACCGTCGGCGAGCACGAGGGTCAGCGCCTGTTCCTGGCGGGCGTCAGCGGTCGTCACGATTGACCCACCGCTGCGGCTCTCGATTCTTGCGTAGCCACGCTTCAGCACCATGTCGGGGTTCAGCGACTCTGCGATACGCCATAACCGGTCGAGCCGGTCGCGCGCCTCTGCCAGCGGGCGGGCGACGAGGCGAAGATCGAAACGCCCGGAATTCAGTCGCATACGCGACCTTTCGATCCGCGCCAACAGTAACGCTGGCCGTAACGCAGCCGACGCATGGGCAAGGTCTCCGCGCGCATCAGCCAGCGACTTTCCAAGCCCGCGCCGCAAGCGTTCACCGAGTTCGTCAGTGCGCTGGCGCTGGCTGGCGAGCAAAGTGTCCGGGGCTGGGAAATGCGCCTGAACCGACGCCAGTCGCTCACTGCCGCGCTCCCGATAACGATGCGCGCAGCGCAGCGTGCGGGCACCCAGCGCCTCGATCACAGCGAGCAGTTCCCGACGGACCGGCACGGCCATCTCGGCCGCCGCGGTTGGCGTCGGCGCGCGCACGTCCGCCGCGAAATCGCACAACGTCGTATCGGTTTCATGGCCCACCGCGGAAATCACGGGGATTGTGCAGTCAGCAACGGCCCGCACCACCGCCTCGTCATTGAAAGACCACAAGTCTTCCACAGACCCACCGCCACGCGCGACGATAACGAGGTCCGGTCGCGGCACCGGGCCGCCGGCCACCATTTGGGAGAAACCGGCTACCGCGCGCGACACCTGCTCGGCAGCACCATTGCCCTGGACAAGCACCGGCCAAACCACGACCTGCGTGGGGAACCGATCGGCGAGGCGATGCAGGATGTCGCGGATTACAGCACCTGTCGGCGACGTGACCACCCCAATGACTTGTGGCAGGAAGGGCAAGGGCCGCTTGCGGTCCAGTGCGAACAGTCCCTCTGCCGCCAGCCGCGCCTTGAGCTTGTCCAGCAGCGCCAGCATCGCCCCCTCACCTGCGAGCTCCATGCGGTCGATAATGATCTGGTATTTCGACCGGCCGGGATAGGTCGTCAGCTTGCCGGTCGCGATCACCTCCACGCCATCGGTCGGGGCAAAGGCAAGGCGCCCGGCTGCCATCTTCCACATGACGCCATCGAGGGCGGCGCCGTCATCCTTCAGGGCCATATAGCAATGGCCCGATGCGACCCGCTTCCAGCCGGAAAGCTCGCCACGTACGCGCACATGGCCGAACCCGTCCTCGACATAGCGCTTCAGACGCCCCGATAATTCTGTCACCGTGAACGGCGCGGAATTGTCGCCGGGGCCGCTGTCGGCTAGCAGCGCGCTGTTTTCCAATTCTTGGGGGTCGGGCATGAACATCCTGCTGATCGGCGGGGGCGGACGTGAACATGCGCTGGCGTGGAAGCTGGCGCAATCGCCGACCTGCGATAAACTCTACGCCGCGCCGGGCAATCCGGGCATCGCCTCGCATGCCGAACTGGTCGGGCTCGATCTGACCGATCATGCCGCAGTCGTATCCTTTTGCCAGGGCAATGAGGTCGGTCTGGTCGTGGTTGGACCGGAGGGGCCGCTGGTCGATGGTATTGCCGACAGTCTCACCGCCGCTGGCATAGCGACTTTCGGCCCCAGTCGCGCCGCTGCCCGGCTGGAAGGGTCAAAGGGCTTCACAAAGGACCTCTGTGCGATGGCGGGCATCCCGACGGCCGCCTACAAGAAATTCGTCGATCGGGACGCTGCCCTTGCCGGCCTGTCGGACTTCGGCCTGCCGGTGGTGATTAAAGCTGACGGACTGGCCGCTGGAAAGGGCGTGGTGATCGCTGAAACGCACGACGAGGCGTCCGCTGCTGTCTGCGAAATGTTCGACGGGTCTTTCGGCACCGCCGGCTATGCGGTGGTAATCGAGGCGTTCCTCGTAGGCGAAGAAGTCAGCCTGTTTGCGATCACCGACGGCACCACCGTGGTCCCTTTCGGCACCGCGCAGGACCACAAGCGCATCGGCGAAGGCGATACCGGTCCCAATACAGGGGGGATGGGCGCGTATAGCCCGGCCAGCGTGCTGACCCCCGAGCTCGAGCAACGGGCGATGGACGAGATCCTGCGGCCGACCGTTGCCGCGATGACTGCAGCCGGAACACCCTTTGTGGGGGTGCTGTACGCAGGCCTCATGCTGACGGCGGACGGGCCGCAACTTATCGAATACAACGCCCGTTTCGGCGATCCTGAGACACAAGCGCTGATGCCGCGGTTTAAGGGCGACCTTGCCGCGCTGATGCTGGCAGCCGCATCGGGCGATCTTGCCGGGGTCAGTGTGCCGACGTTCGACGCGGTTGCAACACTGACCGTTATACTTGCAGGTCGCGGATATCCGGCCGCGCCTGTGCTTGGGGGCCAGGTGGTCATACCCGTGACCTCCGAAGACGACTCGATTGTATATATCGCTGGTATGTCGGCGAAAAACGGGATCTGCGTTGCGTCCGGGGGGCGCGTCCTTGCGGTTACGGGCATCGGCGCTTCGCTGAGAGAGGCTCGGGATCGTGCATACAAGAGACTTGCGACAATCGATTATGAGGACGGCTATTGTCGCCTCGACATAGGTTGGCGCGAACTTTCCCGTCAGAGACTTTGATATCCACCCTCATTGCTTGGATTATTTACAGCGAATAAGGAATTGTTACTTGCTGCTAACGTTTTTGGCTCTACACGGTCTGCGAAAGATGAGGCGCAGTTGAACCGGCAAGAACTCATGAAATTGGCGACTGGTGGCTGCCTGGCAGTCCTGTCTACCGCTTTGGTATTCGGGCCGATGGGATTTGGCCGGCGATACGTCGACAATCTGCGACAGCGTGTGCGCGCCGATCTTGATGCGCGCCAACTTGGCGATGTCGATGTTGCGGTTCAGGACGCACCCACCCTGCAGCGGGCCGTGATCCTGTCGGGGAAGGTCTCGGCCAGCGATCGTCTGGCCGCTATGCGAGTTTCCCGGAATGTTTCCGGTGTCGCCGACGTGCGCTGGTCAACGGACGTAACCGGGCCGAGCAGCTACACGTCGGGTATCGAGGGGGGCATCGGGGCGGCACAGTCGGTGACTTATGGCCGTTCGCTCACAACCCCATCGGTGGGCAAACGATAGCATGGACTTATGGACCGAAGTACTTGCATTGACTATTGCCGCGTTTCTAATGGGGCTCGCCGGGTCATGGTTGATTTGGAAGTTCGGCAAGGCGCTTTACTGACCAGCCAGTCCCTATCGCCAATTAAATCTTCGAAAGCGTAAAAATGGCCGACCTCATTGCCTCTTACTGGGTATTGCTCGCGATCGTGGCGATCATCGGGGCTGCCACGGGTTTCTGGATCCTCAGTTCGCGCCGCCACGTTGATTTGCCCCCGATCGAAATCGGCCAGAGCACGACGCAGACCCTCGCCCGGATGCGGCGTGACAGTTCGGCAGAGAGCGGCGGCTCGCCGGCGGTGCCCTTGCCGTTCCCCGTCAACCTGGGTCCCGACGTCGAGCCCGACGACCTGTTGCGTTTGAAAGGCGTCGGACCGAAGCTGGCAAGAACGCTCATGGACATGGGCATCACGAACTACGCTCAAATCGCCGCTTGGTCGCAGGAGGATGTTGCCGCGGTCGATGCCCGGCTTGGTGTCTTCTCCGGACGCGTCGTCCGGGACAATTGGGTGGAGCAGGCCCGGTTGCTCGAGGCCGGGGACGTGGCGGGATTCGAGGAGAAGTTCGGCAAGCTGCTCGGGGGCGCCCTTTGAAGCGCACCTTGGCCCCCGCTCTGCTGGCGCTGCTGGCGGCAGGGGCAGCGGCGCAGGACCTGCAATCAGAGCGTGCGGCGCTCGATCGGGCGCAGCGGGCGGCACGCAGCGCCGCCGCGCGGGCGGCAAGCCTTGAAACCGCCGCGAATTCGGCCAGCAGCGAGGCGGCCAAACTCCGCGCATCCGCCACGGCCGTTGCCGCACGCATCCAGTCCGCAGAGGCTGATATCGATGCGGCTGAAGCGCGTGTAGCCGTCATCGAGCGTTTGCGCGCAGCGCAGCGTGCCCGCCTCGCCGAGAAGCAGCAGCCCACGGTGCGTCTTGTGGCGGCACTGCAGACCATGGCACGCCGGCCGCCAGTGCTGGCGCTTTTGCAGCCCGGCTCGGTGCGGGACATCGTCCATGTTCATGCCGTGCTCGCTTCGGTGATGCCCGTGGTTCAGGCCCGAACGGCAGACCTGCGCGCCGACGTAGAGCGCGGCCGGGCGCTGCGTGCCGCCGCCGACGGAGCCCTTGCCACCGAACGGACGGCGCAGGCACGTCTGATCTCGCAGCGTCAGCAACTCGTTGCGCTCGAAGCGCGCAAACGGATCGACTCGTCTCGTTTTGCCAGCGGCGCGCTGACGGAACAGGACCGTGCGATCGCCAAGGGCGAGGAGGCACGCGATATTACCCAGCTGATGAGCGGCATCGACAACGCAAACGCGCTGCGTGCCCGCCTCGAAGCACTGCCCGGGCCAATGCTTCGCCCTGCCCAGCCATCGGCGGCCCGCAGCCTGCCGACCGACACCGCCGTTGCGACTGCCGTGATTCCCGCTTACCGGCTGCCGGTCGTCGGCCAGGTCGTCACCGGCCTCGGTGAGATTTCCGACGCGGGCGTGCGGGCTCGAGGGCTGACGATCGCGACGCGCGCGGGCGCTCAGGTTGTCGCCCCGACGACCGGCCGCATCGCTTTCGCGGGGCCGTTTCGCGGCTATGGCAATATCGTCGTCATTGACCATGGTCTGGGCTGGACGACATTGCTGACGAGCCTGGCCGCACTCGACGTAAAGGTGGGGGACACGGTCGACGCTGGCGCGCCCATCGGCCGGGCCGGGCCCGACCGGCCGACGATCACGGTCGAGTTGCGCCGCCGCGGGACACCGGTGGATATCGCAAGGCTTGCAGGGTAGCTTTACCCCGGCCCCCTGCCCGCGCTATCCTTCGCCCCAGACTCCAAGGATTTGCCATGTCCCGCCTGCCTCTTCGTGCTTTGCTCGCCGTGTCCGCGATTGCCTTTATTCCTGCCACAACAGCTACCTTCGCTGCCGTCGATAATTCGACCTACAAGGAACTCGACGCTTTCATGGCCGTGTTCGAGCGGGTGCGGGCCGACTATGTCGACAAGACCGACGACAAGAAGCTGATCAAGGGTGCCATCGACGGTATGCTGGCGTCGCTCGACCCGCATTCGTCCTATCTCGACGCGCGCGATTTCGAACAGATGCGGACGCAGACCGACGGCAATTACGGCGGGCTGGGCCTGACCGTCACGATGGAAGACGGCGCGGTCAAGGTGGTGACGCCGACCGAGGATACACCGGCATTCCGGGCGGGGATCAAGGCGGGCGACTTCATCACCCACCTCAACGGCAACCTCATTTTCGGCGGCACGCTGGACGAGGCGGTCGAGCAAATGCGGGGCAAGCCGGGCAGCACGATCAAGCTGACGATCGTCCGCAGCGGACGTGACAAGCCGTTCGACGTAACCCTGACCCGCGAGGTCATCGAGCTGAAGCCGGTCAAGTGGGAAGTGAAGGGTCAGGTCGGCTATATCAACATCAACGCCTTCTCGAAGAACACCGGGCTGAGCGTCCGTGCCGCCCTGATGGGCATCGACAAGGCGCTGGGCCGCCAGCCGCTCGGCTATGTCGTCGACCTGCGCTCGAACCCGGGCGGACTGCTGGACGAGGCGATCTCGGTCAGCGACCAGTTCCTCGAGCGCGGCGAGATCGTTTCCCAGCGGGGACGTGGCAAGGGCGACATCGAGCGCTACTTCGCAAAACCCGGAGATGCGGCGCACGGCCTGCCCGTCGTGGTGCTGGTCGACAGCGGCTCGGCCTCGGCAGCCGAGATCGTCGCGGGCGCTCTCCAGGACAATCATCGCGGCCTCGTGATGGGCGAGCGCAGCTTCGGCAAGGGGTCGGTCCAGACGCTGATCCCGCTCGACGACACGACCGCGCTCAGGCTCACCACCGCGCGCTACTATACGCCGTCGGGCCGCAGCGTGCAGGAAGGCGGGATCGAGCCCGACCTGAAGGTGCCGCAGCTGTCGGACCCCGACTATAAGACGCGGCCCCGGTTCCGTGAGGCCGATCTGCGTCGCCACCTGATCAACGAGGCAAAGGTCGACAATTCGGTGCTCGAGGACGACGCCAAGCCGGATCCGCGCTTTGCGATGACCGCCGAACAACTGAAGGCCAAGGGCGTCACCGACTTCCAGCTCGACTATGCGCTCAAGTCGATCTCGCGGCTGGCCAGCCTTCCCGGCGCGACCAAGGTGGCAGCGCGACGTTGAGCCCGCTTGCCCGCGCCAATGCGCTTGCCCTTGCCGTGCCCGGCCTGCTGATGGCGGGCGCGCTGGGATCGCAATACATCGGCGGGCTCTACCCGTGCGAGATGTGTCACTGGCAGCGCTGGCCGCATTATGCCGCCATTGCGCTGGCGCTGCTGGCGTTCGTCGCAAAGCCGCCTGCGCGCAACGTGATGGTCGCGCTGGCCGGGCTGGCCGTGCTGACGTCAGGCGCGATCGGGGTGTTTCACGCCGGGGTCGAATATCACTGGTGGCAGGGGATCACGACCTGTTCTTCGACCGCCGCAGGGACGAGCCTGCAGGACATCATGCGCGCCCCGCTAATCCGGTGTGACGCCGCGCAGTGGACGCTCGGCGGTATTTCGCTGGCCGGGTTCAACGCGCTCTTTTCAATCGCAGGCGGCATCGCCATCTTGGCGCTTGTGAGGAAAGCGAAATGAAATCCGACGGACTGAAGCCCGACACCGATGCCATGCTGCGCGTTGACCAGGCGGGCGAATATGGCGCGACCCGCATCTATGCCGGGCAGCTGGCGGTGATGGGTACGCGGACCCCGGCGGCCCGGTCGATTGCGGCGATGGCCCTGCAGGAAGAGCGCCACCGCAATCATTTCGATGCGATGATCGTCCGGCGCGGCGTCCGCCCGACCCTGCTCCAGCCGTTCTGGAACGTGGCCGGCTATGGCCTGGGCATGGCGACCGCGCTGATCGGGCCTGAGGCAGCAATGGCCTGCACGGCGGCGATCGAGACCGAGATCGACAAACATTATGGCGAGCAGCTCGAGGAAATCGGTGGCTCGGACCCCGAACTCGCCGAGGCAATTGCCGACTTTCGCGCAGACGAGGTCGAGCACAAGGCGACGGCGATGGCTGCCGGGGCCGAGCGCGCGCCCGCCTATCCCCTGATGACCGCCGCGATCCGGCTGGGATGCCGCGTCGCCATTGCGGCCTCGAAACGGATCTGAGTGAGCAGTGGTACCCAAAGCGGCAATCGTGCGTTCATCGGGCGCGTGAAAGGATGAACATCATGAACAGGTTTCTCGCTCTCGCCCTTGGCATCGCCACCTTCGCCACGCCCATGATCGCGTCGCCTGCGCTCGCGCAGCAGACCGACCGGGTGCTGATCCTGTACGGCAACGATAAATGCCCGACAAACGCCAGCGGCGAGCAGATCGTCGTGTGTTCGCGGCGGCCGGAGAGCGAACGGTATCGTATTCCCAAGGAACTGCGCAGTCCCATATTGATCACGCCCGAGAACCAGAGCTGGGCCGCTAAGGCGAACGACACGCTGAATGCGGGCGCGGCAAGCGGCACGGGCAGTTGCTCGGCCGTTGGCGCCGGGGGCTGGACCGGCTGCTGGGCGCAACAAATGCGCGACGCCAAGCGCCAGCGCCAGCAGGATACGGTCCAGAACAGCGTACCTGAGCGGTAGGATTGCCCGGCAGGCGGTACGCTGCGGCGCGCGCCCAAAGGTCACAAAGGTCGCACGATCTCATGCGAAAAGCCCGGCGAAGCGTTGCTGGCATACGATGAGATGAGTATCGCCTCGACGGCGTACGAAGCCAAATCGAATTGCGAAAGAGCCACCGCACGCTGTCTGATGGCGCCGCGCGAGGCGAGAGGTTGCAGATTCGGTCCGTGTAGGACAGCGCAATATTGCGCCCGCATATCAGGTCCGGCGAGGCAGCATGGCAAGCCAGCGCCTGATTGCGTCAGTTGCCGTTTGGGCAGAACGGCGTCGCCATGAACGGCGGCACGTATAAAGCAGGCCCTCCCCCCCGGCGAGGTGTTCCAGATAAAACGCGCATCGGCGCCCCGCTGGTCGATCACGCTGGTCAGCAGCGGCGCCGACGACTGGACGAGCTTCTAAGTCGGCGCAGCCTCGCCAGCTGTCAGTCCCCCTTCCCGACACTCGCAAGCAAATGGTCGAGCCGAAGGCCGCGGGCGTGGCGACGCTGGAATCCCTTCCACAGGGTGATGCCGGGGCCGCCCGGGCTGACGGCGCCCCAGGGAGTTCCGTCGGGCGCTTTCCAGTCGCCGTCGTCCGAATTCGCCACGGGCACGTCGAGATAGCTCCGCATATCCGTCCGGTCCTGCAGGGTCAGTGCCAGAAATGCGGTGATGAAGTGCAGGTTGATCGCGTTGATGCGGTCGGATCGCCAGATGGGGTCTTCGAACCAGTCCGCGTCCCATACCGATCCACGCATCGCGGGCGGTGCGGGATTGAGCCCGATCGAATGGCCCGCCCCCTTGTACGTCAGCAGGTAGCGGTCGCTGTTGACCGCCTGTTCGAAGAAGGACCGGGCGCCGAACGTGTAGCCGACGACCGGATCGGCATCGCCCGCGATGAGCAGCAGCGGCGCCCTGATGCCGACGAGGCCCGCCGCGCCCCAGACATTGTGCTCACCGCCGCCTCCCGGCGCCATCGCCACGATCGCCCGCACGCCCGGCACGACGATCTCGTCGGCACCGGGCGTGTCGCGCGCGACCTTTTTAAGCCATCCACCCGCGACGAGCGACATGTTCGGCTGCCCGGGATCGAGACGGGCACCCCCCGCCGTCAGCACGCCATAGCCGCCCTGCGAATAGCCGATCAACGCTACGCGCGCAGGATCGATCTGGCTCCCCAAAGTCGCGCGCAGCCGGGCCGTGACATAGGCGATATCGCGGGGGCGGTCGTAGTTCGGTGCCGCGCGGGCGGTGGCCGAAATGACATAGGGGTTGGGGTCGCGATGATGAATCGCGGCGACCACATAGCCTTTCGACGCGAGGTTTTCGGTCAGCCAGGTCATCACGGCAGGATTGTTGCTGTAGCCGTGCGAGACGACGACCAGCGGGTGGGCCGTGCCGCTGGGGGCCGCCCCGGCAACCGCCATGCCTGCCTGGGTGAAGGCGACCGGCGCTTGGGGCGGCTCTCCCCAGAGCGTGTCCCGGTAGGTCATGCGCTGCGCGCGCTTGCCGATCGTCGCCGGATACCAGATGTCGACGAGCAGCGTCCTGTCGCGCAGCTCGACCTTGCCCGTCTTCGGGTCCGCCCGGGCCAGATCGGGCTGGCCGGGGTTGACGAGGGTCACCGTGCGAAAGCCGACGCTGTCGAGGCCCTGTCTTGCCAGTTCCGGCGCGCCGACGCCCGGCAAACTTGGAAGATCCGCGGGGGCAGCAATAGCAGTCGAGGCCGCCACTGCGGAAACGAATGCCCAGATGAGTCTCGCCATGGTCAGCCCCCCTGCGTGGATGTGCGGGCGAGCCTAGCCGGGCGATGCCGGACGCGGAAGTTCCGTGGCAGAAATGATTTCCCGCCCGCTATTGCGCCGCGATCCATTCCGCCATGTCGCGCTCCAGCACGTCGAGCGGGACCGCGCCGCCGCCGAGAACCCGGTCATGGAAGGCGCGCAGGTCGAACCTGGGACCCAGCGCCTTTTCCGCCCGTGCGCGCAGCTCGCGGATCTTGAGCTCGCCGAGCTTATAGCCCAGCGCCTGCCCCGGCCATGAAATATAGCGGTTCACCTCCGCCTCGATATTCGCGTCGGTCAGCGCGGTATTGTCGCGCATGAAGGCGATCGCCTGTTCCTTGGTCCAGCCCTTCGAATGGAGGCCGGTGTCGACGACCAGCCGACAAGCGCGCCACATTTCATAGCTCAGGCGCCCCATCCGCTTTTCGGGCGTGTCGTACAGGCCCATTTCGGCGCCGACGCTCTCAGAATACAGCGCCCACCCCTCGACAAAGGCAGTAAAGCCGGCGGCATATTTGCGGAATTCGGGCAGGTCGAGTTCCTGTTGCAGCGCAATCTGGAGGTGGTGGCCGGGGACTGCTTCATGGGCGGTCAGCGCGGGCAATTCCCACAAGGGACGCTGCGCCAGCTTCGACGTGTTGACGTAATAGGTGCCGGAGATGCCCGAGGCGGGCGAGCCCTGGCTGTAATAGGCCGTCGTCGTGCCCTCTGCCGTTTCGGCCGGAATGGCGCGAATGCCATAGGGGAGGCGCGGCAGCCGTCCGAAATACTTCGGTAGCAGCCCGTCGATCGTCTTGGCCTGCAGCGCGGCGGCGGCCATCAGCTCGTTGGGGGTCTTTGCGAAATAAACGGGGTCGGTCCGCAATTTGGCAATGAAGGTCGCGCGGTCGGCATAGCCTGCCTGGTTCGCGACCTCGTCCATGGCCGCGCGGATGCGGGCAACCTCGGACATGCCTTTCGCATGGATCTCGTCTGGCATGAGGCCGGTCGTTGTGTGGACGCGGACCTGCAAGGCATAGAATTCGCGGCCGCGGGGCAATTCCGACGCGCCCACGGTATTCCGGCATTTCGGTTTATATTCGGTGGTATAGAAATTCGCGAACCGGCGATATTCGGGCTCGACGGTATCGCGGATAAGGGTCGCGGCGCGAGCCTTCATCGCGGACCAGTCGCTATCCGACATGCCCTGCGGCGCCGCTCCCCTGAACGGTTTCCAGAAGCGCGAGTCCTCTACCCTGGGTGCGAGCACCCCGGTGATCGACCTTTCGAAGCCCGTCAGCACGGCGCATGGCTGGACAAAGCCCCCTGCCAGCGCAGCGCGCGTAATCTTCAGTGCCTCCGCGTTATATGCCGGATAGGCCGCCAGACGCCCCAGATAGCTTTCGTAATCGGCCCGCGTATTGAACGGCGAATTCTCCCCCAGCCCGGCGAAATTCTGGTGCCAGCCGGCATAGGTGGTGAACAGCATCATCCGCTGGCCAAAGGCGTTGCCCTGAACCTGTTCGTCGAGCAGGCGGCGAAGAATGGCCTTGTTGGTCCGTTCGGGGAGCGTAAGCCCCGCATCGGGGATGGCATCGAGCCGCGCGACAAAGGCGCTTGCCTCCCTGGCCTGACGGTCGGCGGCGGCGAGCGATATGTCCTCGAGCTTTCCATCGCCGCGGTGGTCGCCGAGGATCGAAGCATAGACCGGGCTGTTGGCGAGCGCCCATTGCCAGTGCGCGTCGATCACCGATTTCAAATCGGTCGCGGGAGTGGCCGAGGCAGGAACGGCAGCGAGCAGCGCAAAGGCGGCGATGAGGGGCTTGAGCATCCGCGCACGCTAGCCCAAAGTCCGTGCGAATAAAGGGGGAAATAAGGTGGCCAGTGTCAGCGATGCCCGAGCCCGGACACCCTATGCCAGATCGCTGGCACCCGACACCTATGAAAAGCTTCTGTCTGCCGCGGCACTGGCCCTGCTGGCGTGCGTCGTGGCGGCGATCCTGCGAGGGCGGGCGCAGTGGGCGGCCGTACCGGTGCTGATCTGGCCGCACCTGTTGACGATCATGGTTGCCGTTGCCCTGACCCCGGTAATGCTGCTGCGCCCGCGTGGCACGCCGGCCCACCGCCAGCTCGGCTGGATCTGGGTCGGCGCGATGATTGCCACGGCGCTCCTCAGCCTGTTCGTGCGCAACGTGAACCGTGGCGGGTTCAGCATCATTCACATCCTGTCGGTGTGGACGCTGATCCAGGTGCCGATCCTCGCGTGGAGCGCGCGAACGCACAATGTGAAGCGCCACCGCCGATCGGTACGTGCGATGGTGACGGGCGCGCTGTTGATTGCGGGATTTTTTACATTTCCGTTCAATCGATTGCTCGGGCAATGGCTTTTTAGCTGACACGCGCGAAACCGCAGCAGCCGATCAGCGTTCTTCGCGCATGATCCGCAAAATATCGTCGGGCGAATATCTGCTGGGCACCCACCCCGCCGACCCGGATTTGGCTTGGACACGCAAGCTCGCGCTGTTTGCGCCCCGACGCTTTGCGGCGCTTAGCACGCGGGCACTGCCTGTTTTCAAGCGTTAGGGGGTTGTGCCTGACGGCAAGGCGCACCTAGTTCGGGCTCTACCCGTAGCGTTCGGCAAGCATTTCGAAAACCGACTGGTGCAACGGGCGGAGCAGTCGGGCACCAAAGGCAGACCCCTTTCGCCAGGCGATCACGGCTTCCATGGCCGCCAGAGTCGGCACGGACAGGAAGACGCGGGCGCCAATCGCGAAATCATAAACACTTTCAAAGCGAAAGCCGCTGGCGGAAAGATCGATCACGTCGATGTCGACACGAAAAGACCCGGCTTCTCGCACGAGCGCCCGAATGGCCACGCGCCGACGTTCCGAAGCGCGGGCTTCGATGGGGGCAACGGCCGCCGATGAGACTTCAGTCTGCAACACCCCCTAATTATAGAACGAACGCAATTGTATGAGGTTTTTTTGCGCCGATTACCGGGGCATTACGGTATCGTATTGGCGGGATTTTTGCCTGACTGGATGCGCTTGACCTTCGTCCGCGTTGAGCCGCAGGTGGCGGTATGTGCCTGCTCTACCGCCTCGACGCTCCCGCTAACCAGATCGCCGCCGTGTTCGACGCCGATCCCGGCCCGGATCCGTGGCAGCCGAATTACGTTGCGCCGGGCAAGTTCGCCCCCGTGGTGGTGCAAGGTCGTGAAGGTCGAATCCTTGTGCCGCGAGTATGGGGCGTACCGCCACCACCCAAGATTGCAGCCGAGGGCGGCCGGCCCGTCCATAATGTCCGCAACCTCGATTCGCCGTTCTGGGTCGGCACCCTGCGCCATACCGGCTTTCGCTGCCTGGTGCCCGTTACCAGCTTCATGGAATGGGGCGGGACCAAAGGCGCGCGGACGCAACACTGGTTCTCGGTGCCGTCCGAACCGGTCTTTGCCTTTGCCGGGATCTGGCGCGACAGCGAGGTGGCGAGTTTTGCCTTCCTGACCTGCGAGCCGAACCCTATGGTCGGCGCCGTCCACCCCAAGGCGATGCCTGTGATCCTCAACCCCTGGGACTACGACCGCTGGCTGAACGCGGACTGGGCAGCGGCGCGAGCCCTTGTCGAACCGTTTCCATCGCAGTTGATGGCGGAAAGCCGCGCGCCTGCGGCTCAGGTTCAGCCGACGAGCGGGTAGTCCATCGCGACATCGCATCGCTGGTAGGTCGCGCCATAGCGCGCCATGACCCCGGCGTCGTGAACGAAGCCAAGCTTTTCATAAAGATGGATCGCCGCTTCGCATTTTTGGCTGGTCAGCAGATAAAGCTCGCACGCGCCCATTGCCTTTGCCCGGTCGATGGCCCGGGCAAGCAGGAATTCGCCCGCCTTGCGTCCCCGGGCGGCGGCGGTAACGCCCATCTTGGTCAGTTCGAAGGCGTCCGGGCCGGTCTTCCTGAGGGCACAGGTCCCCACGATACCGATCCCGTCGACCGCGACAAACAGGATGGCGCCACCGGTGTCGACGATGCGGGCGCGGGGATTGTCGAGCACATCGCGGTCGGTCGCCTCCATGACGAACATGGCGTCGATCCATTCGGCATTGATCCGCTTGAACTCGGCGGCGAGATCGTCAGAAAACTCGATGAGCGAGAGTGCTTCGTCCATGGCTTCAGGCCGGGTTGTGCCGGGCCGGATGTTTGCCCTGGATATCACGGTAAAACGCCAGAGCCGGCGCCATGTCCGCTTCATAATCGCCCGTCGGAACGATGACGGGGCCCAACCCTGAAGTTCGGGTCGAATAGTCCATGAAGCCGCAAACGATCGGCACGTTCGCGTTGAGCGCGATCTGGTAGAAGCCCGTGCGCCATTTGGTCACGGCACCGCGCGTCCCCTCGGGCGCGATCGTCAGCACGAACGCATCGCGCCTGGCGAATTCGTCGACCATCTGCTGGACGGTGTCGCGGGCCTTGGCACGGTCGAGCCGGACACCGCCGACCTGCCGCATGAAGCCGCCCATCGGCCAGCGGAACAGCGATGCCTTGGCCATGAAATGGGTGCGGATGCCGAGCGCATGGGTCACGCCGAGAAAATTGGGGAAGTCCCAGTTACTGGTATGGGGGACCGCAATCAGGACGAAGCGCTGCGGCTCCGGCACGGTCCCGACCGACGTCCATTTCCCGTATCGGTAGAGCGCGATCAGGAGCCGGCGCACGGCACGGGCGGCAATGCCTGGCGCTTCGTCGGCCGGCCCGACGCCGCTCAACGCTTGCGCACGAATTCGGCACGCAGGACAAGGCCCTTGATGCCCTCGTAACGGCAGTCGATTTCCTGCGCGTCGCCCGTCAGCCGGATCGACTTGATCAGCGTGCCGCGCTTCAGCGTCTGCCCCGCGCCCTTGACGGTCAGGTCCTTGATCAGCGTCACCTGGTCGCCATCGGCGAGCAGGTTACCCACGGCATCGCGCACCTCGACGGTGTCGCCAGCGGTCGCCGTGGCGATTTCACTGGCGGGTACCCATTCCCCGCTCAGTTCGTCGTAAACATATTCTTCGTCGGACATGCCCCCACCTGTCCTTTACTTGATCGTCACGAGACCCGAACCGCCGGTCTTGCTCGACGGATTGGAAGCATTTGTTTTCGGCGGCTTTTCGGCCTTCGGTTTGCGGACTTCCTTGTTCGATTTCTTCTGGCTTTTGGCCATCCGGCTTCTCCTCTGCGCTCGGCTGTAGGGCATTCACAGCACGTTGGCGAGTTGGTCTCTCGGTCGCCTAATTCCGTCCCGGGGCGCAGGGGTATCGCCAACGTCTTGTATTCGCACTACGAGTGCGCCAGCATGGTTACTCAGGCGCCGTGCCTGACTGTATTCTAGCGAAAAGTTCGTAAGGGAGGAAGAACACATGGCTGACAAGAAACCAAATGCGCTGATGACGCCCGTAAAGGTTTCGGCCGATCTCGCCACGATCACCGGCCAGGGGCCGATGCCCCGCAGCCAGATCACGTCGAAGGTCTGGGAATATATCAAGAAGCATGATCTGCAGGACGCCAAGGACAAGCGCACAATCAATCCCGATGCGACGCTCGGCAAGGTTATCGGAACGGCGCCTATCTCGATGTTCAAGATGACCGCTGCGGTCAGCAAGCACATCGGCTGATTTACCAACAGGCGGCGCGGTGGCGGGGCAAGAGCCTCGTCACCGCCGACCGCTCAGTGGCGCTGCCGACGGTGAAACGGCCAGTCGATGAGCCCGGACGCCCAGAGCGCCCACCAGACGATGACCGGCTGCAGCGCCAGACGCGGGCCGTGATACCACCAGCTCAGGGTCGTCCCGCCCAATGCGACATTATTGATCGCGTGGTTGATGTTCGCGGGGAATACACAGATCGCATAGGCCGCAAAGGCAATCCCCGCCGCGCGACGCAGCGAGGGCACAAACAGCAGCGCCAGCGCCCCTGCGACCTCGCACGCTCCCGTCGCGACCACGACCTGATGCGGAAACGGGACCCAGGCAGGCGTGATCCGGACGAAGCCGCTGGGCGCGGCGACATGGGCGACGCCCGCGATGAGATAAGCCAGCGCAAGAACGATTCGCGCCGCAGTCCGCACGGACTCGTGCTGGCCCGGTGCGCTAGACTTCAGAATGGCGCCGGGCGATCATGTCGAAGACGGCGGGATGCAAAGGCTGGATGAACTTGCAGCCGAACCCCGATTTGTCGCGCCAGGCAACGATTGCCTCCATGGCCGAAAAAGTGGGAATTGTCAGATAGACCCGTGCCCCTTCGGCCACGTTGTAAACGCAATCGATGCGAAAGCCCGTGCGCGAAAGGTCCTGAACCTCGACGTCAAGGCGGGACCCGCCATGTTCGCGCAAATGCGCCTGAATGTTCACCAGCTTGCGGAGCGCACGACGGCCTTCGAGCGAGGGGGGAGATGGCACGCGCATGCCGATGTCATAAACAACTCTGCGGCGCACGCCAGCGATAGTGATTGCTTCGGCCCACAGACCTCCTATTTATATCGATGTAAGTAAGGGGCAGGGATATGGCACGCGCTGACAGGTTTGAGGCGAATCCGCACTGGCTGCCCCTTCAACCGGCAAAAAGCCTGGATCATATCCCTGGCGAAGACGGCTGGATGCCGATCCTTGGCACGACGCTGAAGCTGCTGGCCGACCCTCCGGGCTATGTGCGGGAGATGCATGCCAAGTACGGTCCGGTGTATCGGCACAAGAGCTTTGGCGGGCGCAACGTCACCCTGCTGGGCCCCGACGCCAATGAGCTGGTGCTGTTCGATCGCGAGAAGGTCTTTTCATCCGAACAGGGCTGGGGCCCGATGCTCAACCTGCTGTTTCCGCGCGGACTGATGCTGATGGATTTCGAAAAACATCGCGTCCATCGCCGGACGCTATCGGTCGCGTTCAAGCCGGAACCGATGAAGCTTTATGCCGAGGCGCTCAACGAAGGCATCCGGGCACGCGTAGCGCAATGGTCGGGCAAGGATTTCCCCTTTTACCCCGCGATCAAGGAACTGACGCTCGACCTGGCGGCAACGTCGTTCCTGGGCATTCCGTTCGGGCCGGAGGCGTCGAAGATCAACCAGGCGTTCGTCGACATGGTTCAGGCCTCGATCGCCGTCATCCGTGCGCCGATCCCCGGCACGGCCATGGGGCGCGGCGTTGCCGGGCGCAAATTCCTGGTCGGCTATTTCGGTGCCGAAGTGCCCAAGCGCCGCGCCGGCAACGGCGACGACATGTTCTCGCAAATCTGCCGCGCCACCCACGAAGACGGCTCGCAGCTGACGGTCGACGAAATCGTCGATCACATGAATTTCCTGATGATGGCGGCACACGACACGATCACGTCGTCGGCGACATCGCTGATGATGCTCCTCGGCCGCAATCCCCAGTGGCAGGACAAGCTGCGCGAGGAAATGCTTGGGCTGGGAGTCAATGGCGACGACCTGCCCTATGACCGGCTGAACGACCTTGTGCTGACCGATTATGCGTTCAAGGAATCGATGCGGATGATGCCGCCCGTCCCGTCCATCCCAAGGCGCGCCATCAAGGATTTCGAGTTCCGGGGGCACAAGTTTCCCAAGGGCACCTTCGTGGGCATCAACACCCACTTCGTCCACCATATGGCGGAACACTGGCCCGAGCCCGACAAGTTCGACCCGATGCGCTTTTCGCCGGAAGAGTCGCGGGGCCGGCACAAATATGCCTGGGCTCCCTTTGGCGGCGGCGCTCATATGTGCCTGGGGCTGCATTTCGCCTATATGCAGGTCAAGATCCTGCTGTGGCACATGCTGCGTACGCACCGTATCGAAGTCGCGCCCAAGTCGGGCGTCGAATGGCAGGCATGGCCGATACCCAAGCCGCGGGACGGCCTTCCCCTATCGTTCGTCAAAATCTGATACATTCCGAAATTCTTCATCAATTGCCGCTAGATAGCGTTTTCGATCAGATGGGGAGATCGATTTCGTGACGACCAACGCCAAAGCAACTCAACCCGACGACCGCCGATCGCGGCGTGCCGACATCCGCCTGCCGGCGACGCTGGAAGCAGGCCCCGGGCGCAGTTTCCAGATCATCGTGCAGAATATCTCGGCGCATGGTTTCATGGCAGAGCTGGAGGCCCAGCTGGTGCCCGGCCGCCCCGTGACGGTAAGCATGGCCAGCCTCGACCGCACGCCGGCCCGCGTAGCGTGGCAGCGTGAGGGGCAGATCGGCATCGCGTTCGTCGACCCGCTGACCTACGAGCAGATTTGCAACATCCTCTAAGCGGACAAAGCGGCGCATTGTCTGCGCGGCTCTGCTAGGCGTCGACAATGAAACGCCTGACAACCGCGCTGCTCCTTGCCCTGCTCTCCGGATGTGGTGCGTCGCCACCGGCACGCTCCAATAGCGCAGATGCCGATCCTGCGTTTGCGTCGGCACTTGCCGATCCGCTGATGGCAGACCCCCAGCTCGACGGGCGGTCGAATGACGGTGCCATGCGTCCGGCTGATCAGCCCTATCAGGCCATGATACCGTCTGGCGTGCCCGACCCGCTGCGGGGCGAGGCGGCACCGACCGTGCTCGCCCGCACGCGGCCCTTGCTGGGCGCCATATTCAGGGGATGCGATTTCGGCGTGCGCTACAGCTATGGCTGGGCCGCGCGCATGTCCCAGGATCTCACCCTGCCGCCAGAGGCACGCGTGGCGGAGGGCGGCGGCAGCGATGCGCCCGGATGCGCGCTTCGCCTTATCGCTTATTCAACGCCGGCCGGCCCCGAGGCCGCAGCCGATATCTACAGGCGCATCGCCAAGGCGGGAGGCTATGCCCTCAGCGAACGAAAACTGGGGCCGGCGACCGTGATCAGCGCCACGCGCGCGGCAGACGGCGCGGCCTTCGTCGCCAGCGTCACGGCGCCCGATGGCGGCAGCGCCGTTGACCTGGTGAGTAACCGGGGCCGCTAGCCGCGCGGGCCGCCACGCGCTACGGCGGGCAGATGAACGGAATATTTTCAGTAATGCTGGGTGGCGCGCTTGGCGCAGGCGCGCGCTATCTGGTCAGCAGTGCGCTCCTGCGGGCAGCGGGGCCGGGCTTTCCCTGGGGTACGCTTGCCGTGAATCTGATCGGCGGCCTGCTGATGGGGCTTCTCGTCGGCGTGCTGGCGCGGACGAGCAACGGCGGGGAGCAGGCGCGGCTGCTGCTCGGCGTCGGTGTACTTGGCGGCTTCATGACCTTTTCGGCGTTCGGGCTCGAAACTTGGCTGATGGTCGAGCGCGGCCAGACGGCGATCGGGTTCGCCTATGTCGCCGCTTCCGTCATCGGCGCCGTGGCGCTCACCGGTGCCGGACTCATGCTGGCACGCAGCGCATGAGCAAGGCCTCCGAAAGCGTCCGCCAGTTCACCGTCGGCTATGACGACGATGGAATCCGGCTCGACCGCTGGTTCCAGCGCCATTTGCCCGAGGCGAACTTCAACATCGTGTCGCGCTGGGCGCGAACCGGGCAGTTGCGGCTCGACGGCGCGCGCGCGACACCGGGGGACAGGGTCGCGACCGGACAGGTCATCCGCGTCCCGCCCGCCGACGGCACGGCCCAGACCGAGCGCGCGCCGAAGCCGAAACGGCCAGTCAATCCGCTGACCGCCGACCAGACCGAATTTGCGCAAAGCCTCGTCATCTATCGCGACGCGCAGGCTTTGGTCCTCAACAAGCCACCGGGGCTCGCCACGCAGGGTGGGACCGGGACGACCGAGCATGTCGACGGCCTGCTCGACGCGCTGATGTACGAGGCAGACGGGCGACCCAAGCTCGTGCACCGGCTCGACAAGGATACATCCGGCGCATTGCTGGTCGCACGGTCGTCACGCGCCGCGGCGCATTTTGCCAAGGCCTTTTCCAGCCGGACCGCGCGCAAGGTCTATTGGGCGATCGTGGTGGGCATTCCCGAGGTCAACGACGGCTGGATCGACCTGCCGATCGGCAAGCAGCCGGGTACAGGCGGCGAGAAGATGCACGTCGACGAGAAGGAGGGGTCGCCGGCGCGCACCCGCTACCGCGTCGTCGACCGCGTCGGCAACCGCGCGGCCTGGGTCGAGCTGCAGCCGCACACGGGGCGCACGCACCAGCTGCGCGTCCACATGGCGGCCATCGGCCATCCCATCGTCGGCGACGGCAAATACGGCGGCAAGGAAGCGTTCCTGACCGGCACGATCAGTCGCAAGATGCACCTCCATTCGCGGCGCATCCGCGTCGATCACCCGGACGGCGGCCAGATCGACATGCGCGCCGATTTGCCCGAACATTTTGCGGCAACGATGACCGACCTGGGTTTCACGATTGCGCACGGGGACGCCCTGCCGCTCGACGAAGTGAAGTTTTCGGAGACGCCGGAGGGCAAGAAGCGCCTGGCCTCTAATATCGCCAAGGCCGCGCGCAAGGAACGCAAGGGCGAGCGCCGGTCGCGCGGGCAGACCCGGCCGAAGTAGCGCGGCCGTGCACCCGAACCCGAAATTCAGGATCGACGACGCGACGGCGCTGCGCGCGACGGTGCTCGAGATCGGCGTCCTACATCTGTTTGCGATGACGCCCGAAGGCCCGATGGTCGCGCATGCCCCCGTCACGCCGACCGGCGAGGGCAATTTCCGCTTTCATCTGGCGCGCGGCAACCGCCTTGCCGCGCATCTCGACGGGGCGACGGTGCTGGCGAGCGCAATGGGGCCGAACGGGTACATCAGCCCCGACTGGTACGCCGAGCCGCATAACCAGGTCCCGACGTGGAATTATGTCTCGGTCGAGATCGAGGGAATCTGTGCCGAGCTCGACCGCGAGGCGCTGAGGCACCAGGTGGATGCACTGTCGGCGCTGCACGAGGCACGATTGTTGCCCAAGCAACCCTGGACCATGGCCAAAGTCGAAGACGGGCACCGTGACCGGATGCTGTCCGCTCTGCGCTGTTTCGAGCTGCGCGTCACCGCGATCCGCGGCAATCGCAAGCTGAGCCAGAACAAGAGCGATGCCGACCGGGCGGGTGTCGTGGCGGCGCTTGGCGATACCGATTTGTCGCGGGCGATGTCGTCGTGATCCGGCTTGCCGTGTTCGACTGTGACGGGACGCTGATCGACAGCCAGGCCAATATCTGTGTCGCGATGGAGGAAGCCTTTGCGCAATCGGGCATCGTCGCCCCGACCCGCGCCAGCATTCGCCGCATCGTGGGGCTGAGCCTCGTCGAAGCAGTTGCCGCCCTGTTGCCCGAGGCCGAGGATGCGCTGCACGCCCATGTTGCTGCCGACTACAAGCGCGCGTTTCAGGCGATGCGCGCGAACGGGCTGGTCGACGAACCGCTGTTCGAGGGCATCGCCGAACTGCTCGACGCGCTGCGCGACGATGGCTGGTCGCTTGGTGTGGCGACCGGCAAGTCGGACCGGGGGCTTGCGCATGTCCTCAATCATCACGGGCTGACCGGGCATTTCATTTCGCTGCAGACTGCCGACCGCCACCCGTCGAAGCCGCACCCGTCGATGGTGCGAACGGCCATGGCCGATGCGGGCGCGGGTCCCGACAATACGGTCGTCATCGGCGATACCAGCTTCGACATCGAAATGGCGCACAATGCTGGAGCGCGGGCCGTGGGCGTCAGCTGGGGCTATCACGACAGCGCCGACCTTCTGCGTGCCGGTGCGCACGCGATTGCGCGACGACCTCATGACCTGACCGCATTGCTGGAGGCCGCATGAACGAGGAACTTGCGAAAAAGCGCTTCTTCACCCTCACGTTGCTGCGGTTCGGCGGGGTTGTCCTGGCGTTCGTCGGCATCTCGATCATTGCCAAACGCTGGATCGAGCCGGCCGAAATCGTCGGCGGGGTGCTGCTGGCGCTTGCCATGGTCGACGTGCTGATCGTGCCGACCTTCCTGATCCGGCGCTGGCGCAACGAGGCGTGAAGCGTTTCTGGAAGGACGTGACAGTCGAAGGCGGCGCGATCCTGCTCGATGGGCGGGCCGTGCGCACGCCCGCGCGCGCGCCGCTCGTGCTGCCGACCAGCGCGCTGGCCGAGGCCGTGACGGACGAATGGCGCGCCGTCGGCGAGAAGATCGATCCACGCGCGATGCCGCTGACCGGATTCAGCAATGCCGCGATCGACAAGGTTGCGCCCGATATCGCGGCGTTCGCGGCCGGCCTTGCGACCTATGGCGAGACGGACCTGCTCTGTTATCGCGCCGAAAACCCGCCGGAACTTGCGGCCGGTCAGGCCGAGGTCTGGGACCCGCTGATCGAGTGGGCGCGCGCGCGCTACGACATCGCCTTTGTCGTGACAGCGGGGATTGTCCACCGCGCGCAACCGCCGGAAACGCTGGCCCGGCTTTCGACCGCCATCGCCACCCGCAGCGCATTCGAACTGGCCGCGCTTTCCCCGGTGGTCAGCATCGGCGGGTCGCTGGTCGTCGCGCTGATGCTGGCCGAGGACGCGATCGGTCCCGATGCAGCGTTCGACGCCACGCACCTCGACGAACTGTGGCAAGCCGAGTTGTGGGGCGAGGAATGGATGGCCGCCGACGCACGCGCCTTGCGCCGCGCCGACTTCGTCAATTCGGCGCGGATGCTGGCCCTGCTTCGCGCGGCATGAAGAAGCGCAACAGCACGAAAGCGCCGAGCGCGAACGCCACGAATTCCTGCACACCAAGGAACAGCCACCATGCCCACGGCATGTAGAAATTATAGACCGGCAGCGAGAGCACGAAGTACAGGACGGTCGCGACCGCAAACAGGCCGGTCGTCCGCATCCTGCTGCTGAAATCGGGCAGGCGCTGCACGGCAAGGCCAACGAGCAGCATCGTCACGATCGACATCGCGAGTCCGGTCAGCAAGGCAGGACCCGAGAATGCGGCGGCAAATCCGTTCGAGTTGTAATGGATCAGCGCAACCGGCCCTTTGCCGAAGAGCACGGTTCCCGCCGCCGTTTCGGGTGAAGGAATGAAATAGGTGCCGCTGCCCGTTGCCGTCAGCCCCGAAGCAAGGGCGGCCTGAACCTGCGCCGTCTGGGTGTCGTCCAGGTTCTTGAACGCGAGCGCCCCGAGCGGCGACACCCAGGCGATGGCCCCGACGATGAACTGGACGAGGCCGGCGACAAGACTGCCGATCAAAATGCGGAATATGGCGTGTCTCCCTGTTGGCAGGAGATTAACGTTCAGCCGTGGCGCGTCAAACTGCGGACGAAACCGATCAGGCTGGTCTGGCGGCTGCGCTTCAGCCGTTCCGACTCGAGGATCGACGCGACGTCGTGGAAGCAGCGTTCGACATCATCGTTGACGAGCACATAGTCATAGCCGTCCCAATGGCTGATCTCGTTCGCCGCGCGATCCATGCGCGCCTCGATCACGGCATCGCTGTCGGTGCCGCGCGACCGGAGGCGGCGTTCGAGTTCGTCGAGCGAGGGCGGGAAGATGAAGGTGCGCACGACGTCGCCGCCGGCCTGCTGGAACAGTTGCTGGGCGCCCTGCCAGTCGATGTCGAACAGGACGTCACATCCGCGGGAGAGCATCTCCTCAACCGGCGCGCGGGGCGTGCCGTAGCGATGTCCGAAAACATGTGCCCATTCGAGGAATTCATGGTCGGCCACCATTTCCCGGAACCGGTCGAGCGTCACGAAATGATAATCGACGCCATCGACTTCGCCGGGCCGCATCGGACGAGTCGTCGCCGACACCGACATCGCCAGATTGTCATCGGAGGCCAGCAGCTTGCGCGCGATCGTCGACTTGCCGGCGCCCGACGGGGAGGAAAGAACGAAAAGGAGTCCACGGCGGGTGAACGGCAGGGTGGCGGGCATGGCCGCTCATGCCGCCCTGCGGGCAGGGCGTCAACGCATGGCCGCTATTTCGGCAAGCTACCGGCAGATGGTTTGGCAGTGGTTTCGACATAATCGGTAGACCAGGGGCCTATCGCGGTACCGATGATGATCGTGTCGACGTCGGCGCCGTCGAAGTGGCGGGCACCGGCCGGTACCAAGAGGAAGCTTCCCGTCGGAAATGCTGTTGCCTTCCGCTTGTCTATCCGATCGCCATAGCCCAGCTTCAGGGTTCCACGCGCGACGAAAACGCGGGCCGTGGCAGCATGACTATGGGCGGTGTCCCAGACGCCGGCAGGAATGAAAAAGGCATAGCTGAAGCTGACGCCGGGCTTGTCGCGGACGCCGTCGAGCAACGCGAATTTCGTGCCGTCGGGATTTACGCGTGTCCATTCGATCCGATCGGGATCGACCGAAGCCGGCGTTTCAGCTTCGGCCAAAGTTGTTGAGGCGAAGGCCAAGCTGGTGACAGCAAGCAGGTTTCGGAACACGCGGGCCTCCCTTTATTCGGAGACTCGCTTTGGCAGGCGCGCGCGCCGGTTACTTCCCGCGCCTTGCGCTCAAAGCATCAGCGTGCGCGGCGGCGATCCATTGCTTTCTTGACAGCATAAGCGCCGCCGAGTGCCAGGCCGAGCGGACCAAGGCGGCGCAAAGCCGAAGCCGCGACAACGCCGAAGGCCGCCCCCTTGAGCCCGCCTTCGCCGTCACGCCGATCGATCCGGCTGCCGATGACGGCACCAAGGATCTTGCCGATCATGCCACTTTCTCCCGGTTGCCGAATACGGCTTCGCTTGCCTTGCCGATGCCATGCAGCAGCAACCAGCCGGCAGCGTAGGTCAGCACGACCGGCGCAATCGTGCGGATCGCCAACGCCGCCGCAGCGCCGCCCAGAGCGCCATCAAGCGTGCTGTCCTCACCGTCCGAACCGTCGATCGCGCTGCCAATCGCAGCACCGATTATCGTACTCAAGCTCACGAAAATTCTCCCGCAGATGTCGAGAGCATTACGAACTATCGCCGCGAAGGTTCCGCCTGCGAACCGATCATGGTTTCGGGTCGGACGAGCCAGTCGAAAGTCGCAGCATCGACCAGCCCGAGCGCCAGCGCGGCCTCGCGCAGGGTCGTGCCGTCGTGGTGCGCCTGTTTCGCGATCTTCGCCGCATTATCGTAGCCGATCTCGGGCGCGAGCGCGGTGACGAGCATCAGCGAGCGATCGACGAGCTCGGCAATGCGCGCGCGATTGGGTTCGATCCCCTCCACGCAGCGTTCGGCAAAGCTGGTCATGCCCGTGGCGAGCAGGTCGATCGATCGCAGCACGTTGGCGCCGATCAGCGGCTTGAACACATTGAGTTCGAAATGACCCTGCATGCCGCCCACCGTGACGGCGGCATGGTTCCCGATCACCTGCGCGGCGACCATCGTCAGCATTTCGCACTGGGTCGGGTTGACCTTCCCCGGCATGATCGAGCTGCCCGGTTCGTTCTCGGGCAGGCTGAGTTCGCCCAGGCCCGAACGCGGGCCAGAACCCAGCAACCGGATATCGTTGGCGATCTTGGTCAGCGCGACGGCCAGCGTGTTGAGGCTCCCCGACAGCTGGACCAGCGCGTCGTTGCCGGCGAGCGCTGCAAAAGGATTCGGCGCGGGCCGGAACGGCAGCTTGGTGAGCGCCGCAATTTCCCGTGCCATGTCGGCAGCAAATCCCTCCGGTGCGTTCAGCCCGGTACCGACTGCCGTGCCGCCCTGCGCCAGCTCCAGGCAATCATCGAGCGCCGCATCGATCCGTGTCCGGCATGCTTGCAACTGTGCGACATAGCCTGAGAATTCCTGGCCCAGCGTCAGCGGGGTCGCATCCTGGAGATGCGTCCGCCCGATCTTGACGATGTCGTGCCAGGCAAGGCTCTTGTCATTGAGCGTATAGCGCAGGACGTCGACGGCGGGGAGCAATTTTGACGTGACAGCCTGAATCGCGGCGATGTGCAGCGCGGTCGGAAAGCTGTCGTTCGACGATTGCGACATGTTGATGTGGTCGTTCGGGTGGACCGGCACCTTGCCGCCGCGCGTGCCAGTCAGCATTTCGTTGGCGAGGCCGGCCACCACTTCATTGACGTTCATGTTCGACTGGGTGCCGCTGCCGGTTTGCCAGATGACGAGTGGGAACTGGTCGTCGTGATGGCCTGCCCCGACCGCGGCGGCGGCAGCCTCGATGGCGTCGGCAAGCTTTCCGTCGAGACCGTGTCGCCGGTTCACGCGTGCCGCCGCCTGCTTCACCAGCGCGAGTGCATGGACGATCCCGACCGGCATCTGCTCACGGTCGCCGAACGGAAAATTTGCGATGCTCCGCTGCGTCTGTGCGCCCCAATAGGCATCGGCAGGGACTTCGATCGGGCCGAAGCTGTCGGTTTCGGTGCGGGTCATTTGCCCTCCCGGCGCTATTTCTTTCGTTTGAAATCCACAGCGACGACGTTCGATCCATCCTCGATCGGCTCGGCGATCGGGCCATCGTTCTGCGCCGCGTCATGTTCGGCCGGGCCTTCGCCCTCGCCAGAGACCTGGAATTGCAGCGCGAAATCGACCGCCGGATCGACGAAGGCGGTAACGGCGGCGAACGGAATATAAAGGCGCGCCGGGATTCCGTTGAAGGTCAGCCCCACCTCGAACGCATCGTCATGAACCTTCAGGTCCCAGAACTTGTTCTGCAGGACGATCGTCATTTCGTCGGGAAAGCGCGCGGTCAGATGCTGCGGTATGTCGACGCCCGCGGCCCCCGTCTTGAACGTGATGTAGAAGTGGTGCGCACCGGGCAACATGTCCGAATGACCGATCTGCCCGAGCACGCGCCCGACGACCGCACGCAGAGCCTCCTGCACGATCTCGTCATAGGGAATCAGGCTGTCGGGTTGATCTTGGCTCATCAACGCGTTGGTGGACGGCGCGCGCGCAACGGTCAAGGTGCGTTGCGCTCACACCAGAGCCGACTATAGGCAGCCCATCATGCGAACAGGCACGGTTCATCGCGCAACGGCGGAAACAAGCATCGACGTGCGTGTCGATCTCGACGGCACCGGCGCGTACAGCATTTCGACCGGGATCGGCTTTTTCGACCATATGCTCGAACAGCTGTCGCGCCATTCGCTGATCGATCTCGACGTGAAAACGGTGGGCGATCTGCACATCGACCAGCATCACACGGTCGAGGACACGGGCCTTGCAATCGGCGAAGCCGTTGCGCAGGCGTTGGGCGAGAAGCGCGGCATCCGGCGCTACGCCGATGCCCTTTCGCCCATGGACGAGACGCTGACCCGCGTTGCGCTCGACATTTCGGGCCGGCCGTTCCTCGTGTGGAAGGCCGAATTCTCGCAGAAGCGCCTGGGCGAGATGGACACAGAGATGTTCGAGCATTTCTTCCATTCGTTCGCGCAGACCGCGGGGCTGACCCTGCACGTCGAGACGCTTTACGGGGCGAACAATCACCATATCGCCGAAAGCGCGTTCAAGGGGCTGGCGCGGGCCTTGCGCGAAGCAGTCGAGATCGACCCGCGCAAGGCGGACAATATCCCTTCGACCAAGGGCATTTTGTGAGCTTCCCCGCCCCGCAGGCGGGGCGGGAGCCCCAATGAGCGGAGTCGCGCTTATCGATTATGGCGCGGGCAATCTCCAGTCGGTGCTCAACGCACTGAAAGCGGCAGGCGCCAGCGACATCGCCGTGACCGCCGAGCCTGCCGAGGTGCTGGCCACGCACCGGATCGTCCTGCCGGGCGTGGGTGCCTTTGCCCATTGCATGGGAGCGCTGTCGGCAATTCCGGGCATGATCGATGCCCTCAACGAAGCGGTGATGACGCGGCGCCTTCCGTTCCTGGGGATCTGCGTGGGGATGCAGCTGATGGCCGAGGAAGGGCATGAGCATGGGGTGACGAAGGGGCTGGGCTGGGTACGCGGCAAGGTTGCGCCGCTGGCAGCCGCGCCGGGCCTCAAGATCCCCCATATGGGCTGGAACGATGTCGTGCCGGTACAGCCGCATCCGCTCATCGAGCCGGGCGAAGCCTATTTCCTGCACGGTTATGCGTTCGAGGGAGACGACGTGCTGGCGACGACCGATCACGGCGGCAGCGTCGTGGCGGCCATTGGGCGCGACAATATGGCCGGGGTGCAATTCCATCCGGAAAAGAGCCAGACTTATGGCATCGCGACGTTGAAAAGGTTCCTGAAATGGCGGCCGTAGTTCGATGACGCTCATCGTCTTTCCCGCCATCGACCTCAAGGGCGGCCAGGTCGTGCGTCTGGCCGAAGGCGATATGGACCGCGCAACCGTGTACGGCGACGACCCCGCGGCGCAGGCGATGGTGTTCGCGGCCATGGGGGCCGAGCATCTGCACGTCGTCGATCTCGACGGGGCCTTCGCCGGCCATGCCGTCAATGGCGATGCCGTAGCAGCGATCGTCGAATCTTTTCCCGGCTATGTGCAGGTCGGCGGCGGAATCCGGACGATGGCCGCGGTCGAGGGCTGGTTCGACCGCGGCGTGGCGCGCATCGTCATCGGCACGGCCGCACTGACCGACCCGCAGCTGGTGCGCGACGCAGCCGAAGCCTTCCCGGGTGGCATCGTCGTCGGGGTCGACGCGCGCGACGGTTTCGTTGCGACGCAGGGCTGGGCGGACGTGTCCGACGTGCCTGTGCTCGACATGGCGCGCCGCTTCGAGGACGCAGGCGTCGCCGCGCTGCTGTTCACCGACGTGGGGCGCGACGGGATGCTCAAAGGGTGCAACGTGCAGGCGACGGTCGACCTGGCGCGCGCGACCGACATTCCCGTGATCGCGAGCGGCGGCGTGGCCGGAATCGCAGACATCCGGATCCTGAGCCTGTTCGCCAAGGACGGGATCGAAGGCGTGATCACGGGGCGTGCGCTTTATGACGGGCGGCTCGACCTTGCGGCCGCGCTGGCGGTGGCGGCGGCAGCGTGACTGTCCGCGTCCGCGTCATCCCCTGTCTGGACGTACAGAACGGGCGCGTCGTGAAGGGTGTCAACTTCGTCGAGCTGCGCGACGCGGGCGATCCGGTCGAGGCGGCGCGTGCCTATGACGCGGCAGGGGCGGACGAGCTATGCTTCCTCGACATCGGCGCGAGCCATGAGGGGCGCGACACGATCATCGACGTCGTGCGCCGGACGGCAGAAGTTTGTTTCATGCCCCTGACGGTCGGTGGCGGTGTGCGCAGCGCCGACGATGCGCGGGCGCTGTTGCTCGCGGGCGCAGACAAGGTAGCGGTCAATTCCGCCGCCGTCGCGCGGCCCGAACTGGTGGCGGACATCGCGGCGCGCTTCGGCAGCCAGTGCGTCGTCGCCTCGGTGGATGCGCGTCGCGTCGAAAACCATTGGGAAGTCTTTACCCATGGCGGCCGACGCGCGACCGGCATCGACGCCGTCGCCCACGCACGCCGCCTAGTCGAACTCGGCGCGGGCGAGCTGCTTGTCACTTCGATGGATCGCGACGGCACGAAAACCGGTTACGACCTCGACCTGACCCGCAGCATCGCCGATGCGGTTGTGGTGCCGGTGATCGCCTCAGGCGGGGTGGGCTCGCTCGACGACATGGTCGCAGGGATACGCGACGGGCACGCCGATGCCGTGCTCGCAGCCTCGATCTTCCATTTCGGCGAGGCGCGCATCGAGGATGCGCACCGTGCGTTACAGGCAGCGGGATTTCCCGTTCGTAACGCTTTGTAAACTGTCCCGAATTGGGTACGTAAAATGACATATACCTGCTGTATGGCGGTACAGCATTCTGGCACTTGCAATGCCATCACCACCGGAGTCGCCGACTTGACCGCTCGCGTCACCGCATTTGCCCTGTTCCTGATGGCAGCCTCCCCCGCGCTGGCACAGCATGGCGGCGTCGGTATTCCCGAGCCCGGTGACGCCGCCCTGTTCGTCGTGGCGGTCGTGGGGTTGATCGTCGGACGGCACGCCTCGCGCCGCGCCCCGAGCGAGGACGACGACGCCCAGGCCTAGCCTGCGGGGGTTGACCGGGCGCCCAAGCGAACGCTTAACGGTCGAGTGACTGACACACTGACCCGCCTTGCCGAAACGATCGCCGCACGCCGGGATGCCGACCCGGCATCCTCCTATGTCGCCAAACTGCTCGCGGCCGGCCCGCCTCTTGCCGCGCGCAAGCTGGGTGAGGAAGCTATCGAGACCGTTGTCGCAGCGCTTTCGGGCCACGATGACGACCTGACTGGCGAGGCAGCGGATCTGATGTTCCACCTGCTCGTCCTGCTCGAGGCGCGGGGCATCAACTTCGCCGATGTCCTGGCCGAACTGGATCGCCGCGAGGGAGTTTCGGGCATCGCTGAGAAAGCCGCACGAAAGGCCTGACCATGCCCATCGACGCCACCGCGCCCTATGACGACCAGAACATCTTTGCGAAAATCCTGCGCGGCGAAATACCGAATCGTACGGTGTACGAAGACGATTTCGCGCTCGCCTTTCACGACATCAATCCGCAGGCTCCGGTCCATATCCTGGTGATCCCGAAGGGACCGTATGTGTCGTGGGACGACTTTTCGACCAAGGCGAACGATGCGGAGATCGGTGGGTTCGTGCGCGCGGTCGGCCATGTTGCGCGCGCGGCGGGACTGGTCGAGCCGGGCTATCGCCTGCTCGCCAACATTGGCCGGAACGGCCATCAGGAGGTGCCGCACCTGCATGTCCACCTGTTTGGCGGACGCCAGTTCGGCGCGATGCTACCGCGCTAACGGGCCGATAGGCGCTTGCGCCGCCTAGATTTGCGGCTAGGTTCTGCGCTTTCAAGCAATTTACGCCGCAGAAACCGGCGGCCAAGGGGATTTTCGATGGCATCACGTCCGAAACCGGACTTTTTTTCGCGCATGTGGGGCCGCAAGACGGTCGAACAGGTTCAGCGCGAAACGCAAAAGAGCGAACTGAAGCGGACTCTGGGATCGTGGAACCTGATGTTCCTCGGCATCGGCTGCATCATCGGCGCCGGTATCTTCGTGCGGACCGGCAGCGCCGCTTCGCTTCATGCCGGTCCTGCCGTGCTGTTGTCCTTCCTGATTGCGGGTGTCGTCTGTGCGCTCGCCGGCCTGTGCTATGCCGAACTGTCATCGACCCTGCCGGTTTCAGGATCGGCCTATACCTATAGCTACACGACCATCGGCGAGTTCGCCGCGTGGATCATGGGCGCGCTGTTGCTACTCGAATACGGCCTTGCGGCATCGGTGGTCGCTGTCGGCTGGGGCGGTTATGTCGTCAGCCTGCTCGGCGATTTCGGCATCGTCATACCTGTGGCCCTGACGGGGCCGACCGGCCATACGATCATGCAGAGCAACGGCAACGACCTTGTCCCCGTGCTCGTGAACGGCGCGCCGATTACCTATCTGTTCAACCTGCCCGCCTTCCTGATCTGCATGGCGATGACGGCGCTGCTCGTCATCGGCGTTTCGGAAAGCGCCAAGGTCAACAACATCATCGTGGCGATCAAGCTGACCGTCATCATCGCCTTCATTTTGATCTGCGGTGGCTTCGTCATAGCGCACATCGATACGCTTAAGGCCAACTGGGACCCGTTCATCCCGCCGGCGACCGGCGAGGACGGCAAGTTCGGTTGGGGCGGTATCCTGCGCGCCGCTTCGATCGTGTTCTTCGCCTATATCGGTTTCGAGGCGGTCTCGACCGCCGGGCAGGAAGCCAAGAATCCCAAGAAGGACATGCCGTTCGGCCTGCACGGCAGCCTTGCCGTCTGCACGCTGATCTACATCCTCGTCTCGATCGTGATGACGCTGATCGTCAACTACAAGACGCTGAACGTTCCCGATCCTGTTGCCGTCGCCGTCGACGCGCTCGGGCCGCAATGGGCATGGTTCGCCAAGCTCGTCAAAGCGGGCGCGATCATCGGCCTGACCTCGGTCGTGCTGGTGCTGATGTACGGGCAGACGCGCATTTTCTACACGATGGCGCGCGACGGCCTGTTGCCCCGCGTGTTCGCGACCGTGCACCAGAAGTATAAGACGCCGTGGATCAACACGATCCTCGTCGGCCTCATCACCGGCGTCGCGGCGGCCTTCTTCGACATCAACACGCTGGGCGACATGACGTCGGTCGGCACGCTGGCGGCCTTCGCCATCGTCTGCCTGTCGGTTATCTGGCTGCGGCGGACGCATCCCGACATCGTCCGCGGGTTCACCGTGCCGCTGTTCCCCGTGCTGCCGGCGCTCGGCATCGTGGCGTGTATCGCGCTGATCTTCACCGTGGAGACGCGCGTGCTGGTCTTCTTCGGCTGGTATACCCTGATCGCGATCGTGATGTATTTCGTCTATGGCATCCACAACAGCCGGTTGCAGCAGGACCTCGACGAAATGGACGGACCCGACATGGGTGAGTTCCCGGGGCCGGTCGGCACCCAGGGCTGACCCGTTGCGGCTCTAGCCGAGCCGCGCGTCGACCAGCGCCCTGAGGTCCGCCTCGGGGCGCGGGCCGTAATGGCTGATGACCTCGGCAGCGCAGATCGCGCCCATGGTCAGGCTGTCCTGAAGGCTGCGGCCCTCGGCCTGCCCCGCGAGAAAGCCGGCAGCGAACAGGTCGCCGGCGCCAGTCGTATCGACAACCTTGTCGATCGGTTCGGCGACAACGCGCGCGTGGTCGCCGCCCGAATGCGCCTCGGCCCCGTGGGCACCGTGCGTGACGACCAGCGTCGGCACCTTGGCCGACAACGCCGTCACCGCGCTTGCCACGTCATCGGTGCCCATCAGCGCATGGACCTCGCCATCGTTGGCGAACAGGATGTCGATCAGCCCATCGTCGATCAGCGTGCGGAAATCGTCGCCGTGGCGCGAGATGCAGAACGCGTCAGACAGGGTGAAAGCGACCTTGCGCCCGGCCCCGCGCGCGCGATCTCGATGGCGGCGCGCATCGCCGCGCGCGGTTCCTCGGGGTCCCAGAGATAACCCTCGAGATACAGGATCGCACTGTCGGCGATCAGGTCGCGGTCGATCGCAGCGGCGGGAAGATACTGCGAGGCACCGAGAAAAGTGTTCATCGTGCGCTGGCCGTCCGGCGTCACGAGAATCAGGCAGCGGGCCGTTGGCGGCTCCGCATCGCGCGCAGGGGTCGTGAAGTCGACCCCGATAGCGCGGATGTCGTGCGCAAAGACATCGCCGAGCTGGTCGCTGGCGACCTGGCCGATGAAACCGCACTTGCGACCGAGCGCAGCCATGCCGGCGATCGTATTGGCGGCCGATCCGCCCGAGACCTCGCGGCCGGGGCCCATCTTGCCATAGAGTTCGGTCGCGCGCGCCGTATCGATGAGCTGCATCGAGCCGCGTGACAGGTTCTCGCTGACGATGAAGTCGTCAGTCGCGCTCGCGATCACATCCACGATGGCGTTGCCAATTGCCACCACATCATAGCGCGCGTTCATGCTCATACCGTCTCCGTCCCGAAAGCGCGCCGCCTAGCCGCAGCGATAGTTGACGGCAAGGGTGGTACGCGCCAGCACACGCGCCATGCGAACTGCCCTTGCCCTGCTGCCGCTACTCGTCGCCGGATGTGCGACGACGGTATCTCCGCCCCCGCCTCCACTTGCCGCGACACGCAGCCCGCCCATGATCAAGACGGGCCTAGACCGCGTACTCGGACAGACGGCAAGGGGCCTGACCGCCTTGTTCGGCGAGGCCGATCAAGACGTCCGCGAGGCAGAAGGGGCGCGAAGACTGCAGTTCACCGGGCCGATCTGCATCCTCGATGCCTATCTCTACCCGCCGCATCCCGGTGCCGAGGGCCAAGTCAGCTATGTCGATGCGCGCCAGCCCGACGGGCGCGACATCGACCGTGCCAGCTGCGTGGCCGCCCTTACGCGGCGCAAGGAAGCGCGCTGAGTTCGGCCAGCGCCCATCCTGCAGCCTCCGCCACCACGGGGCTCTGATCGCCAGCAAGGCGTCGCAATATGGGCGTCAGCGAGGGATCCCCGCTGTTGCCCGCAGCAATGCAGGCATTGCGCACCATGCGGTCGCGCCCGATCCGCTTTATGGGGGACCCAGCGAAAACCATCCGGAAGGCCGCGTCATCCAGCGCAAGCAGGTCGGCCAACGGGGGCGCCGCAAGCTCGGCGCGTGGCGCAAAGGCCATGTTGGCCTGTGCGGCTGCCGCGAATTTGTTCCAGGGGCACACGGCGAGACAATCGTCGCAGCCATAGATGCGGTTACCGATCGCCCGGCGGAATTCGAGCGGGATCGGCCCTTTGTGCTCGATCGTCAGGTACGAGATGCAGCGGCGCGCATCCAGCCGGTATGGTGCCGGAAACGCATCGGTCGGACAGGCGCGCTGGCACGCATCGCAACTGCCGCAACGGTCTTCGTGCGGCAGGTCGGCCAGCAGGTCGGGCCCGATCTCCAGCGTGGTCATGATACAGCCGAGGAATAGCCAGCTACCGTATTCGGTCGATACCAGGTTGGTGTGTTTTCCTTGCCAGCCAATGCCCGCCAGCGCGCCGAGCGGCTTTTCCATGACCGGCGCCGTGTCGACGAAAACCTTCAGCGTGCAACCCGCCTGCCCGACCAGCCAGCGCGCCAGCGCCTTCAGGTTGCGCTTGATGACGTCGTGGTAGTCGCCCCCCTGCGCATAGACTGAAATGCGGCCGATATCCGTTTCTCTTTCCAGCCGCAGCGGATTTTCGCGCGGCGCGTAGCTCATGCCGAGCGCGATGACCGACCGCGCCTCCGGCCAGAGCGCCTGCGGTGCGCGGCGTTGGTCCGCGCGTGTTTCCATCCAGTCCATCGTGCCGTGGTGGCCCGATTCCAGCCAGCCGGTCAGCGCGGACTCGCCGTTGTGCCCCTCTGCGCTGGTTATGCCGCAGCTGGCAAAGCCCAGTCTTTCGGCTTCGGCCTTTAGGGCTTTGGTGAGGGATGGCGCGCTAGACACGGATCGACGTCTAGCGGTTCCGTCACAAAGGAAAAACAGTGCTTCGACAAGAATGGGCCGAAGCGCCTATGCAGCGCGTGATGACCACAACCTCTGCCCCGCCCGCCATCGAAGCCTTTGGCCTCATCAAGACCTTCGGGACGACGCGCGCTGTCGATGGCATCGACCTCAGCGTTCCGGCCGGCAGCATCTACGGCGTCCTGGGGCCCAATGGCGCAGGCAAGACGACGACGTTGCGCATGTTGCTTGGCATTATCGACCCTGACGAGGGGCATCGCCACCTGCTGGGCCACGAACGTCCGCTCGAAGCCGCGCAGCTCGTCGGCTACCTGCCGGAGGAGCGCGGACTCTACCCTTCCATGACGGCACGTGAGGCGATTGCGTTCATGGGTGCGCTGCGCGGCCTCTCGCTTGCCGAGGGGCGTCGTCGCGCGGACGTGCTGCTCGAGGAATATGGCCTTGGACATGCGGGCAAAAAGGTGGTGCGCACCCTGTCGAAGGGCATGGCGCAGACCGTGCAGCTGCTGGGCACGCTGATCCACAAGCCGCAGCTGATCGTGCTCGACGAACCCTTTTCGGGGCTCGACGCACTGAACCAGGGTCGCCTCGAGACGCTGATCCGCGGGCAGGCGGCAGCCGGCGCAACAATCCTGTTCTCTACCCATGTGATCGCCCACGCAGAACGCCTGTGCGAGCGCATCGCGATCATCGCGGGCGGCAAGGTGCGCTTCGAAGGCGCCGTGGACGAGGCGCGAAGCCGCCTGCGGCCCGTTGTCAGACTGCGGACGCGCGCAACCGACGGCCCGTGGCGCGCGGCGTTGCCGGCCAGCGCGGGCACTGGTCCCGACTGGCGGTTCGAACTGCCGCACTCGGGCATCGAACCCCTGTTGAAAGCGCTTGTGGATGGCAATGCCGGGATCGACAGCCTGTCGATCGAACGGCCTGGCCTGCACGACGCCTTCGTCGCCATCGCCGGCGCCGAGGCTGCCGCCGCGCTTGAACAACCGACAGCCAAGGAAGCTGCGCTATGAGCATGAACGACAGCCGCACCGGCCGCCTGTTGCGCGCGGCCGCCGTCATTGCCCGGCGCGACTATGTGGCCACAGTCTGGTCGCGATCGTTCGTCATGTTTCTGCTGACGCCGATCATTGCCATCGGTTTTGGCGGTGTCATCGGTAGCATCGGCAGCAAGGCCGATGAAGTCGCGATGAAGCCGCTCGTCGCCGTGGTTGCGCCCGAATCGGCTATGGCATCTTTGCGCGCGGCCCAACAACGTCTCGACGACCGGATCGAGGGCTTTCCTGCCCTGCGGCTCGAGCTTCCGGACGGCGACCCCGACCGGCAGGCGCAGGTCTTGCTCGCAGATCCCCGACGTGCGCCGTCGGTAGTCCTGACCGGCTGGCCCGAACGCTTGCGCCTGCACGGCTCAGTGGCACAACTGAAAGACCATGTGTCCGACGTTGAGATGCTTTCGGAGGAAGCTGCGCTCGAGATGCAGTTGACGAAGGCGGGGCAGAAGCGGCCGGCGATCGCCGTGACCGAGGTGCCCACGCGCCCTGTCGCCGTCACCTCTTCGGCCAACCGTCATCTGCTTGCCCGTGCGTCGCAGACGATGCTGTTCATGCTGACGATCCTGCTGGCGGGCATGCTGCTGTCCAACCTAGTCGAGGAAAAGTCGAACAAGGTGATCGAGGTGCTGACGGCTGCCGTGCCCGTCGATGCGATATTCCTCGGCAAGCTGGTTGCCATGCTGGGCGTTTCGATCACTGGCATCACGATCTGGGGCCTTGCCGTCGGCACGGGCGTCGTGGCGACACTCGGTGCGCAGGGGCTGCCCGCCCCCCCGATGGGCTGGCCGATGCTGATCGCGCTGGGCGTTGCTTATTACATCAGCAACTACATGATTCTGGGCGGCATTTTCATAGGGATCGGTTCACAGGCCGCCACTGTCCGCGATGTCCAGACATTGTCGATGCCCGTCACGATGATGCAATTGGCGATCTTTGCCCTGGGATCGAGCGTCGTCGCGAGCCTCAACACGCCGCTCGGCCTGTTCGCGGCAATCTTCCCCTTGTCCTCACCGATCACGATGATCGCGCGCGCGGCGCAGGAAGCGACCCTCTGGCCGCACCTGCTCGCGCTCGCGTGGCAGGCAATCTGGGTTGTCGTCATCATCCGCATCGCCGCACGCCGATTCCGCATCGGGGTCCTGAAATCGGGGGCGCCGAAAACAGGATGGTTCGGGCGGAAGCAGGCCCAGGCCTAGCCCGGGATCAGCAGGCCCGCGAGCGCCGCCGACATCAGGTTCGCGAGACTGCCCGCCGCGAGCGCCTTCAAGCCCAGCTTGGCGATCATCGGGCGCTGGTTGGGGGCAAGGCTTCCGGTCGACGCCATCTGGATGGCGATCGACGAGAAATTGGCGAAGCCGCAGAGCGCAAACGTAACGACGGCAACGGTGCGCGGCGACAGGTCCTTCATCTGGCCGAGGTCGATGAAGGCCACGAATTCGTTGAGCACGACCTTCGTACCCAGCAGGCCGCCGGCGGCGGCGGTTTCGTTCGCGGGGATATTCAGCAGGTACATCAGCGGCGACAGGACGGTACCCAGGATTTGCTGGAAGCTGAGGTCGGGATAGCCCATCCAGCTTCCCGCCGCGCCGAGCAGCCCGTTGGCGAGCGCGACCAGCGCGACGAAGGCGAGCACCATGGCGGCGACGGCGACCGCGATCTTGACGCCGGTCTGCGCGCCCATGGCCGCCGCCATGATCAGGTTGGCGGGTTGTTCCTCGGGATCGACCGGTGCCACGGCCAGCGCGGAATCGGCCAGTGCCCCGGTGTTCGACGGATCGTCGGGCATCATGATCTTGGCCATCAGCAGCCCGCCGGGTGCCGCCATGAACGAGGCCGCCAGCAGATAGGGAAGCGAGGCCGGCCCCAGGAGCGCCGCATAGGCTGCCAGGATGGTGCCTGCGACGCCTGCCATGCCGACCGACATGACCGTGAACAGCTGCGACGGCGCGAGGCCCGCCAGATAGGGCCGGATCACCAGCGGCGATTCGCTTTGCCCGACAAAGATGTTGGCAGCCGCGCACAGTGCCTCCACCTTCGATACGCCGACGACCCATTCAATGCCGCCGCCGACCCAGCGGATGATGAACTGCATGATGCCGAGATAATAGAGCACGGCGACGAGCGAGGCGAAGAACACGATGACCGGGAGCGCCGAAAACGCAAAGGCCGTGCCGAAATTGGGGTCGGTCGCCAGCTTGCCGAAGATGAGCTGCGTGCCTGCACCGGCATAGCCGAGCAGCGCGCTGACGCCGCGTGCCATGCTTTCAATCACGGCTTTTCCGGCGGGCACGTAAAGCACCAGCACGGCAAGCGTTGCCTGCAGCGCGAATGCCGCTCCCACGACGCGCAGGCGAATGGCACGCCGGTTGGACGACAGCAGCACTGCAATCGCAAGGATGATGACGATTCCTGCGATGCCGATCAGAATGCGTTGCACATGAGCCCCTGGGTTCTTTCGGCGCACGATGCGGTTGCGTTGCGGGCAAAAGCAAGTAGCAACCGCGCGATGGACACCTCGACACCAGTCATTCCGCGCTCGCTGTTCGCTGTTGCGCTACTTTACGGGGGCATGGTCGTCATCGGCAGCGTGCTCGGCAACAAGCAGGTGGTAATTGGGCCGCTGACGATCGAGGCCGGCATCTTCTCTTTCCTGACGCTCGTCATGATGTCGAGCGCGGTCGCTGAACTGCACGGCCGTGCCTGGGCAAACAGGATCGTCCAGTGGGGCTTCGTGCCGCTGCTGGTGTCGCTGGCGCTGTTCGAGCTGGTTCTGGTGCTGCCCGCTTCTCCCGAGATGGAAATCGCACGACGCGACGGCTTCCAGCTCGTCGTCGGGCAGAGTCCGCGGCTGATGATCGCAGGCCTATTGTCCTACGGAATTTCCCAGACGCTCAATGTCACGATCTTCAGTGCGTTGAAAGGGCAGGAGGGCAGCAAGTTGCTCTGGCTGCGTTCGGGCGTCGCGTCGATCGCCAGCCAGATCGTTGATACGCTGATTTTCGTGACGGTCGCCTTCTATGGCGTGTTTCCGATCGGGCAGCTGTTGGTCGGGCAGATGATTGCCAAGATCGTGCTGTCGGCGCTGCTTGTTCCCGCCATGGTCTATGTGTTCGTGGCGCTCGGCCGGAGACTCGACGCATGAGCCGCCACGATCCGGACAGCAGCCTGCTGAACAAGGCCGAGACGCTCGTCGAGGCTCTGCCCTATCTGCAACGCTACGCGGGGCAGACCTTTGTCGTGAAATATGGCGGCCATGCGATGGGCGATCCGGCAGCGGCCGAGGACTTCGCCGAGGACATCGTCCTGTTGAAAGCCGTCGGCATCAATCCGGTCGTCGTCCATGGCGGCGGGCCGCAGATCGGCGCGATGCTGAAAAAGCTGGGCGTCGTCAGCGAGTTCGTCGGCGGGCTGCGCGTCACCGACAAGGAAACCGCCGATGTCGCCGAAATGGTGCTGGGCGCGATCAACAAGCAGATCGTGGGCTGGATCGCGGCCGAGGACGGGCGCGCGGTCGGCTTGTCGGGCAAGGATGCCGGGCTGGTGGTCGCAGAAAAAGTGTCGCGTCCCGCCGATCCCAACCGCGGCATCGAGCGCAACGTCGACCTTGGCTTCGTCGGGGAACCGGTGAAGGTGGACCGCACGATCATCGACACACTGTCGGCTGCCGGCGTCATCCCCGTCATCGCGCCGATTGCGCCCGATGCGAGCGGCCAGACCTACAACATCAACGCCGACACCATGGCCGGGGCGATCGCAGCCGCGCTCGGCGCGTCGCGACTTTTCTTGCTCACCGATGTCGCGGGCGTGCTGGACAAGTCGGGCGAATTGCTGACCGACCTCGACCCGGACCGCATCGAGGCACTACGTGCCGACGGCACCGTTACGGGCGGCATGATCCCCAAGCTCGAGACGTGCATCGCCGCGGTCGAAGCCGGTGTCGATGCCGCCGTCATCCTCGACGGGCGCGTGCCGCATGTCATGCTGGTCGAGATCTTTACGGCGCGTGGCGCGGGCACGCTGGTTCACAAAGCGGCCTAGCTTCGCTATCTGGGATCAAGTCGCCCCATACCGAGATCCGCACATGAACACCCTGATACAGATTGCCCTTTATTTACTGACGCTTGTCTGGTGGGTCATCATCATTCAGGCCGTGATGTCGTGGCTGATCGCCTTCAACGTGATCAATACCCATAATGATTTCGTGCGGCAGGTCTGGACGACACTCGACCGGCTGACCGAGCCGCTCTATCGGCCGATCCGCAAGATCATGCCCGATTTCGGCGCGCTCGACCTGTCGCCCATCGTCGTGCTTGTCATCCTAGGCATCCTCAACATCCTGCTGACCAACCAGATCGCCTACACACCCGCATGACCGCCGCGCTGATCGACGGCAGGGCACACGCGCAGGCGCTGCGCGACAAGGTGGCGGGCGGCGTCGCGAAGCTGGCACGCGCGCCCGGTCTTGCCGTCGTTCTCGTCGGCGAAGACCCCGCGAGCAGCGTCTACGTCCGCGCCAAGGGCAAGGCCTGCCGTGAGGCCGGCATGGCAAGCTTCGAGCACCGCCTGCCTGTCGAAACGACGCAGGCCGCGCTGCTCGATCTCGTCGGCCAGCTTAATGCCGACCCGCAGGTCGACGGTATCCTCGTCCAGCTGCCCCTGCCCGGCCATATCGACACCAACGCGGTGATCGCGTCCATCGACCCCGACAAGGACGTCGACGGCTTTCATCCGGTCAATGCCGGGCGGCTGGCGAGCGGGCTGCAAGGTTTCGTCCCCTGCACGCCGCTTGGCTGCCTGATGCTGCTGACTGACACGCTGGGCGACCTGTCGGGGCTCGACGCCGTCGTCGTCGGGCGCTCCAACATCGTCGGCAAGCCGATGGTGCAACTGCTGCTTGGCGCAAACGCAACCGTGACCATCGCCCATTCGCGATCACTCGACCTGCCCGCGCTGTGCCGCCGGGCGGACATCGTGGTGGCAGCGGTCGGGCGGGCCGAAATGATCCGCGGGGACTGGGTCAAGCCTGGGGCGACAGTCATCGACGTCGGGATCAACCGCGTGGATGGCAGGTTGGTCGGCGATGTCGCGTTCGACGAGGTCGCCACCCATGCCGCTCATATCACACCGGTGCCCGGAGGCGTGGGACCGATGATGATCGCCTGCCTGCTGCGTAACACCCTGTCCTCGGCCGAACGGCGCCACATGAAAGACGCCGCCTGATGCTTGTCATGCCGCTGCTCGCCGCTGCCGCCATCGTGCCCAGCCCCGCCGCCATGCAACCCCGACCGCAGATCCTGCCGGTGGTACGCCCTGCCGACGCGATCGCTGCCGCCGAACGTGCCTTTGCCCGGCGCGCGCAGGTCGAAGGGCAGTGGAAGGCGTTCAAGCTGACCGCGGCGCCCGACGCCATCATGTTCGTCCCCGACGCCCGGCCGCTCGCCGCAGCGCTGACCGGCGCGACGGAGCCCGCCGTGCCCGTCATGTGGTGGCCCGGAACCATCGTGCCTTCGTGCGACGGAACACTGGCCCTCTCGACCGGCCCCTGGGTGCGTGCGGCCTCGGGTGGCCAGGGCACGTTTTCGACGATATGGAAGCGCACGGCGACCGGCTATCGCTGGCAGCTCGACCATGGCCGGCCCACGCCGCGACTGGTTCCGGCGGGCAATGCGCCTGCCGTCGTTGCGCCCATTTGTTCGGGGGACACGTCCATAGATGCCGCCACGCGTGAAGCGGCGTACGACAGGCTCGCAGCCAGTGTTGCAGCGCGCGCGGGCATCGACGGCGCTGCGGCCTTTGCTGCCGATGCCGCGACCGACGTGCTGGTCCAGACAGAAGAAGCGATGCCCGTGCGTGGCCCTGTCGCCTTGCCAAGGGCAAAATTCGGCATGGCGATTGCATCGGGCCATTCCGACGACTGGACGCTGGCTTGGGCGTCGCGCGCGCTGCTTGGCGGACAAGCTGGCGCGCACGATCTGCGCGTCTGGCAATGGCGCGGCTCGGCAGGCTGGAAGCTCGTGGTTTATGAAACGATCGGATTGAAGTGACAGAGCTCTTCATATCGGCGCTGGTCACTTTCTTCGTCGTCATCGATCCACCCGGCTGTGCCCCGATTTTCGCCAGCCTGACCAACGGCACACCAGCGACTCACCGCCGCGCGATGGCGCTGCGTTCGACGATGGTCGCGTCGCTGATCCTGTTTGCCTTTGCACTGGGCGGAAAGGCTTTCCTTTCGGCGCTGCACGTCAGCCTTGATGCATTTCGCATCGCCGGCGGCATTATGCTGTTTCTGATCGCGCTCGACATGGTGTTCGAAAAACGCACCGAGCGGCGCGAGAACCGCGCGCAGGACGTATTGGCGCAGGAGCATGACGACATCTCGATCTTCCCGATGGGGATCCCAATGATCGCCGGGCCGGGCTCTATCGCCTCGGCCATGCTGCTGACCTCGCGCGCCGATGGCTGGACCGAACGCAGCGTGGTCCTTGGCGCATTGGCCGTGACCCTGTTGCTGACGATGGTTTCGCTGCTGCTGGCCGGCCCCCTTATGAAATTGCTCGGTAACCGGGTTGAAGCGATGATTACGCGCGTCCTCGGCGTCATCCTCGCCGCGCTGGCAGCGCAGTTCGTGATCGACGGGGTGAAGGCCAGCTTCCTTTAGGCGATCACTTCACCCGCCAAAGCAGCAGCGGCGACCCCTTGGGTAACGGTACGGGTTCGAGCCAGTCGAATTTCTTGCCTGACGCCAGCTGCGCGTAGAACCCCTTGGGCGAGCGCGACCGATAGACGGTCGATTCACTCATGTTCGGGCAGGTCATCAGCAACGTCGCCCCGTGGCGCTTGATGATTGCATGCGCATTTTCCGGTGCCCCGTCGAAGGCGTGGTGCACGTCGAGAATCGCATCCCCATTGCGGTGGTAGGGACCGGCAATCGCCTTGTGCGGCGTGACCGTGATCAGCCGCGGGCCGAGGTCGACAAAAGTGAAGATCGTCGTCGCCGGCAGCCGCGCGATCGGCGCCAGCGCGGGCAGGGTCGGGCAACGGGCATTGGCCTTGTCGATTGCTTTGCTGCGCGCCGTGGCCTTTTTCCCCGGAATATTGCCAAGCACGATTTGAGCACCAAGGCCCGAGATCAGGAGGATCACGAAAGCCACGCCAATGGTCCGCGTCAGCACCGAGGTACTGCGGCGAAGTATGGGGACGAGCAGCCAGGTGAGGGCGGTGGCGCCCGGGACGGCTGTCAGCTGCGCCGCCGCACCCATGCGTGTTTGCCACAAGAGCAGCAGCATGGAAGTAAGGCTGATCAGGGCGACCGGTGCCCAGACCGCAAAATTCGGCGTACCACGCGCGCGCAGGGTTGCAACGATCGCGCCGATGACGCCCGCCAGTGGCAAGGCGAGCGTACCGACGACGACCTGCCAGTCCTTCGTGTAGAGAGGCTTGAATTCGTTGATGTTCTTCAGCCAGCTGTCGTAGAGTTCGGGCGACACCTGTTCGGGTCGGCCCAGGCACTGCGGCGCAAGCAGTATGAAACCCGCGGCCAGTACGGCCCCGCCCAGCGCTGCCGCGCCGAGCCGCAGTCGCCAGTCGCCTCGCTGCAATTGCGGCAAGAGCCAGGCGAGCCATCCCGCCGCCACCATCATGCCGAGCCAGACCGGCGACAGCACGTCACAGCGCGGCACTGCGTTGGCGTAGGAGGCAAAGCCGAGGTAGCCGGCCGCACAGCCGACCGCGAGCGACAGGCCGTAAGCCGACAGGCGCTCACGATCCTCGGGCTGCCAGACCCAGCGGAGCACCGCGGCGGCGCCGACGATGACGAGGAAAGGCAGAAGCTCGAGTCCGATGGTGAGCGAAGCCGCGCTGGCCAGGCCCATGACGATCCCCCCGCGTCGCGCCTGCGAATCGGCGATCCCGGCGATGCTGATCACCAGGAACGTGAGCTGCCAGTTGTGGTGGTCGATCCGCATCGGCATGAACATGGACAGCGCAGCCAGGCAGCAGGTCACGGCAAAGCCAACGGCGAGCAAGGCGGCATTGGGCGCGACAAGTCGCCGCGCCGCCAGCGCAAGCGCAAACAAGGTAAGCCCCAGCGGCAACATCGGCGCCACTGCGGCAGCAAATCGCTCTGCAGTAGCCGCATCGACAAAGTGGCGCGCACCCCAGTCGAGCAGCGCGATCGGCAGATCGACAAGGCGGCTCCAGTGCATGTTGAAGCCGACGGGCGGATTCAGCTTATACTGCCGCAGGTCATACCAGCCCTGCCCGTTCAGCAGCGCGCGGACCTGCGACATCCGCATGTTGTCGTCGGTGTCGGGCAGCGTGAACCAGCGGATCATGCCCCATCGGATATAGACGAGCACGGCCATGGTAACGCACCAGACCACCGCAACAAGTGCCTGCCAGTGCCGGTCGAGCAGCGCCGCTATCCTCGCTTCCGGGCCCTGTGTCCCGCTTTCCACTTCGATCATTTTTGCCCGGCGCCCTTACTTCTCGACGAAGCGGCGCATAATCTCTACCGGTGCCGCTGCATAGCGCGGGCAGTACGCCCCGACACTCGCGGACCGGAACGATGAGCGACCACGTCTACAATACCGACTTTTACGACTATATCGACGACGGCAGTCGGTCGTCGGCGCGCACCGTGGCCCCGCTGCTGCTCGCGGAGATGAAGATCGACAGCCTGCTCGACGTGGGAGCCGGTCATGGCGCCTGGGCGTCCGAATGGATGGCCGCCGGCGTTGCCGACGTGCTCGCGGTCGACGGCGATTATGTGAAGCCCGATCAGTTGGTCATCCCGACCGCCCATTTCCGCGCTGCCGACCTGTCCCTTCCGCTCGATCTGGGGCGCAAATTCGATCTCGTGCAGAGCCTGGAGGTTGCCGAACATCTGCCGCACGCCAAGGCCGCCACATTCGTCGAGACGCTGACCCGCCACGGCAACGTCGTGCTGTTTTCCGCCGCTGTGCCGCATCAGGGCGGCGAGCATCATGTCAACGAACAGCCGCCCGAATACTGGCGCAAGCTGTTCGACAAGCAAGGCTATGCTGCTTTCGACTTCCTGCGCCCCCGCCTTGCCGACCAGAAGCAGGTCAAAGGCTGGTACAGGTTCAACAGCTATCTCTACGCCAATGAGGCCGGCCAGCAGCGACTGTCTGACAAGATGCTGGCGACCCGGGTCGAGGACGGCCGCGAACTCGAGATCGGCGGTGACTTCGCGTGGAACGCACGACGCGCGATGGTCCGCCTGATTCCGGGCGGGCTGGTCAAGCCGGTGGCGATGGTCAAGGCGAGCGTCGAGGCGCGATTGCGCGGGCGCGCCGGGGCTTAAATGCCGATCAGGAAGGCGTTTCCCGCAGGTTGTCGAAGGGTTGGCTTTCTCCTTGTCGGATTAACGAAGAAGGACAGGGCTTCGACAAGCTCGGCCAGGCGGATTTTTTTGTGCAGCTTTTTCGTCACTTTCCCCCCGACCCGGCGGCCCGAGCCGCATTCTGGCAACTGTTGCGCTATGCTGTCGTCGGCGGGCTGATCACAGCAGGCGGGCAGGCCATCTACTACTTCGGTGTCGAATGGCTCGGGATCGACCCGAACATCTCGATCGGCATTGCGTTCGTCGTCGGTATCGTCGTCGGCTATTTCGCGCATGGCTGGATCAGCTTTGCCGGACACGGGGAACGCGATAACCATTCGCAGATTGGCGCGCGCTTCGTTGTCGTCAATCTGTTCGGCTTTGCGATGAACAGCTTCTTTGTGTGGTTGCTGGTCAAATACCTGCATGGCCCGACGTGGTGGCCAATCGTGCCCAATATCGTGCTAACCCCGCTTGCCACTTTCTGGATGCACCGGCGGTGGACCTACGGGGGGTAGACCGGTCGGGGTCGAAGCGTCGATGCCCAATGTCGCCCTGCTGACGCTGCCGCCTGCAATGTTCTGGACGATGTACAACGGCCGGTTCTTGGCCTGGGTATAGAGCCGCCCGATATATTCGCCGATCATGCCCAGCACGAACATCTGGATCGCGCCGAGCACGACCACCACCAGCATCAGCGATGTCCAGCCAGCAATCGCTTTCCCCGCCATCCAGGACCCGAAAATATAGACGACGAGCAGCACCGATCCTGCTGCCAGCCACAGCCCGGCATGGCTGGCCAGCCGCAAGGGTGCAGTGGAAAAGCCGGTCAGCGCGTCGAGTGCGAAACGGATCATTTTCGACAGGGGATATTTCGTCTCGCCGGCAAAGCGCGCTTCGCGGCTATAGGCAAAGGGCACCTGCCGGAATCCGCCCCAGGCGACCATACCGCGTACGAATCGTGCCTGTTCGGGCATGGCGAGGAATACCGACAGGGCGCGACGCGTCATCAGCCGAAAATCACCCGAGTCGAGCGGGATGTCGACGTCGGTTGCGCTTTTCAGAAGCCGATAGAAGGCAGCTGCCGTCGCCTTTTTGAATGCGGTTTCGCCTGCGCGTTCGGTGCGGACGCCATAGACGACATCGGCGCCCTCGCGCGTCATTGTTTCCATCATCGGCCCCAGCAGTTCGGGCGGGTCCTGCAGATCGGCATCGACGATGAAGATGAAGTCGCCCCTGCACAGGTCGAGGCCGGCCGTAAGCGCGAGCTGGTGCCCGTGATTGCGCGACAGGTCGAGCGCCACAAGGTGCGGGTCGTTTTCGGCAAGGCTCGCCATGATCGGCCAGCTCGCGTCGCGCGAGCCGTCGTTGATCAGCACGATCTCGTAATCGTCGCCCACAACCGCCTGTGCGGCAGAACCAAGCCGCATGTGCAGCATGGCAAGGCAGGCAGCCTCGTTAAAGCAGGGGACGACGAGGGAAAGTTTCGGGGCGCTCATTTCTCGATCCGGTAGAGGACGGTCCGGTCATCCGCAAACAAAGGCGTCAGGCCCGCATAGCGCGGAAGCGAGACGGGGGCGAACCCGATGACCCAGACATAGTCGAAACGGTCGCGGGGCAAAATGGCAATCTTATACGCCAGTTGCGGGCGCAGGTCCCTTGGACAATCGGGCCGCCGCACGAGTTGCGAGGGATCGGCGTTGAATCGCGTGCGCACAGCACCCAGCGGCGTCAGCAGTTGCGCACCGGGGACATCCCACTGACCATTGGTGAAGGCATCGCGGCGAACGATCGCCAGGCTGTCGAGGTGGTCGAGGCGCGGCCGCCGCCAGCTGACCTCGCAGGGAAATTCGAGCAAGACCGCAATCTTGCTGCCTCGGTTCACATGGCCAAGAGCCTCAAGATGGCGCCGGTAGTCCGCGTCATAGCCCTGGAAGCCGATCGTCGTCACGGCTATTCGAATGGCGAATACTGCCGCCGCACCGGCTGCAATCCCGGACGCCACAGCCGCAGGCGCGTCATCACGCGGTGACAATGCCAAAAGGGCCACGGCAAAGACGACCGCCAATAATCGGCCATCGGCAAAGGCCGAACCGAGCAGCTGGTAGGGCAGGATAGCCACGGCCAGCAGCAGGACCGTTGCGGCAATTGCGAGACCCCGGTCGAACCGAAGGAAGCGCGACCATAGTCCCCAGCAGAGCAGCCCAAGCGCGCCGATGAGCGTGGCGGTGTCGAGAACTTCCCACTGATCGCGCAGCGTAAAGTGCAGCGCGTCGAGCTTTCGCGACCACATGAACCAGCCATAGGTCTCTTGCGATCCCCGCTCGCCATAGCCGAGCGCCAGCATGGGTACCAAGGGGAAGGCAAGGGTGCTCAGCCGGAGCGGCACGAGCATCCATGTGTCACGGGTTATCTGAGTGATGGCCCGCGCGCAGACCAGCACGGCGAAGACCGCCCAGCCATAGATATGGGCAGTCCAAAGCAGCAGCGAGAGCAGGCCGAGCACGACGGTGCGTCGCCAGTTCGTCGCCATCGGCCAGACCCAGGCAGCCGCATGAAAGGCCAGTCCGACACCCAGCCAATAGTTTACCAGGCCATAGTGCCAGGGATAGGCCATGGCGAAGGGGAACGCAGCCCAGGCCGTCGCCTGCAGGCTGCCGTGCGCGGCTTGCCCCAGCCGCGCCATGCCGGAGATCATCACCAAAAGGATCAGCCCGGCCAGGATGATCGCACCGCGCTCTACGCCGAACAGCCGGCCGAGTGGCTCCATAAGCAGGTCGCCGCCGAGATTGCCCAGCCAGTGCCAGCGAAACGCCCAGTTTGCTGCAAGTGCCGGGTTGGCACCGATACTTAACTGTATGTGATAGCGGCCGATATGACCCAGCAAGTCGATCAGCGGCGGCAGTTGCACGAACCATAGCGGGATCGTTGCGGCCACCGCTGCGAGCGATACTGCCCGGCGGCTACTCCACCAGAGAGTCACCGCTCGATCCGGAAAAGCACGTCATTACCGTCGCGCCAGACGGGGGTTATGCGCGCCGTTCGCCGGGCGTCGTATGACGGTGGGTCGATCAGCCAGACATAGTCGAATGCCGCGTGCGGCAACGCCGCGAGGACTTCGTCAGTGGTCCTCCACGGCGCGCCCCCACCGCAACGCCGTGCGACGAGCAACTGCGAAGGATCGACGGCGAAGCCGGGCGCGTCGGCTTTGGTGATCGTCATGAGATTGGCCCCGGACACATCCCATTGATCGTTCGAAAAGCCCTGACGCCGCACGATAGCCAGCGCCGGCAAATGCTCCATCCGGTTGGTCGACCATTCGAGCCCGCAGGTCCGCCGAGTGAAGGCGGCGACGCGGGCCCCCCGCGGCAGATAGTCGAGTGCGGCCAGAGCGCGGTCGTAACGCAACCACGCCAGTCCCATGCTTGCGGTATGGGCGGCAATCCTCGTGCCGAAGAACGCCAGGCCGACGACAGCCACGATACCCAGCATTTTCGGGGGCGCCGTCGGCCTCTGCCTGATCGCAACGATCGCGATCGCGAACAGATAAGGCGTCAGCCGCATGTCCGCATAGGCCGATCCGAAGATGATCCGCGGCAAAAGAATGTAGACGGCGACGAGGACGAGCGCGCTCACGGCCAGATTGCGCGAAAATGTCAGTGACGGACTGCGCAACGCGACGAAGATGATGCCGGCGACGACGGCCAGCGAGGCGACGTCGAATCCGCGCCAGCGATCCCTAAGCGTTGTCAGGAGCCACAGGGCCTTGGTGCCCCAATCAAACCAGTCCCCCGTCATGTCGGTCGCGTTGGAACGCCACAAAAGCATCGGGACCAGCGGCAGCGCCATCGGCAGGCAGGCCAGCGCAGCGTGCAGGGGTGCGGCCGTCCAGCCCTTGCCCAGGTCGCGCTGGCGCACCAGTTCGGCAGAGAAACAAAGCAGTCCCAGCAATCCCCAGCCAAAAGTGTGGGCGGTCCACACGACGCAGGCCAGCGGCAGAAACACATAGGGACGCCACCGCGAGCGGCCGAGTCGCGCCATCCGCAGCCACAAGGCGAAGCCGAGAAGCGCGAGCGCCATCGCCAGCGAGAAGTTCACGAAACCAAAGATGAACGGATGTCCCCACATCAGGGGCAAGGCAAAATAGGCCGTCGGCGGCACGCCCCCGTGAACTTCACGCGCGATCCACAGCAAGCCGGCGACGGCCAGCGCGGGAATCGCCATGACGATCAGCTTGACGCCAAGTTCGATGCCGAACAGGCGGCCCATGGGCTCCATCGCCAGATCGACACCGAGATTGCCGATCAGCTTCCAGTGAAAGGCATACCATGGCGCAAAATGCGCCGGCTCGAGCTGGACGGCGTAACGCCCCATATGGCCAGGCAAGTCGACCAGCGGCGGAATTGTGGGGAAAATCAGGGGTACGAGCGCCAGCAATACGCAGGCGACGAGCACGCTGCGCCGGTTCCACCATTCGGTATTGCTTTGCCCCAAGATGTCGCTCCGCGTCAGCGGTCGCGCCGCCCCAGCAACCTCAGCCTTAGCGCATTGAGCTTGATAAATCCCTCGGCGTCGCGCTGGTCATAGGCGCCGGCGTCGTCCTCGAACGTCACGACCTTCTCGCTGTAGAGAGAGTTGGGCGACTTGCGGCCTGTTACGATCACGCTGCCCTTGTAGAGCTTGAGCCGCACCGTGCCGCTGACCTTGGCCTGGCTATGGTCGATGGCGGCCTGCAGCATCTCGCGCTCGGGCGAGAACCAGAACCCGTTGTAGATGAGCTCGGCATAGCGTGGGGCGAGCTCGTCCTTCAGGTGCGCGGCGCCGCGGTCGAGCGTCAGCTGTTCGATGCCCCGGTGAGCAAGGTGCAGGATCGTGCCGCCCGGTGTCTCGTACATGCCGCGCGACTTCATCCCGACGAAGCGGTTCTCGACCAGATCGAGCCGGCCGATCCCGTGGCGGCGCCCGTATTCGTTGAGCGCTTCCAGCAGAGTCGCCGGCGACATCCCCTCGCCGTTGATCGCCACCGCGTCGCCGCGCTCGAAATCGACGGTGATGACCTCGGGCGTGTCGGGCGCGTCCTCCGGATTGACGGTGCGCGAATACACATAGTCGGGCACTTCGTCCCACGGGTCCTCGAGCACTTTACCCTCGGACGAGGTGTGGAGCATGTTGGCGTCGGTCGAAAACGGGCTTTCGCCGCGCTTGTCCTTGGGGACCGGGATCTGATGCTGCTCGGCAAAGGCGATCAGCGCGGTCCGGCTGGTCAGGTCCCACTCGCGCCACGGCGCGATGATCTTGATATCGGGCGACAGCGCGTAATAGCCGAGTTCGAAGCGGACCTGGTCATTGCCCTTGCCGGTCGCGCCATGGCTGACGGCGTCGGCACCGACCATCTTCGCGATCTCGATCTGGCGCTTGGCGATCAGAGGGCGCGCGATGCTGGTGCCGAGCAGGTACAGCCCCTCGTACAGCGCATTGGCGCGCATCATCGGGAAGACATAGTCGCGCACGAATTCCTCGCGCAGGTCATCGATGAAGATATGCTCGGGTTTGACGCCCATCAGCTGCGCCTTGGCCCGCGCGGGCTCCAGCTCCTCGCCCTGCCCCAGGTCGGCGGTGAAGGTGACGACCTCGCAGCCATAGGTCTGCTGCAGCCATTTCAGGATGACGCTCGTGTCGAGGCCTCCCGAATAGGCCAGCACGACCCGGTTGATGTTGGTTTTGTCGGTCCCCGGCACTTGGCAACTCCCGTGATTCGTGGTCGCCTCATAGGGTCGCCGACTCGGGGAGGAAAGGATGGCTGCGAACAAGACTGTCGAAACGGGCGCCGATGTCGTCGCGTTCGTTAATGGCATTGCCGATGCGGGGCAGCAGGCCGATGCGGCCGCGCTGATCGAGGTGCTGGCCCGCGCGTCCGGCGAGCCGCCGAAAATGTGGGGGCCGTCGATCATCGGCTTCGGCACGCACCGCTACCGCTATGATTCCGGTCGCGAAGGCGAAATCTGTCGCGTCGGGTTCAGCCCGCGCAAGGGAAAGACCGTCGTCTACGGGATGAGCGTACAGGACCATGCCGATATTCTTGCCCGGCTCGGCAAGCATACGACGGGCAAGGGGTGCCTTTACCTGAAGCGTCTGGCCGACGTCGATCTGAGGGTACTCGAGGAACTGGCCGTCGTGGCGTTGGCGGCCAAGGTCTGATCCCCGTCAGCCCATCATGCCCCGCGCGACGAGCAGGAGCGTGAACAGCGTCAGCACGATGACGCCGAAAATCATGATCAGCACGGTCCGCAGCAGGGCGCCGATGCGGCTGCTGCCATAGGCACCGCGCAGCTGCCGGTAGGTGTGCAGCGGCGGCACGAACACGGCCAGCAGCGGCACGAACGGCTCACCTATGCCGACATAGCCCAAGGCCGAGAGCGTGGCGACCAGCAGCAGCATGAACGAAAGCGAATAGATCACGAAAATGGCGTGGTCGTACACCTTGAACTTCCGCCGCCATGCATAGAGCAGCCAGATGAACGGCGTCGACAGCGGGATCAGCGCCCAGCTGTATTTATAGGCGCTGGATTGCAGCTTGTAGAGAAACAGGTTCGGGTTTTCGTTGGCTTTGCCGATGGCTTCGTCGATCTTGGGTACGCCTGTCTTGAGGTCGGTTACCGTCCATTTCTTGCCGTTCAGGACGTCGCGTGCGGTCTCGATATAGTCGATTTCCGTTTCAACGGCGTCGCGTTGCCGTTCAAGTGCGTCGGCGACGGTACCGGCCGCTTTCGCCGCCTTGATCTGCGCGTCGAGCCGGGCTTTGATCGCGCGCTGGTCGTTCAGGCCCCGGTCCAGATCGGCAAGCGGCTTCCCCTTAAGGTGAAGCTGCACGGTATCGGTGGGCATGCGCGCCTCGCCTGCAAGGCTGTCGACCACCGCAAACATCAGGAAGACGCAAAACAGGAACAGCGCGAGCGGCGAGACGAACTTCGCGCGTTCGCCATGAATATAGCGCCGGGTCAGATCGCCCGGACGCCACGCCAGCAACGGCAGGGTGCGCCAGATCTTGCCCTCGAAATGAAAGACGCCGTGCAGGATGTCGTGCCCGATCGACATGAGCGAACGATGGACATGCGCAGCCTGTCCGCACTGGTTGCAATGATTTCCGACGAAGGAGGAACCGCAATTCAGGCAGATACCGTGAGCGTCGCCGCGGCCCTCGCCGTGCGACGGTTCGAACGCACGCCCGACAACCATGCCGGTCACGGCGTCGCCTGCAGCTTCCAATCCGCTCGTCACGTCCCGCCCTTGCCCCTTTCGCTGACCCTAGCATCCGTTCAACTTGCGTAAATGCAAGACGAGCGAAAAACTTGCGGTTTCTTCGTCAGGGCTGGAGAGAAGCAATGAAAATCTGGCAGATCTTATTGGTGTCGGCGGCAGCAGGCGTAACGTTGCCCGCCGTCGCGCAAATGGTGGAAAGTCCGGCAACGCGGGCCGAAATTGAGGCGAGCGTCAAGGGTCGGCTCGGCAAGTTCGATACCAACAAGGACGGGATCGTCACGCGCGACGAGATGATGGCGTTCACCAAGGCGCGCATGGCGGCGCGCGCCGACGACCAGTTCGCGGCGATGGACACCGACAAGAACGGGTCGATCAGCCGTGGCGAGTTCGACGCCTGGCAGGCACGGCGCGCCGACCGGCAGATCGTCCGCGTCGAGCGCTTCGGCGGCCCCGACGGCATGATGCCGCCACCCCCGCCGCCCCCGCCGGGCCCCGATGGCGTAGCGCCTCCCCCGCCTCCGCCGCCCCCGGCCATGGAAGGCAAGCCGATGATGCGCGAACATACCCGCATGATGTTCATGGGCGGGCGCGATGGCATGGTCATGGCCGAAGGCGACGGCAAGGGCATCGTCATTGCGGACGCCGTGAAGAAAGCGCTCGAACGCTTCGACGCCGCCGACACGAACAAGGACGGCAAGCTGACCCCCCAAGAGCGCAAGGCCCAGCGCGAGGCCTGGCGCGCAAAGATCAGCTGAGACTTTAGCCTCTCCCCTCCGGGGGAGGGGCTAGCTCGCCCGCAGCTTTGCCTCGGCCGCCGCCATATAGTCGCGGGTGAGCGGCAACACGCGCCGATCTTTGGCATATTGCAGCTGGTATACGCACAGCACACCATGCTCGAAGGCGCTGGTGCAGCCGGCCAGATAGAATTGCCACATGCGGAAAAAGCGCGCGTCGTAGATTGCCTCGATCTCGGCGCGCTTCGCCATGACCCGCGCATACCAATGGCGCAGCGTATAGGCATAGTGCAGCCGCCACGTCTCGCAGTCGGTCTGAATCAGGTTCTGCCGCTCGCTGCCGTCGGTGATTTCGCTGAGCGCCGGGGCATAGCCACCGGGGAAAATATACTTCGACGCCCAGGCGTCGGTCGTGCCCGGCCAGCCCATCCGCCCGATCGTGTGGAGCAGCATCACGCCCTCGTCGGTAAGCAGCTCGCGGCACTTGCGGAAGAAGGCACGGTAATGCGGCGGGCCGACATGTTCGAACATGCCGACGGAAACGATGCGGTCGAACTGGCCGGTCACCTCGCGGTAATCGACGAGCTCGAATTTTACCCGATCAGCCACGCCACGCCGCTCTGCGTCGGCGCGCGCGTATTTGATCTGCTCCTCGCTCAGCGTGATTCCAACGACGTCGACGTCGAAATGCTGGTGAAGGTAGAACGCCATGCCGCCCCAGCCCGACCCAATGTCGAGCACGCGCATGCCCGGACGCAAAGCGAGCTTCGCCGCAATATGCGCCATCTTGTCGCGCTGCGCCTGATCGAGCGAATTGGCCGGGTCGGTAAAATAGCCGCAGCTATACTGGCGGTTCTCGTCGAGGAAGAGGTCGTAGAGCCGGTCGTCGAGGTCATAGTGATGCGCCACGTTGCGCTTCGACTTGGCATTCCAGTTCCAGCGGTCGAGCTTGCCGGCAACCTTCCCCCAGGCACGGCTGGTCCAGCGCGCATCCTCGATCCCCTTGCCCTCTTCCCAGCGGCTGTTGAGACGCAACAGGTTGAGCAATCCCATGATGTCGTCGTTCTCGACGATCAGCCGGTGGTCCATATAGGCTTCGCCGCCGCCGAGTTCGGGTTTGAGCGCGATGTCACGCGCAACTTTCGCATCGGCAAGGCGGATGGCGATATCGGGATAACCTTCCGTCGGCGTGCCGACCTTGCTGATCCTGCCCATGTGGTCGGTGACGGTCAGTGTGCCATGGTGGACAATCTTGGCAAGAAACGTGTCGAGCAAGGACATTCAGTCAATTCCAGTCGGTTGATTACCGGTTACGCTCCAGCATACCACTCGTATCCAGCGCCATCCTCCCAAAAGCCACCCTTGCCGCCGTAAATGCCCTTCAGGCTGGCGACGGCCTCGATCCGCTGGACGTATTTTGCCTGTTTGTAGCCCAGCTGGCGCTCGACGCGCAGGCGCAGGGGGGCCCCGTTCATCACCGGCAGCGGCTGGTCGTTGATGTTCCACGCCAGGATCGTCTGCGGGTGATAGGCGTCGAGCAGGTCGAAGCTCTCGTAATAGGGCGTCCCGTCGTTGGCGTCGGCGCAATGGAAGACGACATAGCGCGCTTCGGGACGGATTCCGGCGCGGTCGAGCAGCAGCTTGACCGGCACGCCAGTCCATTTGGCAATGGCGCTCCACCCCTCGACGCAGTCGTGACGCGTGATCTGGGTGCGGGCGGGCATGGCGCGTACCTGATTGATCGGCAGGATCTGCGGCCTCGCCACGAGGCCATCGACGACGAGCGTCCAGTCGCGGAATTCGGTCGCGATGTGGCGGGCATAGGCGTCGCCGACGGGCAGGCGCGTGCCGTTCGACCGGAAGATCGGCGACCGCTGATTGGGCGCGAATTCCTTGG
>JANMJZ010000228.1:0-5009 GCA_031371635.1 Sphingomonadales bacterium | reverse complement strand
GACCTCGACCTTCTTGCCTGCAAAAGCGGTAGCTTCTAGCTCGGCGCGGTGCGCGTCGTCGCGCGCATAGAGCGACTTCGCACCGACAGTCAGGCGATACAGCGGCGGCTGCGCCAGATAGACATGCCCCTTGCGCACGATGTCGGGCATTTCCTGGAAGAACAGCGTCATCAGCAGCGTGGCGATGTGCGCGCCGTCGACATCGGCGTCGGTCATGATGATCACGCGCTCGTAGCGCAGATTGCCCGCATCGCACTTATCGCGAACGCCGCAGCCGAGCGCCAGCATAAGGTCGGCGATTTCGCTGTTCGCGCGGATCTTGTCGGCGGTCGCGCTCGCAACATTCAATATCTTGCCGCGGATCGGCAGGATGGCTTGCGTCTTGCGGTCGCGGGCCTGCTTGGCGCTGCCGCCTGCACTGTCGCCTTCGACAATATAGAGTTCGGTGCCCTCGGGGCTGTCCGCCGAACAATCGGTGAGCTTGCCCGGCAGGCGCAGCTTTCGCGCCGACGTCGCTGTCTTTCGCTTGATTTCCCGTTCCGCGCGGCGCGCCAGCCGCTCGTCCATCCGGTCGATGACATAGGTCAGCAGGGCACGGCCCCGATCCATATTGTCGGTCAGGAAGTGGTCGAAATGATCCTTTACGGCATTTTCGACGAGGCGCGCGGCCTCAGGCGAGGTCAGCCGGTCCTTCGTCTGCGACTGGAACTGCGGGTCGCGGATAAAGACCGACAGCATGATCTCGCTCGGCGCGATCATATCCTCGGGCTGGATATCTGCGGCCTTCTTAATTCCCACGAGCGCGCCAAAGGCACGCATTCCCTTCACTAGCGCAGCACGCAGCCCTGCTTCGTGGGTGCCCCCGTCCGGCGTCGGTATCGTGTTGCAATACCAGCTGAAGCTGCCCTCGCTCCATAGCGGCCAGGCCACCGCCCATTCGACGCGGCCCTGTGCCTCGCCCGGAAAATCCTGTCGCCCGGCAAAGAAGGTTGCCGTCGCGCATTCGCGCTCGCCCACCTGTTCGCGCAGGTGATCGGCAAGGCCGCCGGGGAACTGGAATACCGCCTCGGCTGGCGTATCGTCGGCGATGAGTTCCGGCGCGCACTTCCAGCGGATTTCGACACCCGCGAAAAGATAGGCTTTCGACCGCGCCAGCTTGTGCAGCCGCGCCGGCGAAAAGCTCATCTCCGGACCGAAGATTTCCGTATCGGGGACGAACGTGACGGTCGTGCCGCGGCGGTTCTGTACCGGACCCAGTTTCTCCAATGGTCCCAAAGTCGCGCCACGCGAAAACGATTGGCGATAAAGCTGCTTGTTCAGCGCGACCTCGACCACCGTGTCGCTCGACAACGCGTTGACGACACTGACGCCGACGCCGTGCAGCCCGCCCGATGTCGCATACGCCTTGCCATCGAACTTACCGCCGGAATGTAGCGTCGACATGATGACTTCGAGTGCCGACTTGTCCGGAAACTTGGGATGCGGATCGACCGGAATGCCGCGCCCGGTGTCGCTGACGCTCAGGCGGTTGCCGACGTCGAGCGATATTTCGATCCGGGTCGCATGCCCCGCCACGGCTTCGTCCATGGCATTATCGAGCACTTCGGCGGCGAGGTGATGATAGGCGCGCTCAACGGTCCCGCCGGTGTACATGCCGGGCCGGCGGCGGACGGGTTCCAGCCCTTCAAGGACCTCGATCGAGGACGCGTCGTAATTCGATGAGGTCGGCGTTGGCGCAGCTTCGAAAAGGTCGGTCATCGCGCATAGCTATAGGGACGGCGGAGTCTCACACGCAAGCTGCACGTCGCAAGTTCCGGCGGATGATGATGTGACATAGTTGTCACAGCCAAAAAATACTGCGCTGCAGCATGCATCCATCCGGGCCGTGCTTCGTATCTGCACCCGAGTGTTTCTCAACCAGTGGAGTATAGTATGCGTAAGTTCCTTGCCCTTTCGGCGGCCGCCATTGCCTTTGCGGCAACCACGCCAGCCTTCGCCCAGTCGACCGACACGACGAGCGAGCCCAGCTTCAACCAGTTCTACATCGGCGGCTCGTTCGGCGGCGCCCACACCGCGCAGCGCGGCGGTACGGTGCTTTTCGATCGTGACCTTAACGGCAGCTTCGGCGACACCGTGACGACGGCGGCCGGCGCCGATGCCTTCTCGCCCGGTTTCTGTTCCGGCACCGCCTCGTCGACCGGCAACGGCAATTGCTCGTTCCGTCGTGACGGCATCGAATATTACGGTCGTGTCGGCGGCGATACGCAGCGCGGCAACTTCGTGGTCGGGTTCGTCGTCGAGGGCGGTCGTCCGGACTTCAACGAGAGCGTCAGCGCCTTTTCGACCACGCCGGCCAGCTACACGCTGACCCGTGACATCCGTTACAACATCAACGCACGTGGTCGCATCGGCTATACGCCGAACAACAGCACGCTGTTCTATGGTGCTTTCGGCCCGACCTATGCCAAGGTTCGCACGCGCATCGCGACGTCGAACACGGCGAACAGCTTCACGTCGAACGGTGATCAGGATCAGTGGGGCTTCAACGCGGGCGGCGGTGTCGAGCAGAAGCTTGGCAACAACTTCTCGATCGGTCTCGAATATCTCTACACCGACGTTCGTGCCGACAAGGGTCGCGTGCGCGTCGGCGCCGGGTCCGCTCCCGCTACCAACCCGTTCCTGCTTGCAGGGGCTGGCGGCACCGACCTGCGCTTCTCGAACCGCAACATGCGCTGGCACAGCGCCCGCATCGTCGGCACGTTCCGGTTCTGAACCGGTGACTTAGGGAGGGGGGCTGCGGCCCCCCTCTTGTATCGTGCGACGTACGACGCCACCAACGGGTGAACCTGAAAGGCAAGCCCGATGGACCTTCCCGATCCCGAAGACAGCTACATCTTTCCCGAGGCGGCGCCGCTGGCCGATCGCGCAGACCAGATGTTTTCCGCCTTGTCCGCCGACCAGATCGACCGGATTGCGCGGTTGGGCGAGCGCCTGACATTTTCGGACGGCGACCTGTTGTTCGCACAGGGCAGGGAGGGGCCTGGCTTCTTCGTGCTGCTGTCCGGCTGGGTTCGCATTTCCAATCGCGATGCAGCGGGTCATGACGTCACAGTCGTGGAACAGGGGCCCGGCCAGTTCCTGGCCGAGACCGGCCAGCTTGCCGGTCGTCCGGCGCTGGTCGACGGGCGCGCGAACGGCCCCGTCGAAGCGCTTTTGCTCAAGCCGGATGCCCTTCGCCAGTTGCTGATCGTGGATGCGGCGATTGGCGAACAGGTCATGCGCGCGCTGATCCTCCGCCGCGTCGCCCTCATCGAAAGCGGGGCAGGCGGTCCGATCCTGATCGGCACGACCGGCATGCCCGATCTCGTGCGTCTCGAGACCTTTTGTGCGCGCAACGGCATGCCCAAGACGGTGCTGGACCCTGCCGCCGATGAAGATGCCAGGGCGCTGATCGAACGCTTTCACGTATCCGACGACGACCTGCCGCTGGCGGTCTGTCCGAACGGCGAAGTGCTCCGCAATCCCACCGACCGGGCCCTTGCGCACTGTCTGGGTCTCGACACGATCGACACGGATACGACGTTCGACGTCGCCATCGTCGGCGCGGGTCCCGCCGGGCTGGCGGCTGCGGTCTATGCCGCGTCCGAAGGGCTGAGCGTCGTCGTCCTGGATTCGCGCGCTTATGGCGGGCAGGCAGGTGCCTCGGCGCGGATCGAGAATTATCTCGGTTTCCCGACCGGCATTTCGGGGCAGGCGCTCGCAGGTCGCGCCTATGGGCAGGCGCAGAAGTTCGGCGCCCAGATCGCCATCCCCGTCACGGTCGAAAAGCTCGACTGCAGTCGCAAGACGCCCAGCCTTGTCCTTGGTGACGGACGCCGGGTGCGGGCGCGGTCGGTAGTCGTCGCCAGCGGCGCCGCCTATCGCCGTCCGTCGGTGCAAGGGCTGCAGCGCTACGAAGGACGCGGCATTTCCTACTGGGCTTCACCCATCGAGGCGCGGCTGGTGAAGGGGCAGGAAGTCGCGCTCGTCGGGGGCGGCAATTCGGCGGGACAGGCCGTCGTCTACCTCGCCAGCCACTGCAACATCGTCAATCTCGTGGTCAGGCGCCCGCTCGCCGAGACGATGTCGAATTATCTGATCGAACGCATCGCGGCCCTTCCCAATGTCGTGCTGCATGTCGGCAGCGAGATCAGCGAGCTGCACGGCGACAAGGACGGGCTGACCGGCGTGACCTGGCGCAACCGCGACACGGGCGAAACCAGCACGTGCAACACCCACTACCTGTTCCTGTTCATCGGCGCCGATCCCAATTCGGCATGGCTCGGCGAATGCGATGCCATCCGCGACCGAAAGGGGTTCGTGATGACGGGCGACGCGCTCGAGCCCGATGCGCTCAAGGGGGCAGGGTGGCATCTCGACCGCAAGCCGATGCCGCTTGAGACCAGCATTGCGGGCGTCTTCGCCATCGGCGACGTCCGGGCCGGGTCGGTCAAGCGCGTAGCGGCAGGCGTGGGGGAGGGCGCAGCCGTCGTCGCGCAGTTGCATGGCTATCTGGCGGATCGCGACCAGAACGCATAACCTCTCGCCATATTCGAGGGGAACCCCATGCTGATCGAACGCCTGCTGCCTGTCGCGTCGTCGCTGCGCAAGAGCAACCACCCCTATCTCGGCGGCGCCTGGACGCCGCAGCACGAGGAAGTAACAGCGCACGACTTGCCCGTGATCCATGGTCGCATCCCGGACGACATCGACGGCGTCTACCTGCGCAACACCGAAAACCAGCTGCATCAGCCGCTTGGCCGTTATCACCCGTTCGACGGCGACGGCATGATCCACCAGATCGATTTCAGCAATGGCACCGCCACCTACCGCAACCGCTGGGTGCGGACGCGCTGTTTTGAGGCCGAACAGACCGCTGGCGGATCGCTGTGGGGCGGGCTGATGGATGGGCCGGGCGTGTCGCTGCGGCCCGGGTTCGGCGCGCATGGCCGGCTGAAGGATTCATCGTC
>JANMJZ010000290.1:0-2889 GCA_031371635.1 Sphingomonadales bacterium | reverse complement strand
GCTTCACGCCTTATTGCACGACAAGCTCACGCTCGATGCTCAACAGCATGCGAAGCTCGATGCCCTAGAAGCGACATTTTCGGTCCGGCGCAAAGCGCTCGAACTCGAATTGCGCGCCGACAACGCGCGTCTCGCGGAAGCGATCGAGACCGAGCACGGCTTCGGTCCGCGTGTCGCCGCAGCAGTGGATGCCTGCCACATGACCATGGGAAAGTTGCAGAAGGCAACGCTCGAACATGTCTTTGCGATGCGATCGCTGTTGAAGCCGGATCAAACGGCGGTGTTCGATCAGGCTGTGGTCAAGGCGCTGACCGCCGACGCGCGGTGACGCTTGCGCTTGATGACGCATCCGACGGGGAACTGGTGGCGTTAGCGCGCAGCGGCGCCCAAGCGGCTTACCGCGCGCTTGCCGAACGGCACCGCGAGGCGGTCTACCGGCTGGTCCGCAGCGCGACCGGTGACGCCGACGAAGCGATGGATGTCACCCAGGAAACATTGATCTCCGCATTCGGTGCACTCGATCGCTACGATCCCGCGCGTCCGTTCCGTGCCTGGATCGCGCGGATTGCGCTCAACAAGGCGCGCGACTGGAGACGAAGACGCGCGGTGCGGCGGTTGTTCAGCTTCGGAATGCCCGACCATGCTGCGCATTCAATCCCCGACGAGGCTGTGGGGGCAGATCGTACCGCCGAAGACCGGGAGAAGCTGACGCGCGTCTCTGCGGCAATAGCTGCCTTGTCTCCCCGCCTGAAAGAGGCGTTGTTGCTTCGGACGATCGAGGACATGTCGCAAGCCGAGGTCGCAGCGACGCTGAGGGTGAGCGAAAAAACGGTCGAGACCCGTCTTTATCGAGCGCGCCAGAAACTGAACGAGGCTTTGAGGGAAGACGTGCCGCGCCGCGTATGACTTGCATGAACGCTAGCGAACTCCCTGCCATTCGCCCTGTTGTCGATCGACGCACGATGCTGCGCGCCGGGGCTGCGGCCTGTGGCACCGCTGCGCTGGCCGCCTGGTTTCCCGCCTGGGCGCAAGGCGTTTCGTCGGGCATGGTCGCGCCACTGCCAACAGTGAGCGGTCCCGATGTTGCCTTACGGATCGCGCGGCAGACGATGCGGATCGACGGCAAGCCGTTCCGCGCCATCGGTATCAACGGCACCGTGCCGGGACCGCTGATCCGGTTGCGTCAGGGGCAAAAGGTGCGGCTATCCGTATCGAACGAACTCGACGTCGATTCCTCGATTCACTGGCACGGGTTGCTCGTTCCATTCCAGTACGACGGCGTGCCCGGTGTCAGTTTTCCCGGCATCAAGCCGCGCTCGACCTTTCTCTACGAATTTCCCGCCAAACAGGCGGGAACGTATTGGTATCACAGCCACTCCGGATTCCAGGAGCAGGAAGGGCTTTACGGGCCGATCGTCATCGATCCCGCAGGCGTGGACCCGATTGTATCGGACCGCGAGCATGTCATCGTCCTGTCCGATCACAGCCCGCTGACGCCCGAAGCGATATTCCGGAACATGAAGGTCAATCCGGGCCACTTCAACATGCAGCGCCAAACGCTCGGCGGGCTGCTCGCCGGGCGCGATCAGCCGCTCAAGGACCGCATCGACTGGGGCAAGATGCGGATGGACCCCACCGACATCGCCGATGCGACAGGCTCGACGTATTCGTTTCTCGTCAACGGCCACGGGCCGCGCGACAACTGGACCGGATTGTTCAGGCCCGGCGAGCGCGTTCGTCTGCGCATCATCAACGCGTCGGCGATGACGTTCTTCAACGTCCGTATTCCCGGCCTTCGGATGACCGTCGTCCAGGCCGATGGCCTGAACGTGCGCCCGGTCGAGATCGACGAGTTCCAGATCGGCGTTGCGGAAACGTACGACGTGATCGTCACGCCGAGCGATGACCGCGCCTATACGTTCGTCGGCGAGGCAACCGACCGTTCGGGCATGGCGCGCGCGACGCTTGCGCCGCGTGCTGGGATGGCCGCCGAAGTTCCGCCGCTTCGCAAACGTCCGCTCGCCACCATGACCGACATGGGCATGGGCGACATGAGCGGCATGGACATGTCGGGTGGCGCGATGGCCGGGATGGACCATGCCACGATGGGCCATGGAACTCAGACAATGGACATGTCGGCGCCAGCGCCGGACGCATCGATGCCCGAAATGGACATGTCGGGCGCAGCGCCTGCCGCAGGCGCGATGGCGGGCATGGATCACGGCAGCATGAAGATGCGCGACTTTTCGGCCGCCCCACAAGTGAAGCGCGATCCCGGCGTCCAGACGATTTCGCCGATGCCGATGGATCGTACCGGCGATCCGGGTCAGGGCCTGGCGGACGTCGGCCACAAGGTGCTGAATTACCGTGATCTCATGGCGCTCGACCGGAACCCGGACGTGCGCGCCCCTGACCGGTCGCTCGATCTCCATCTGACCGGCAACATGGAACGCTTCATGTGGTCGTTCGACGGCGTGAAAATGTCCGATCATCACGCGCCGATCCCGTTTATCGAAGGCGAGCGGGTGCGGGTGAACCTTGTTAACGATTCCATGATGAGCCATCCGATCCACTTGCACGGTCACTTCTTCGAGCTGGTGACGGGACACGGCGACCATGCCCCCCGCAAGCACACGGTAATCGTGCAGCCCGGCGGAAAGGTATCATTCGACGTCACCGCAGATGCCGTCGGCGACTGGGCGTTTCACTGCCACCTTCTCTATCACATGGCGGCGGGCATGATGCGTATCGTCAGCGTCCGTCCGCGCGGCGAGGCCGCATGAACCGCGTCATCGCCTGTGCTCTGGTTGCCTCGCTCGGCGCGAGTTCTCCCGCGCTAGCCCAAGGCATGTCGGGGATGGATCATGGTTCGATGCCTGGCATGAAAAT
>JANMJZ010000252.1:0-4752 GCA_031371635.1 Sphingomonadales bacterium | reverse complement strand
GCGGGGGCAGGCCTTGGTGCTCTTTACCTCCTCTATGCGCTCATCACTCAGCCGATTACCGCTGTAGTCGAGGGTCGTCACATCACTTACGTCTCGCCGCATTTTTACGGCATCGCCGTAATGGGATTATACCTCCTTGGCACGTGCGTAAGCGCGTTGGTTTCAAGCCATAAAACCGTCCGTGTTTTCGGCGTCGTCGCATTCGCATCATTCATAGTGGCTTATGTATTCTACGCTGCCTGGTTCATATCCGTATGGTGCTTTTTGGCCGGCGTTATGAGCGGTTTCATCCTGCTGCATTTCATTCCGCGCACCGGCAATCCCGAAGAGCCTGAGAACATCCACGCTTATATTGGCCGATAGCCTCGTGAGTAGATTCCGACCCTCGCCGCGCTGCACAGGCCGATTAATGCCGCACTCGACGAATAACATCGTGCGATCGCGCAAATGGGGCGACAGTGTCAAACGACGAACTTGCCAAACATTTGCCGATCTTATTGCGGCCCGATCCCAAGCGCGTGGTGATCCGGCCCTTCGTGCCTGCCGAAGATCCGCCCGGCGGGACGCCTAACGATCGTCCCCGCGCGCAGCGCATCGCCGACCGGGTGCTGGCGCTCAATGATGACATATTGCGCGCAGAGCTCGATCGGGTGGTCGCTGGTCTCTCCGAGCGCCACAGAGATGTGAAGGCGGTACTGCTTCGACGGTTCCATGAGGTCAACGGCTTGCTCATCGACCATTGTTCGGTCGAGGATGACCATGCGCTGTTGATCGGCGCTTATTTCAGCGAAGAATATGCGTTCGAGGCTGCAGCGCTGTTCAATCCCAGCATTGTTGCTCACCCCGATCAGTCAGGCGTTCCGAACGATACGCTCAGATTTGTTATGTCGTTACGGGGCGTCGGTGAAGGGCATGTGTCGTCGATCACCTTTCGCACCGGGCTCTGTACCTTGGACGGTTCAGTCATCGTCGATCCCGCCGGATTTCAGGCAGTCGCCCCCCGTATAGAAAGCATCCCCGGCGGCATCGCTGACGATCCTGGGGTGCGTCTAATCTGTGAGAATGTCCCGGACTTGTCCGAGGTCGTGATTTTTCCGATCACGTTTCGCCAGAGACACGGGATCGAAGATTTGCGGCTCGTCCGCTTTACCGACGATGACGGGAACGTGACTTTTTTTGGCACCTATACGGCGTTCAGCGGCGAAGCGATCCGGCAGGAGCTTTTGCGGACAACCGACTTTGTGACGTTTGAGTTGAACGCTCTGCGTGGCGATGCGACGGCAAACAAGGGAATGGCCTTATTTCCGCGCCGTATCGACGGACGGTATGCGATGTTAGGCCGTCAGGATCATGAAAACATCTGGTTTCTGACATCGGACGATCTCTACACATGGAATGGCGGGGCCAAAGCCGTGTCACCCCGCTGGCCTTGGGAGTTCGTTCAAATGGGTAACGGCGGCTCTCCGATCGAGATCGACGAAGGGTGGCTCGTGATCACGCACGGCGTCGGTGCCGTCCGCTCCTATTGCATCGGCGTGTGCCTCCTCGACCGCGACGACCCAACCAAATTGCTGGCGCGGACGACCGTTCCACTGGTTCGGCCGAGTGCCGAAGAACGCTACGGCTATGTCCCGAATGTGGCTTACACCTGCGGTGCGATGCTGCACGACCGCACGTTGATTTTGCCCTATGCTCTGGCTGACAATTTCACGACTTTTGCAACCGTATCGCTCGACCAGTTGCTGGCAACTATGACGTAGGTAATTTCCGACCCTGTGGCTTGTGGCCTTGGCCCGATAAACTCTCGCGCGACAAACGGGAGCTTACGATGGCGGAACGGGAATCAGCATATCTTCGTGGTCGACTCGATATTATTCGGTGTACGTCCACCGGAGCTTTTGTCACCCTCCTGCTGTTTTTGATTTGTTGGGCCGCAACGATGTTGAGTCCCCCGCTCGCGCACAGTTTCATTCTGATGTTTACCACCCAATCGGCGGGTTCGACAGCCGCCTTGTGGATGGGCGGTCTGAGCGCTTTCATCTTCGGCGGCATCGCTGGGGCCCTGGTCGCGCACTGCTACAATTTGGCGGGTCGCATTCTGAACCGCTGAAGGCGAAACGACGAGTGCGGATCCAGGGAAGCAAATACTTTGGCAGTGAGCCTTGAAAACCAGGGTTCTAGGGGGGAAATCCGAGAACCCTCACAGATCGTCGATAGGTAGTTTCCGAAGCTGCCTCGTATCGTCTGCTTTCGCCTATTCTGCTGACATTTGCAGACGCTTGTCAGGCTCACTGGCACGCATTCGCGATAACTTAGGCAGGAGCACCGAAATGACTAATCAAATTGACAAGTCGCCCCCAGCCGCCTCGAGCCCGAGCTGTTGCGGTGGCAAGAGTGTGGACGATCAGCAGACGACACCGTCGGCAATCAAGCCAGAAGAAGTTAAGGCGAAGCCGAAAAGTGCGATGGCCTCGTGTTGCGGCGGCTCGACGACGGACGGCGCTGCTCGGGAGCATGCAAAGCACGATTAGGCTGCACCTTGCTGGCAGCGTTCGAGGCAACGCCCGCCACAACTACAGCGATATCTCTTATTTGACTGCGAGGAAACGCGATGGCGCCCAAAGTCGGCCCGAAAGCACAAACACCTCGCGCGAAGACCAAGAAGGTGGCGGCGGCAGGTCGCGACAAGAAGGCTTCGGCAGCCGTAGTGCATCCGAAACCGATCCCGCAACTCGCCAGGGCGACCGCTCCGCATGATGAACGGGGCCCAGGCGACGAGCGCGCGCCGGGTGATGCCAGAGCGCCCGGCGACCCTAGAGAGCTGGGTGACCCAAGAGCCCCCGGTGATCCCCGAGCATTGGGCGACGCCCGTCAGCCCGGCGATGAGCGCAGTCCGGCTGACAGCGAGACATCGGAAACCAGCGCACCGAAATCAAAAGATAGCGCAGGAACGACAGAAAAGGCCGATGTCTCGCCAGCCAATGAGCCAAAGACTCCCCCAGAACACGATTCTGCTGGTTCGCCTGACAGCCAACGATCCGATACTACAGATACGTCGAAACCCGACAGGGCCGCTGCGCCAGCAGGCAATCCCGAGGATGGCGAGTCTGCCGTACCAACAAAGGACGCTGCGCCCAGTTCGGCGTCCCCATCCGACGCCTCAGCTAAACAGGAAGATGAGAAGGACAAAAGTGCTGCCGATCACACGGCCCATGGCGGCCGGAAGTCGGATGCGATGGCCAGGGAAATGGGTCATGGCGGCAATCAGGATTTGCCGGCGATGGTTCGCGATATGCGCAACCGGTTTTGGATTGCACTTGCCTTCAGCCTTCCGGTTTTTGCGTTTTCGCCGATGGGAATCGATGCATTAAAGGTTCCGGTGCCTTTCGGCCTCAAGCTCGATGTGGTGCTGTTCGTTCTCGCGAGTGGAGCCATTCTTTATCCGGTCTGGCCCTTCGTCGTCGCTGCCTTCCGCGCAATCAGCGGCGGCGTGGCAAATATGGCCGTCCTTGTCGTTCTGAGTGTCGGCACCGGTTATTTGTTCAGCGTCGGTGCCACGTTCCTCTGGGGCGGACAGAATTTTTATGAAGCCGCCGTCATTCTGCTCGACTTCATTTTGCTCGGCCACTGGCTCGAAATGCGTGCGCGTGCGGGCGCATCGGCAGCGATCCGGTCGCTCATGGACCTGGCACCGCCCAAAGCGATGGTCATCCGCGACGGCAAGGAAATCGAGGTGCCGACGTCGGAGGTTGCCGCCGACGATATCGTCGTCATCCGGCCGGGCAACAAGATTCCCGTCGATGGCATCATTCAGGAAGGGTCGTCGTCGGTCGATCAGTCGATGCTGACGGGCGAATCGATGCCGGTCGACAAGAAGGTCGGAGACACCGTGATCGGTGCGACAATCAACAAGAGTGGCACGTTCCAGTACAAGGCGACCAAAGTCGGCGCGGACACGGCGCTCGCCCAGATCGTCAAACTCGTTCAGGACGCGCAGAACTCAAAGGCTCCGGCTCAATTGCTCGCCGACCGGGCGGCGCAGTGGCTGGTGCTCGCAGCCGTGGTCGTGGGCCTGGGAACTTTCGCCGTCTGGTTCTGGGTGATCGGCCAGCCTTTACTGTTCGCAGTCAGTCTTACCATCACTGTCTTCGTAATCGCCTGCCCCGATGCCCTTGGCCTTGCGACCCCCATGGCGATCATGGTCGGCACAGGTCTCGGCGCGACAAACGGCATTCTTTTCAAAAACGCCTCGGCACTGGAGGATGCCACAAAACTCGATGTCATCATCTTTGACAAGACCGGCACGCTCACCATGGGCCAGCCCGAAGTGGTGGAGATAGTGGTGGCTGCCGGCGTGGCCGAAGCGCAAACGCTGGCGACCGCGGCTGCGGTCGAGGCAGGATCGGATCATCCGCTGGCGCAAGCGATCCTGCGGCGGGCGGGCGATGCCAAGGTGCCGAAGGCGACCGACTTCAAGAATCTTGAGGGAAGGGGCGCGCAGGCCAAGGTGGACGGGAAACCGGTCCTCCTCGGCAACAAGCTGCTGATGACCGATAACAAGGTCGATCTCGGCGAGCTTGGCGCCAAGTCGGACGAACTCCAGGGTTCCGGTCGAACGGTCGTCCACCTTGCGATAGCGGGAAAGCTGGCCGGGCTGTTCGCCATTGCCGACGCCGAGCGTCCGACATCGGCCGACGCAGTGAAGGCGCTCCGCGAGCGCGGCCTCGAAGTCGTGATGATCACTGGCGACAA
>JANMJZ010000251.1:0-2330 GCA_031371635.1 Sphingomonadales bacterium | reverse complement strand
TCAATTCCCGATCCACAGTCCTTATCGCTCGCGCCACCGCGCGTGAAACAGATTCATCTGCCGCTGCAAGGTTTCCGAGAGCACCGTGCGCTTTGACAAACGTAATTTTATGCCCGGCAAGCGCCGCAACTGAACAAGCAGCACCGATTTGATAAGCGACCAAACGTTCTATCTCGGCGACGGTATGGGGCAAACAGCGTCGCCCGAAATATTCGCGATCATGAAACCCAGGGTGGGCGCCCGCTGCCACGCCACGCGCCTTAGCAATACTGAATGTCTTATACATGACCTCTGGATCGCCTGCGTGAAATCCGCAAGCTACGTTGGCGGAGCTAACGATGCTTAGCATCGTATCGTCGTCTCCCAGCTTGTAAGGACCGAAACTCTCTCCAAGGTCGGCGTTCATATCGATATACGGCATGGGTGTTCCAGAATTTGGAGCGTCACAACTTGCGACAGTGCTTTCGTTCGCACAGCAGTCTGCCTTCATCCTGGAAAAGTACCTTTTGAAGGACTGTTACAGACGTCGAATATCGAATCACTATCATGAAGAAGCTTAAGCCACGACAGGCCCATTTTACCGTTCCCAACCCACTCTACGATAGCGTCAATAACGCGATTGTTGATGTACAGCTTCACGCGATCTCCAACCTCTGCAAGTCGAGGGCAAGCTAGGCCCGCTCCGGTCCTAGAAATGTTCAAGAGCCGTGCGTTTTCGAAAACATTGCCGCTCTCGTAGCGGACAGGCAAGTCGCAACGAAGGCGGTGGTTTGTTCTGCGCTCCGCCCACCCCGGGATCGATAGCCGCCCGATGGCATCGCAACAGGGCAACCTTCCAGATATGGCCTGCGACAGCAGTTCGACGGTGTTGTCCACCTCAACGAAGCCGGGATAGTCACCAACGGCGTCCTCCAGCGAATTTGCAACTTTTAGTGCTGCACCACACGCTTTGCGCCAGATATCGGCAACGAGGGCAGGATCAATCTTCATATCCGTCCGCGCCGGAGATGCCGCCAGCCACGCACCTGTCACTCGTCTTGCCAGCGACACTCGTTCGTCCAGTTCTAGCAGCGCAAGTTCGACCAGGGGATAATCAGACACAGAATTGCACATGCCAGATAGCTCATTGCCATTTGGCATGAACGATCCAAGCAGCATCATCGCTTCCTGGGAGAAGCCAGGGCGCTCCTCCAGGTTATCGGCAATGGTCGTGCAGACGGCGAGCAAGACGTATAGTCCTTTCAGCCTGCTCCTCGCTGCGAGCAGTTGCCGACGCCTGTCAGTCGGGACATGTCCAGGCGCGGATGCCCGGCCACGCGTCATATCGTTGCGCTCCATGTCCTCCAAGTCCTGCTGTAGCAATTGCAAGTAGGTCATCGTGGCATGTGCTCCACTGGGAAATCCCTTGCTCACAGGGGCCGCCAACCCAAGATCGCGGCGCCCGCAAAACGGTTGACATGACCCAGGGTATTATTAATTCCATAAAAAGTACCTAAGGTAATTTTTGATTATGCATTCTTTGAGATGTTGGTCTCATCGCTTTTCCTTCGGGGGCACAGATGCAGACCATTAGGAACTCAAGAGTAGTTCGACAGGGAGGGAATACTTTGGCCGGCTCGCCATTGCACAGTCTCCGTCGAAAAGTCGCAGAGAGCAACGATGAGACCCGCCACTTGACGTATGGCTTGGTGGTCGAACTGCTAACGACGGCGTTGTTCACGACCGTTACGACCAGCATGTTGAATGCCAAACTGCAGAAGCGAACGCTTCGCTTTGTGGGACCTGTGACCACCTACTTGCCGGAGGAACCTGCTGCCTTTTCAGAGTTGGCCTCGACACGGCCGGACGCATTTTTCAGCGAGTCTCTGACGATGGAACTCGACAAAGCATACGAACAGCTTCGCTTCGCCCTCAGCGTGACACCACGTGATGATTTGTCCTGGAGTTCGGAGGGTATTGACCGCGGCGCGCCTAAATGGGCCGAGTTGAAGAATGTATGGCAGCCGCTGGCAGTTGCGACCCGCATGGTTTTGATGGTGCTTGGGGAGTTGGACCTTGTGCTCTGGAGCGACCAGATCCCGCGGCTCTTTGAAATCGAGGGGCTGCTGAAGTCGGCGGCTTCTGGGGGAACGCCTTGCGTGCGTGCCGACGGGCTGGTGTTTGTCCCCGGCTGGTTGGATCGCCGGCGCGAACGGCGCGTACCCCTTGGAATATCAGTTTGGATAGACTCGGCTCGCGGCCGTCAGCGCGCCCTCCTCAATGACTTTTCCGTGACAGGCCTAGGTTTGGCGCAGTGCCCAAGTTTGGAGTTGGACAGCGCGGTCAGCGCG
>JANMJZ010000207.1:0-5334 GCA_031371635.1 Sphingomonadales bacterium | reverse complement strand
GCGCCCGCACCCTTCCCATGAATTGAAAAGGACTCACCAAATGAAACTCAAGTCTCGTCTTTTTGCCGCCGCGTTCAGTGCGACTGTTGCGATCATGAGCTTTGCGGCCTCGACGCCCGCCTTCTCGGCCCCGACAGCATCTGTCCTCACGACACCCGTCACGACGAACCAGGTTCGCTTTGGCTCGATCAAGATCAACGGCCTCAACATCGCCTATCGCGAAGCCGGCGACCCCAAGCTCCCCAAGCTCGTCCTATTGCACGGCTGGCCGTCTTCGTCGCACCAGTATCGTGACCTGATCCCGGCGCTGGCCGATCGCTTCCACGTCATCGCCCCCGACTACCAGGGCTTTGGCAACAGCGATCATCCCGATCCGGCAACCTATCAGTACAGCTTCGACGCGATCTCGGTGACGGTCGAAAAGTTCCTCGCCGCCAAGGGCTTCGACCATTACGGCCTGTACGTTCAGGATTATGGCGGCCCCGTCGGCTTCCGGATCGTCGGCCGCAACCCGAAGGCGCTCGACTGGCTGATCGTCCAGAACAGCAATGCCTACGAAGTCGGCTTCACGCCGGCATGGGACGGCTTTCGCAAGGCGCTCTGGATCGAACGCAACGCCGCAAGCGAAAAGCCGCTCGCCGGGTTTAATACGCCCGAAGCGATCAAGAACATCGTCTATCTGGGCGGTGCGGGTCACCCCGCGCTGATCGCGCCGGAGAGTTATCTGTCCGATGCGGCGTCGGTCGCCGGCCCCACGAACCTTCGCATCCAGCTCGACCTGTTCTACGACTATCGCCACAACCCCGAACTCTACCCGACGTGGCAGAAGCTCCTGCGCGATAACCAGCCCAAGACCGTGATCTTCTGGGGCCAGAACGATCCGTTCTTCTCGCCTGCAGGTGGCGAAGCCTTCCTCAAGGACCTGCCCAAGGCCGAGATCCATCGCCTGAATGCTGGCCATTTCGCGACCGAGGATAATCTCCCCTTCATCGCGAGCCACATCGTCAGCTTCTACGACAAGAACGTAAAGCCGAAGCAATAGCACCCTCTTGTCCCGGGAGCGATGCTCCCGGGATTACCTCACCCAGTCAGGACATCAACATGACCAAGCTGCTCTACATCCAGGCCTCCCCGCGCCACGGGTCGTCGCGGTCGATTGCCGTTGCCGACGCCTATCTCGCGGCGCTGAAGGACAAAACGCCCGATCTCGAGGTTGATACCATCGAACTCTGGGACGCCGGCCTGCCCGAGTTCGACGGTAACAAAAGCGAAGCCAAGCTGACTGTTTTTGGCGGCGGTATCAACGAGGGAAGCCAGGCGACGTTGTGGGACGAGATCACAACCATCGCGAGGCGTTTCACCGATGCCGACCATTACCTCTTTGCCATCCCGATGTGGAACGGCGGCATCCCGTACAAATTGAAGCAGTATATCGACATCATCCACTAGCCGGGCCTGACCTTCGGCTTTGCGCCCGAAACCGGTTATTTCGGCCTGCTCAAGGGTAAGAAGGCGACGCTCGTCTACACCAGCGGCGCGTTCAGCCAGGCCTTCCCGTCGCCGGCCTTCGGCGTGGATCACCAGTCGACTTACATGGACAGCTGGCTCGATCAGGCCGGGGTCACCGACCGGGAGGTGATCTGGTACCAGCCGACAATCCTGACCGCTGACAGCGACGGGGATTTCGAGCGCGCCAAAGCCGCGGCTGCCGCAGCGGCCTGACATCTTGATCGGCGAAAGGCGTGATGACAATGACCCTGCTCCCCTCCAGCGACATTGCCTTCACGCCAACCGTCAAGGCGCTCCAGACGACGCGCGGTTCTCGCGAGGCCTATGCGCGGCAGGAAGCCCGCGGCGGCTTTCGCACTTTGATCGATGACAGCCTCGTCGACTTCCTTTCAGGGATCGACACTGCTTATCTCGCTACCGCAAATGCCACCGGCCAGCCCTACGCCCAGCATCGCGGCGGACCGAAGGGGTTCATCCGCGTTCTCGACGACCGGACGCTCGCCTTCGCCGACTACACCGGGAACAAACAGTATATCTCGACCGGAAACCTTGCCGACAACGACAAGGCGTTCCTGTTCCTGATGGATTACGCGCACCGGCGCCGTATCAAGATCTGGGGCCGCGCACGCGTGTCGGATGACCCCGGCGTGATCGCCGCCTTGATGCCCGAAAACTACCGCGCCCGTCCCGAACAGGCCATCCTGTTCACCGTCGACGCCTGGGACGTGAATTGTCCGCAGCACATTCCGCAAAAACTTGATGCGGCCGATGTCGCTGGTGCCATTGAACGATTGAACACGCGCATTGCCGAACTCGAAGCCGAAAACGCCCGCCTGAAAGGACAAGCCCGATGAGCCGACCGCCGCTGCCACCGTTTACCGAAGAAACCGCCGCCCAGAAAGCGCGCCTTGCCGAAGATGCCTGGAACAGCCGTGATCCTGAACGCGTCGCGCTGGCCTACACGCCCGACAGCCAGTGGCGGAACCGTGCTGAATTCATCACGGGACGGGACCAGATCGAGGCCTTTCTTACCGGCAAATGGGCGAGCGAACTCGACTATCGCCTGATCAAGGAAGTGTGGGCCCATGCCGGCAACCGGATCGCCATGCGCTTCGCCTACGAATACCACGATGACGGCGGGCAGTGGTTCCGCGCCTATGGCAATGAAAACTGGCAGTTCGACGTGGACGGCCTGATGGAACGGCGCATCGCCAGCATCAACGAACATCCTATCGTCGAGGCCGAGCGCAAGTTTCGCTGGGCGCTTGGCCGACGGCCCGATGACCACCCGGGACTGAGCGAGCTAGGGGTGTAACGTACAGGCTTCGCAGGGCGAACCCCATCCTGTGCTGTGCCAATCGTCGGAAGCTGCGTTGCAAAGCCTGGCCCAACGTGCAGTTTGACCGGCCGGGGCTTGGGCAGATGATGACCGTCGAACTTGGACTTGTCTGGATATGCGCGCTGGTGATCGGCTATTCGATCAATCAGGGTGGCACTTGTGGCGTCGCGGCGGCGCGGAACTTGGTCGAGCGGCGGCGGATCGATCTGTTTGCCGGATTTGCAGTTGCAACGGGGGTAGCGGGGATCGTCTGCCTTCCCGCGCTGTGGCTCACGGGGGCTCAAGCACATTTTGGCGACATGGCCCCGATCGGGCCGCGACTTCTCATCGGCGCCGTTCTGCTCGCCTGGGGCGCGGTCCTAAACGATGCCTGCCTGCTGGGATCCTTGTGGCGTCTCGGCAATGGCGAAACGCGCTTGCTGGCGTTGCCCCTGGGGCTGGCAGCTGGATTCATCCTCGCAAACTTGATCCCTGGGGGGCTGGCACCGCATCTGGCGCCCAGCACTTTGGTGCACCCTGGCGCCGCTGGATTTGGTGTCATTGGTGGATCGGGCGTCGTTCTCACGCTGGCGCTGCTCGTTCTGAAGCGCCATGGATTGCGCGAAAGCGACCGTTGGCCGCTCGCCACTGCAATGGCAGTTCTCGGCACGGCCGGTGCCTTGCTATATGTCGTGCAGCCCGGATGGAGCTATGCTGACGCGGTCCGACGCGGCGTTTCACCGCTGATGGCGATGATGGCGAGTGGCTGGGGCGGCGCGATCGCGGCATTGCTGACGGCTACAGGGGCCATGATTTCAGCCTTGCGCCTTCGTGTATTCAAGCCCGGATGGCCGACATTTGCTGGTGTAGCCCGTTCGCTAGGTGGCGGCATATTGATGGCGCTCGGTGCAACGATGATTCCGGGCGGTAACGATACGCTTTTGCTCGCTTCGGTCCCCGCAGGATCGGTATCCGGGGTCGTTGCCTATACGGTCATGACCTTGGTCGTCGTGGCCACGATCGCGCTCGTCAACCAACGGCGTCCACGCCGAGATCGCTTAAGCCTGGACTGACACGATCCCGTCGCCCAACCAGTGCGACAGATAGGTGCCGATGGTGCCGACGTCAGCGCCCTTTTCGGCAAGCGCAGCACACATTGTCGCAAAACTCAGGCCGCGCGCCAGGATCCCCAGCGCATCGACCTCGAGCAGTTCTGCACTTCGGAATTCGGGCGTGAGGGCGTTGCGCCAGACGATGAGACCAAACGGCGCGCCCAATAACGTTGCAGCGACCGGCGCATCGGGTAGGCCATTCCACACCTCGATGACATTCGACCCCACGCTACGGAACGCCAGATGCGGCGCCAATGCCAGTGTCGCCGTTTCCCAGTCGACTAATGCCAGCGTAGCCGGGTCCGCCCGTTCTAGCGCAGCGGCGGTGAATGCTGCGCGCAATGCCCAGTCTAGCCACGCGATTTCCGCGACTTCCGGGTCGTCGGGCATCGCCTTGCTCAGGTGCTCGGCAAATCCGCTCCCATAATCGGCCAGTGTCCAGCTCTGCGAAGGAACAGCGTCGATATAGGCAGTGGCGGATGCTGCGAAGGCATCTTCGCCAAGCCAGAGCAGAGTCTTTTCGAACGTGTCGCGCAGCGCAGCGCGCAGCGTCTCCCGATAGGCAAAGGCATAAATCGGCAAACCGCGCTGCATGGCGGGTTCGACGAACCCTGCAATGTCGCCGTTGCCTGTCATCAGGTGCGCCTGAAACGCACGCTGGAGCGTGGCGAGGCTCATACGGCCTCGCAGGTCAGTATCGCGATACGACGTGCATTTTCCATCTCGTCGATGAGGACATCGAGCTCGGGAATGTCGTCGTCGCGCTCGATCATCATCGCGACCGGACCGAGCAGCCGCATCGCTTCGGCATACAGCGACCATACGCCGTCGGGCACGGGCATGTCATGCGTATCGATCAACAGACCGTCGCGACCCTCGCTATGACCCGCCAAATGGACCTGACGGACGCGATCGGCAGGGATCCCGCGCAGATAGCTATGCGCATCGAAGCCGTGGTTGATGGCGCTGACGTAGACGTTGTTCACGTCCAGCAGAAGATAGCAGCCCGTGCGGCGCGAGAGTTCGCCCAGGAACTCCCATTCGCTCATGTCAGCGCGGGCATAGGTCAGGTAGCTGGACGGATTTTCGACCAGCATGGGCCGTCCCAAGAGTTCCTGGGCGTGCGCGACATTGGCGGCGACGACATCGAGCGCCTCAACCGTGTAAGGCATCGGGAGCAGGTCATGGCTGTTGATCCCGTCGATACCGGTCCAGCAGAGATGGTCGGAAACCCACATCGGCTCGATCCGGTCGGCGAGCGCGCGCAGTCGGAGAAGATAATCGTCATCGAGGCCTTGAACCGAACCGACTGACATCGAAACGCCGTGGAGCGCGACGGGATAATGGTGGCGGACGCGGTCGAGGACCTCGAGCGGGCGACCGCCGTCGATCATG